>DRNU01000139.1 GCA_011374975.1 Gammaproteobacteria bacterium | reverse complement strand
GATGATTAAAGAGTACCTGGAGCATCATTTCGAGCCCAGGGTGGACGACAACTTCCGGACTGAAGCTTAAACGGGTCTTTTGACCCGTATCCGGACTTTCAGTCCGTAAAACGAACCCACCAGCTTTAGCTGGTGGTTGTTGAGTTATGGCCTCAATCCCGACACGTTGGCGGAGATGCTAAAGTCGTATCAATTCCTGCTGCAGAGCGATGTCTCGACGGCAGAGATCGCACAGCGCTATTGCCCGCCTGTTAGCCGGAAAGAATCTGGAAATAGGGCGTACCGAGTAGCGACAGCGACTCGTATGAAGTCACCGGTTTAGGAGCCGTTGCGGCTCATGAATGGGAGGCATTCCATGGAAAATGGAAGCGCCGAACAAAGTGCACCACTTGACCGCTCAGTCGCTGCAAGTGAGCACAAGCGTTAGGGTTTACAAGGAAGCAAATGGAAATTCCAGAGAACTATCCTAAGAAATATTGGCATTGTCATATCGAAGTTGATACAGGTGGCAAAAAGAATACCTCTGCAATCTTCAACGATCTCACTATTAAAGAACTTTGGCAGCAGGTGGTCTCTCCTTGGCATACTCATCGACCGTTTACCGTCGACGGAACAATTGTCAGAGATTATGATAAAGTTCAAAAAATAAAAATTACCCAAACGGAACATCCTCAAAGTTATTATGCAGAGCAGCACAATGCGAGTATGCAGAGGAAAGGAATAGCGGATATGGCAACTAATCGACGATTGCTGCCCCTTTCAAAAGGTAAAGATTATACTCATGAATTTCTGTTCGCTGATTTGACAATGAACGATAATGAACAAGAAAAAGTTGTTTCTAATAACAAAATATTTATTGTTCATGGTCACGATGAACAAGTGAAAGAAACAACAGCCCGATTCGTAGAAAAATTAGGGCTTGAAGCAGTAATACTCCATGAGCAAGCAAATGAAGGCAAAACCATCATTGAAAAATTGGAGAAACACACTGATGTCGGTTTCTCTCTAGTCCTGCTTACGCCTGATGATGTAGGCGCAACAGTTACTGACAAAGAAAATCTGAAGCCGAGAGCCCGTCAGAATGTGTTGCTTGAACTTGGATATATGGCAGGAAAATTAGGTAGAGGAAAAGTCTGCGCCTTGAAGAAAGGCGATGTCGAAATCCCTTCAGATCTTATTGGGGTTTTGTACGTAGAAATTGATGCTGCGGGCGCTTGGCGTCTACAAGTTGCAAAGGAACTTAAAGTCGCTGGTCTCGGAGTTGATCTCAATAATGCGATATAGCCCTAACAATGTCGTAAACGCGGACGCATTTTTCGTTCGCTGCGCTCACTACAAATGCGCCGGTTACGGCTGGCGTTATACATCAGAAAATTGAATAAGGAGGCATCAAAAATGAAAACACCGATTTGCCCTACATGTGGTTGTTCCCTTGTAAGACTAGGTATTACAAAAGAGAGCACAGTAATACGCAAATACCAAGAAAAAGAATATTCGTTCTGTTGTGATGGATGTGCTCTCATGTTCGAAGAGAATCCTGAAGCCTTACTAGAAGAAACTAATAGCCTCATCGTGTGCCCAAGCTGCTTAGCAGAAAAACCAGTAAGCCAAACCGTGGCAATTAACTACCAGGGTGAAAAACTGCATTTTTGTAAGTGTCCACATTGTATGACTGTTTTTCAGGAAGATTCAGAATATTATATAAAACGGTTAGCTGGCGAAATTGAATTTTCTGGTGTTTTCTCTGAGGGGCGAGGGTGTTGTACATAGTAAGTAGTGAGAATGTATAATCGGGTAACCAAGGGTTTTTTATCCCCCCCTCCAGCCCCCACAACACCCTGCATGCGGCTCCGCACAGGGCTAGCAATGCCACACGCAACTACCGATTAAACATGAACACCTAACCTCGTCAGACCTCACACTTAGGTGCCCGCCCTACAAAGCCTATGCTTCAATCCTTGATGCGGGCGAGCGATTTGTATAGCAGCGGCATGACAATCACCACCAGCGGTATCTGCACCAGTAGCCCCGAGATAATGGCGACGGCCAGCGGTTGCTGCATGTCCGAGCCCTGACCGAGCGCCAGTGCCAAGGGCAGCAAGGCGAGGATGGCCGCCAGCGTGGTCATGGTGATGGGGCGCAGCCGATTGTTGCCGGCCTGGATCAGTGCGGCCGTTTTTTCCGAATCCGCACGCAGCAGTTCGTGGTATTCGGAGAAGTAGAAGATCGACACCTCGGTCACGATGCCCACGATCATGGTCATGCCCATCATGGCGGTGATGTTCAGCTCGATGCCGGTCAGCCACAGTCCGGTGAAAACGGCGGCCATGGCCAGCAAGGGCGATACCATGATGGCAATGGCGGCGGCGAACTGTTCGTAGAGAAACAGCAACAGCAGGAACACCAGCGCCAGCGCCGCCACGAACACCGCGATCAGGCCGCGAAAGGCAATCTGCTGCTGCTTGTACAGGCCGCCGAGTTGGTAATACATGTCGGCGGGCAGCAGCCCGGGTTGCGCCAGGGCATCTTTGACATCGCGAATGGTCGAGCCCAGATCGCGCCCGCTGATACGCCCGGTCACCGCCACCATGCGTTTCAGATTGTCGCGCGTGATCTGTGCCTGCCCGGTTTCCACATTGATACGGGCGATGCGCTTGAGCGGAAAACGGTGTCCGTCCGGTGCCCGCAGCCAGATCTCGTCGATGGCGCCAATGCGGTCGCGTGCCGAGGGCGGCACCCAGACGCGCACGCCGATCAGTTTGATGCCCCGTTGCACCTGGGTGGTCACCAGCCCGGTGAACCAGGCGTTGAGTTGCTGGGTGACGAGATTCGGGTCGATGCCTTCCAGCGCTGCCTTGTCGCGGTCGACGATGATGTTGACGGCGTCACCCGCCAGCACGATACCGTCCTTGACGTCGACGACGCCGCGGATCTTGCCGATGGCCTCGGCGACCCGCGGCGCCACTGCCATCAATTCATCGGGATTGTCGCCATAGAGTTTGATCTCTATCGGTTGCGGCACCGCGGTCAGGTCGCCGATCAGGTCTTCCATCAGCAGGGCCATTTCCACTTCCAGCCCCGGCACCTCGTTTTCGATGCGTGACCGCAGGTCGTCCATGATCTCATCGATGGGTGGCCGCGGCAGCGGTTTCAGGCGTACGAAGAAATCGCCCTCGTTGGCCTCGCTCAGGCCACCGCCGAGCTGGGCGCCGGTACGCCGGGAATAGGTTTCCACCGACGGGTTGGCCTGCAGAATGCTCTCTATCTGCCGCAACAGGCGATCGGTTTCGCTGAGCGAGGTACCCGCCGGCGTCCGGTAATCGATGATGAAACCGCCTTCATCCATCTTCGGCATGAAACCGGTGCCAACCTGCTGGTAAGCGATGCCGCCGACAAACAGCAGCGGCACGAGACCTAGCAGCACCAGCCCGGGTGTTTTCACCAGCCGCTGCATCAGGCGCCGGTAAGCCGCCAGCAGGCGTTTGGAGAAGACGCCAACGTCTTCCTTTTCCGCATCCATTTTATTGAGCAGGTGTTCGGCCAGCAACGGTACCGCCAGCCAGGCCAGCAGAAAGGAGATGAACAGGCTGCTGGCCATGGTCAGCGACAGGGCCTTGAAGAAGGCGCCGGTGACCCCGCTGAGAAAGGCCAGCGGGGCAAAGATGATAATGGTCGCCGCCGAGGACCCGGCCAGCGGTGGCGTGAATTCGATGGCAGCCTCGCGAATGGTCAAGGCGATGTCCCGTTTGCGCTGGCGCAGGCGGCGGATGATGTGTTCGATCATGACGATGGCGTCATCGACGATCAGACCCACCGCCGCCGCCATGCCGCCCAGGGTCATGATGTTGAAACTCATGTGCAGCACATTGAGCAGCAGGATGGTGCTCGCCAGCACGGCTGGTACGATGAGGATCGCCACCAGGGTGATTTTCACGCTGCGCAGGAACACCAGCAGCACCAGCGCCGCCAGCCCCACGCCGATGGCAATCGCATCGCGGACACTCCTGGCAGACTCGGTGATCAGCTGCGCCTGGTCATACCAGTTGGCGATGGCGACACCCTTGGGCAGCTTGTCGCGGTAGCTGTCGAGACGCTGCCTGACGCCGTCCACGATCTCCACCGTATTGCCACCGGGCTGCTGGTAGACCTGCACCAGCACCGCATCGTGACCGTCGGCGGTGACCCGCAACCACTGCGGCGCCGTGGTGGGATAGACACGGGCAATGTCGTCGAGTCGCACCAGGCCATCGGCACCGCTGCGCAGAACGGTTTCCTCGATGGTCTTCAGGGATCGAATGCGGGTGTCGGACAACATCAGATACAGCTTGTAGTGGTCTTCCTGCCGGCCCACCGCCTGCAGCACGTTGCTGGCGGACACCGCGGTGGCGACATCGCTGAAGGTGAGTCCGTAGGCGGCCAGTTTTTCAGGATCGATCTCGACCCGGTACTCGGCCCGTTCTCCGCCCATCGCCACCACCCTGGCCACGCCGTGGATGGACGACAGCAGCGGCACCAGCTGGTACTGCGCCAGATCACGCAGTTGCACCAGCGACTGGCTATCCGAGGTCAGGCTGTAGGCCGCCACCGGGAATACCGTCGGGTCCATGCGCCGCACCCGGAAGCGGGTGCCGGGCGGCAGCTCCGGCAGCACCTGGTTGATGGCGGACTCCACCTGCAACATGGCTGTGACCATGTCGTCGCCCCAGCCGAAATTGATCGACAGCTCGGCACTGCCGCGGCTGGTGGTGGAACGCAGCCCGGCCACACCCGGCACCGAGCGCACCGCCTGTTCCACCTTGCGGGTGACGACGATGACCATCTGGTCGGCGGGGCGGTCGCCGGCGTCCAGCGAGACCACCACACGCGGGAAATCCACGTGCGGGAACAGGGCCACCGGCAGCTTGAAACCAGCCGCGATACCGGCCAGCGCCAGAACCGCCACCAGGAACAGAATCGAGCGGCGGTGCAGCGCGGCCCAGTGGGCAAGATCCATCAGCGGGCTTCCCTGACAGCCATGCCATCGCGCAATTCATAGTTGCCGGACACCACCACGGTATCGCCGGCCTTCAGATCACCGCTGACCTCGATCAGTTCGCCATCATCCACCCCGGCCTTGACCGCGATGCGCCGGGCCTTGCCCGCATCGACGACATACACATACGCCTGATTTCTCTCCCACAGCACCGCACTGCGCGGCACCACCAGTGCGCGGTAGGTCGCCAGCCGGAGCCGGCCGAGTATCCGGCTGCCGAGGATCAGTTGGCCAATCTGCGCCTCGGGAACGGCAGCCAGCACCTCCACCAGATGGGTGGCCGGGTCGATCATCGCGTGCACCTCGCGGACCGTGGTGGCAATGGTGACATCGGGGACAAACACCGAAGTGATGGTCACCGGGGTACCGGCCCGCACGTTTGCGAGGTCTTCTGCCTCGATGCCGAGGCGTGCGATCAGCCGGTGCTCGTCGGCAATCAGCATGGCCGTGGTGTTCGCCTGCACGCGCTGTCCTTGGGACACGTCGAGCCGGGTGATGATGCCATCCATGGGCGCACGCAGGATTTCTTTCTCCACGCCCTGTCCACGCTGTTGCAGGGCCTTCAGCGTCGCCGTCGCATCCTGAAAATTCTTGGCGGCGGCATCGACCTGGGCCTTGGTCGACAGTTGTTCGGCTAGTAATTGTTGCTGTCGTTGCAGCTTGCGCTGCGCAAAGTCGACGGCGCTTTTCGCTTGCAGGTATTGCATGCGCTCAACCGGCGCGGTGACGATTTCGAGCAGCCGGTCGCCACTCTTCACGCGCTGGCCGAGGCGCACCCAGACGCGGTTGATCAGGCCGGCGCGGGACAGCGACAGGCTCAGCACCTGGTCGGGATCGGCGGCCAGCACACCAAATGCCGTCAGAGTTTCGCTGATCTCTTGCGAGGCAACCGTGGCAGTCCTGACCTGCACACTGGGTTCGCCCGCTTGCACGGGCTGCATGACGGCCATGCCCAGGGCAAGGATCAGATAGAAATATCTTGTGATGGCTGTCGTCATGGGGCCGTCTCCCGCGTCTTGGCGGCTATTGGCAGGGGTGCTTTGGGATAACCGGGCAGGGCCAGCAGGGCTTCGAGTGCAATGCGGTTTTCCCACGCGGCCTGGGTCAGGCGGATCTGCTCCAGCCGCTTGCGGGTCCAGGTGGATTCCATGTTGAGGAAGGTCAACGCGCCGATGTCGCTGCGGCTGTAGGCGCGGCGCGCGCGTTCGACCAGCGTCTCCAGGCGTGGCAGGTAGGTGTGCAGGTTTTCCTGCTGCCGGTGCAATATCGTCTGCAGGGCCAGCAGGCGGTCGATATCCATGCGGGCCTGCGCCAGGCGGGCACGGAATTCCTCGCCCAACTGCTCACGGGTGGCGCGTTCGATGGCGATGTTGCCGCGGTTGCCGTTGAACAGGGGCAGGGAGAGGTTGATGCTCAGGCCCGTCGTGTACACGTTGCCGGTATCGCGTGCCCGATTGATGCCGATACCCAGGGATGGAAACTGGGTCAGAATCGCCGCCCTGACGCGTGCCTCCTGACTCTCGTAGCCGGCCTTCAGTGCCAGCAGGTCGGGGCGCAACTCGGCGAGTCGGGCAAGGCGGGCGTTTACCGTTTCCGCCGGCAGGGCCATCACCGCGGGTAGTGGGGACATCTCGATCACCACCTGCGGATCCAGGCCTAACAGCAGATTGAGGTCATGCCGGGTCTGATTGAGGCTCTGTTCCAGACGGTTGATCTGGCTGAGTATGTTGACCAGCGCCGTCAGATCGGTGCCATTGACGTCGAGGGTGACGTTACCCTCCTGCAGCGCCTGAGCGGAGCGCCGGTAGCGTTCCCGGTAGAGGGCACGCATGTCTTTCAACAGCATCAGGCGCTTGCCTTCGAGCTGCAGGCGTACCGCCAGGGTGCGGGTGCGCTGAATGACCTGCCACTCTTGCCAGAGCAGATCAAGGCGCACCTTGTCCTGCCCCTTGTGCGCCGCATCGATGCGCGCCTGGCGGTTGATCAGGGAGACGATGTCGTAACCCAGTCCGAGGCCCCAGGCATCGACCAGGCCCGCGGTGTTGCCCGTGGGCTTGTCCAGTCCGGCACTGAGCTGCGGATCCGGCAACAGGCCTGCCGCGAACGCCTGCGCACCGGCGACCCGGTATTTCGCACGCAGTTGCCGCAGCCCGGGGTTGTTGATGACCGCCAGCATGCCGAGTTCGATGAGGTTCAGGCCATCGGCCGGATTGAGTTTATAACCCGCCCGGGTTCCCTCTCGCCATGTGCCCGCGGGCAATTGCAGGCCGTCGATTTGCGTCGCCAGCGGCGAGTGCTCGTCAAGCGGTTGTGCTTGATAGGTGGCGCAACCGCTCAGCATCGCCAGCGCAGCTGCGGCGACCAGAGTGAGACGGCTTGGTCGAGCCAGGTAATATGTCATGTGATGCCGGTTGCCCGTGTCAGGAGGCTGTTAGAAGTGCCCTCAATGATACGTCGGCTTTGTCGACACCGGGAGGAACTTTACGGAATGGTAAAGAAGCATTCTGCTGAGGACACGGATTCAGGTTAGATATACCCTAAGCAAAAAAAGGGGCTGTACCTCGCCGGGAAATTCCCGGATGAGGTACAGCCCCTGCTGTTGTGCCGTCTGTCTAGTTTAGGCAGTGAGGTTGCGCGGCACAAAGCTCAGGCTGTTGAAGGTGCTCTTGTACTTGGATTCGCCCAGTTTCTTCACCTTGGCGATACCGAGTTTGTAGTTGTAATTGCCGGTAATGATGTCCACCACCGCACCTTGCAACGAGTTAGTGGGTTGCCACATGTTGAGGAAGTTGGTGAACAGCACGCCCTTTTTGATGGCTGGTGTCACCAGGGCCACCGCAGTAACCGCGCCTTTGCCCAGTTCGATGTGCCCTTCCTTCATCAGCGTGTCGAACTGCAGGTGGTTTTTGTAGACGCCGAGGATGGTGTCCTTGAAGGTCGGTACACGCTCGTTGTACATCATCACCAGGTCGCCCGACTCGATACCGCGCGCCGCGGCATCGTCCGGGTGGATTTCCATGAACTGGGTATCCGCCGGCCAGCGCTGGGCGATATAGGCGCGGCGTTCCGTGTCATCGAAACCTGACTGCCAAATCTCGTTGATGCGGCCATTGGTGTGCCACAGCTCACCATCCTTTGGCTGCAGCCAGTACCAGTAGTCGGAGATCAGCGACCAGGGGTGCTTTTGAATATTGACCTTGCCGGTCTGGCTGTTGAAGTGGGTGTACTTCTTGCTGTGGAAATTGGCACCTTGCGGCCCGTCCGTGCCCCATTTCTTGTCCATGTCGGCCTTGGTCAGGGTGGTGTCATGCAGGCGCTTGGTGCCGTGCAGTTCGCCGGTTTCGTAGTTGTAGAAGGTGGGCCCCTGGATGCCGTCGGTGCCCAATGAGCGCAGCTTTTCGTGCAGGGTGGTGCCCTCGCGATGCGCCGCGACCTTGATCATGTGATAGGCCTTGCGGCTCTTGCGTGAGAAGCGTGACATCTCTTCCGCCACGTCGCTGGAGTTCTTCCAGTCATAGCCGTCGTAGCCCATGCGTTTGGCCATCTGGGCGATGATCCACCAGTCGGGCTTGGCATCGCCCGGGGCATCGTAGAACTTCGAGTACAGGCGCATGCGGCGTTCGCCATTGCCACGCATGAAGTCTTCCTCGCCCCAGGTGGCGGCGGGAAAGACGATGTCG
>DRNU01000138.1 GCA_011374975.1 Gammaproteobacteria bacterium | reverse complement strand
GTATTCGGTCCGCAGACCCTGCACCGTCTGCCGGCCATGATCGATGCGGCGCGTGGCGCGCGCAGCGTGGTGGATGTGTCTTTCCCCGAGATCGAAAAATTCGACAACCTGCCGGAGCCGCGTGCCGAGGGTCCGACCGCTTTCCTGTCGGTAATGGAAGGCTGCAGCAAGTACTGCACCTTCTGCGTGGTGCCCTACACGCGTGGCGAGGAAGTCAGTCGCCCGTTCGACGACATCATTGCCGAGGCGGTCAGCCTGGCGGGGCAGGGGGTGCGTGAAATCAACCTGCTGGGGCAGAACGTCAATGCCTACCGCGGTGCCATGGCCGACGGTTCGACGGCCGACCTTGCACTGTTGATCACCTATATAGCCGCTGTCGACGGCATCGACCGTATCCGCTACACCACCTCGCATCCGCAGGAGATGAGCGACAGCCTGATCCAGGTATACGGCGAAGTGCCGGAACTGGTCAGCCACCTGCACCTGCCGGTGCAGAGCGGTTCGGACCGGGTGCTGGCAGCCATGAAGCGCAACCACACCGCGCTGGAATATAAATCGAAGATCCGCCGCCTGCGCGAGCTGCGCCCGGATATCAGCATGTCGTCGGATTTCATTGTCGGTTTCCCGGGCGAGACCGAGGCTGACTTTGAAGCCACCATGCAGCTGATCGAGTCGGTCGGCTTCGATCATTCCTTCAGTTTCATCTACAGCCGCAGGCCCGGCACACCCGCGGCCGATATGCCGGACGATGTGCCGCCGGCAGTCAAAAAACAGCGCCTGGCGCGCCTGCAGAAACGTATCCAGGACATGGCGGCGCAGATCAGTGCCGACATGGTGGGCAGCGAACAGCGCATCCTGGTGGAAGGTCCGTCGCGCAAGGACCCGGCACAGATGGCCGGGCGCACCGAGAACAACCGCATGGTCAATTTCGATGCCGGCAAAGCGCTGGTCGGCCGCTTCGTGCGGGTACGTATCACCGGCGCCAATCCCAACTCGCTGCGCGGGGAGTTCATCGCTGTAGACGATGCGACAGCTGCCGCAAAAGTAGTTAACTGGGGTTGATCCCCGCCACGAACTGTTACCTTGGACCCGGAACCCTCTTCAATCAGCCTCACCCTGGAACCCGCTGACAATCAGCGGCTGGCCTCCCTGTGCGGGCAGTTCGACGAGCACCTGCGGCAGCTGGAACGGCGCCTGCATGTCGAAATCAGTAACCGTGGCAACAGGTTCCAGATCGACGGCAATGACAATGCCCCGGATATTGCAGGCGAAGTGCTGCTGGATCTTTACGACGCGACCCGCGAAGCGCCGCTGACGCCGGAGCGCGTACATCTCTATCTGCAGCAGGCCGGCCTCGATGCGTTGCATGAAGCACCGGTCGCCGATGAGCAGGAACTGCTGATCCATGCCCGCCGCAGCCTGGTGAAGGCGCGCGGCGCGCACCAGCAGGACTACCTGCGCAACATCCTCGAACTGGATGTCAACTTCGGCATCGGTCCTGCCGGTACCGGTAAAACCTACCTCGCGGTAGCCTGCGCGGTGCAGGCGCTGGAGCAGGAGAAGGTGCGCCGCATGGTGCTGGTGAGGCCGGCGGTGGAAGCCGGCGAGCGCCTGGGCTTCCTGCCCGGTGACCTGTCGCAGAAAGTCGATCCCTACCTGCGGCCGCTCTATGATGCGCTGTATGAAATGCTGGGTTTCGAACGCGTGGCGAAACTGATCGAACGTAATGTCATCGAGATCGCGCCGCTGGCATTCATGCGCGGCCGTACCCTCAACGATGCGTTTGTGATCCTGGACGAAGCGCAGAATACCACTGTCGAACAGATGAAAATGTTCCTGACCCGTATCGGTTTCGGTTCCACTGCTGTGGTCACCGGTGATATCACCCAGATCGACCTGCCCAAGCACATCAAGTCCGGCCTGTGCCAGGTCATGGATGTCCTGGACGGTGTCGAGGGTATCGGTTTTACCCGCTTCGATGCACGCGACGTGGTGCGTCACCCGCTGGTGAAGAAAATCCTGCATGCTTACGAACGCTTCGAGAAAGCCCGTGATGACGACTGAAGCCATTGCCGCCACGGGTGGCCTGCAGCTGGAGGTTCAGTATGCGTGCGCAGACACTGCACTACCTGCTGAACAGGACTTTGCCCGCTGGGTACAGGCGGTTCCCGGCATCGGGGGGCATGCTGTGGAGCTTGTTGTCCGTGTGGTCGATGAAGCGGAAAGCCGTGCGCTGAACAAACGTTATCGCGGCAAGGACAGGCCGACCAATGTACTGTCATTTCCCTTCGAGGCGCCGCCCGGCGTCGACTGCAACCACCTCGGGGATATTGTTATCTGCGCGGCTGTGGTAAAACGCGAGGCCCGGCAGCAGCACAAGCCGGAGCAGGACCACTGGGCACACATGGTGGTGCATGGTGTGCTGCACCTGCAAGGTTATGACCACCAGGACGATGTGCAGGCGGAGGCCATGGAGACCCTGGAAAAACAGGTATTACAGGGACTGGGTATCGGAGACCCTTATCAAAATGAAAGAAGATAGATCTGCCAACGGTTCTGCGCAGCGCTCGTGGATAGACCGTCTCGGCCAGGCGTTGCTGGGCGAACCGAAAGACCGGGAGCAGCTGGTCTACCTGTTGCGCGAGGCACAGGGCCGCGGGCTGTTCGATGCCGATGCACAGAGCATGATCGAGGGCGTCCTGCAGGTAGCCGACATGCAGGTGCGCGACATCATGATCCCGCGTTCGCAAATGGTGGTGGTGAATCGCGATGCAAGTCCCGAGGAACTGATCGAATCCGCCATCGAATCCGGGCATTCGCGTTTCCCGGTGGTGGGCGACAGCCGCGATGAAGTGGTCGGCGTGCTGCTGGCCAAGGACCTGCTGCGTTATTCATCCCGCAACCAGTCAGAACAGTTTTCGCTGCGTGAAATACTGCGCCCGGCGGTCTTCGTGCCGGAAAGCAAGCGCCTGAACGTCCTGCTCAAGGAATTCCGCGCCAGCCGCAACCACCTGGCCATCGTGGTCGACGAGTACGGCGGTGTCGCCGGCATGGTGACGATCGAGGATGTGCTGGAACAGATCGTGGGCGAAATCGAGGACGAGCACGACATCGATGAAGATTCCTTTATCCGCAAGTTCAGCGATGTCAATTTTACGGTCAAGGCGCTGACGCCGATCGAGGACTTCAACGAATATTTCGGCACCGATTTCAGCGATGACGAATTCGATACCATCGGTGGCCTGGTGACCAGCAAGTTCGGCCGCTTGCCCAAGCGCGGTGAAACCATTCTTATCGGCAACATGAGCTTCCAGGTCATTAACGCCGATAACCGGCGTATCCTGTTGCTCAAGGTTACGCTGTTGCTGAATCCCGACGCGATTACCCCTTCCTCTCTCGCCTGAATTCATGTCATTCCCCGCGGGCAAGGCCTGGAAAGGACTGAGTGCGCTGCTGGCCGGCGCCGCATTCCCGCTGGGTTTTGCGCCCTTTGAGTGGTACCCCCTGCCGTTGCTGTCGCTGGCCGTACTGGCGCTGCTGTTGCACACCGGCCGCGGTCGTGATGCGTTCCTGTCCGGCTGGTTGTTCGGTGTCGGACAGTTCGGCGTCGGTGTTTCCTGGGTCTACGTCAGTATCTACCTGTATGGCAACGCGGGGCTGGCGCTGTCCGTTCTCGTGATGTTGCTGTTTGTGATGTTCCTGGCCCTGTTCCCGGGGCTCATGGGCTGGGCGCTGGCACGCCTGCGGATTGCGTCCGCGCGCTGGTTTTTGCTGGCGGCTTTCCCCGCGGCATGGACGCTGAGCGAGTGGGTGCGTTCCTGGATCTTCACCGGTTTTCCCTGGCTTAACCTTGGCTACAGCCAGGTCGAGAGCCCGCTGCTGGGTTTTGCGCCATTGCTGGGGGCGTATGGCGTCGGTTGGGTTGCAGCGCTGAGCGCGGGGTTGCTGGCCTGGCTGTGGCGTGCCGGCGGCTCTGCCCGTGTTGTCGCCCCTGTCGCCCTGCTGGTGCTGTGGGCCGCGGGATTCGGGCTGAACCAGCATCACTGGACCCGGCCGGTGGGCGACGCGCTGGTCACCACCCTGGTGCAGGGCAATATACCGCAGGACATGAAATGGAAGCCCGGGCAGCAGCAGGCTACGCTGGAACACTATGCCCGGCTCACCCGTGAACACCTGGACAGTTCCCTTGTGGTATGGCCGGAGACGGCGATCCCGGCGTTCTACGACCAGGTCGAGGCCGATTTCATCGCTCCGCTGCGCGAGGAGCTGGCCCGGCACGGTGTATCACTGTTAACCGGTGTGCCGCTGCTGGATCGTAGCGGCTGGCGCTATTACAACACGGTGATCAGCCTCGACCAGCCGGGCCGCTTTTATTACAAGGTCCACCTGGTGCCGTTCGGCGAGTACCTGCCGTTGCGCGACTGGCTGGCCGGCGTGCTGGGCTTTTTGCCGGTGCCGCAGGCGGATTTCAGTGCCGGGGAGCTGCAGCAGCCGCTGTTGCAGGCCGCCGGTTACCCGGTTGGCGCTTCTATCTGCTATGAAATTGCCTTTGGCGAACAGCTCATCCATGCCTTGCCGGAGGCGGCTTTCCTGGTCAATGTCAGTAACGACGCCTGGTTTGGTGACTCTCTGGCGCCGCACCAGCACCTGGAAATGGCGCGTATGCGCGCGCGCGAAACGGAACGCTATGTACTGCGCGCCACCAATACCGGTATCTCCGCCATTATCGATGCCGACGGTGGCTGGGTGGCGCGCAGCCAGCTGTTTGAAACCGTGACTGTTACCGGCAAGGTGCAGCCACGCGCGGGCGCCACACCTTATGTACGCTGGGGGAACTGGCCGGTGGTGCTTGTCAGTATGGGGTTACTGGTGCTCGCGTGGCGCCGGGCAAGTGGGGGCTGAGGCGCCGGGTATCGCGCTGCACCATAAGGATGCATGGCGATATAGACACCTGTATTGGTATAAAAATCCCAAATTATGCTACAATTGGCGAGTCTGAAAAATAAAATAGCGTCATGAGGAGTACTGATTATGAGAAAGCCTAACCGGCTGTTCAGTTTTATGGCCATTCCCCTGATTTCCCTGTTCCTGTTCTCCTGTGGTGGTGGAGGCGGTGGTGACACGGCCGCAACCGGCACGGTTTCTCCTGCCGGTACGGGTACTGTGACCCTGCTGGTTACCGATGCGCCCAGCGATGACTTCAGTGCCATCAACCTGACGGTAACTCAGGCGGAGCTGATGTCCGACCGCGGCAGCGTGATCCTGTTCAGCGGTAACAAGACGTTCGACCTGCTGCAACTGGCCACCGCCACGGAAATCTTTTCCGTGACCGATGTTCCGGCAGGCAGTTACGACAAGATCCGCCTGACACTGACCAACATCGAGCTGGTCATGAAAGATGGCAGTACGGCCAGTCCTGCGCTGCCGGGTAACGGCAAGCTGGACCTCAACCCGCGTGGCAGCTTTGACGTTGCCGCCGGGGACAGCCTGATGCTCCAGCTGGACATGGACGCTGAAAAGTCTATCAAGGTAACCGGAACCGGCAACGCCATGCGCTACCAGTTCCGCCCCGTGGTATTCGTCAAGGTCGTGAACAACAGCGCCGACACCAAGCTGGTCCGGCTGCAGGGCGAAGCCTACAACCTGGATTATACCGGCGGCAGTTTCGACCTGTGCTATATCGATGCGCAGGGACACGCGCTGGACGATGACTCACAGGACGGCAATCCCTACTGCGTGAAAGTCGATGCCGCCACTGCACCGGCTTCGTTTTTCGATGCCGGCGGTAATCCTGCCGATATCAATATGATCAGCAGGGGTGACATCGTGACGGCCGTGGGCCGGTTCGCCATGCGCAATCCTGGTGTGAGCCCCAGCAGTCAGGATGATGGCCAGGACAGCCGCAGTGAGGATAGCGATGGCGACCGGAACGACGACGCTGACCTCAATGACACGAACAGCCAGTCGAGTCACGACAACCACGATGACCAGAGCCAGGACCATGATGCATCCGATCATGACTCGTCTGACGATGATTCGTCCGATGACGGCGACCACAGGAAGCTGGTGCTGGTGGCGGAAGTCATCTGGCCGGGTGATTTCGAGCAGGTCGTGGGTGTTGCCCGCAGCCCGCTGCAGAACGATGTCGACAAGGGCGACTGGTTCAGGTTCCTGGCGCTGCCTGGTCAGACCGACCTGGACGGCAACCCGATTGATTCCGAGGCGGCGCTGGCTGTCCTGGTCCAGAACGGGACCAAACTGTTCTCCCGCCAGGGCGAGGCATTGACCACTGACGCTATCGCGGACGGTATCCCCGCTCGCGTGGACGGCATGTTCGATACCAGGCCCGGCGATCTGAAGTCCGCGCTGATCATCCTCGATACCGACGCGCTGCTGACCCAGCTGACAGGTATCATCGGCTCTGTCGAGACGGATTACTCGGGTATGATCCTGCAGGCCGACAGCGGTGACCGCTGCGTGGTGTTCAAGGACGGCATGCGGGTATTCAAAACCTACCTCGATGACGAGAACAACATCAGCTTCGAGCAACGCCTGGTGTTCGACCTCGCCGCCGGCCAGATGGCCGATGTATTCGGCAGCGAGAACACCGTGACCGGTTGCCTGGAAGCGGAAACCGTTATCTATGAAGAGGAAATGGTTGTTCCCCAGCCGTTACCCTGATCGCTGAGTAACAGCACGGTATAACGCCCGGTCGCCGTTTCGGTGTCCGGGCGTTATGCTATATTGGTTCCGCAAAGGAGCCGGTCATGAACAATAATGACAAGACAGCCGTAACCCCGGGCGGTACCTCCGGCGCCCGTATCGACATTAACGGGCAGCGTTTGCCGCTGCGTATCTTCCTGTTCTGCCTGACGGCGGAAATCCTTTTTGTGCTGCTCGATGCCGTGGTGAATTACGCCGAGTACAGCAAGTACGGGCAGATTCAGCGTCTGTTCAATATCACCCGCGAGGATGGCCTTGCCACCTGGTTCATGGTGACCCAGACCTTTGTTGCCGGCCTGGTGCTGTGGCTGATATTCCTGGTGCAACGCAGTTATGACGCCGGCCGCGGACGTATCGCGGGCTGGGGTTTCCTGGCCGTTTTTTTCACCTACATGGCTGCCGACGACGGCGCAAAAATCCACGAGCGGCTGGGATCGATGTTTTCTGTGGCGACCGAAGAGGGCGGTTCCATTGCACAGGATAGCCTGCTGGGACGTGTGCAGGCGTTGTTCCCCAGTTACGACTGGCACCTGGCAGCGTTGCCGCTATTGGCGGCTGCGGGCCTGTTCATGCTGTTTTTCCTGTGGCGCGAGTTCCATACGCGCGGGGAACGCCTGCTGCTGTTCACGGCAGCAGGCTGTATGGCGTTGGCAGTGGGCCTGGATTTTATCGAGGGACTGGACGATAGCCATGCCTGGAATGTGCAGGTATGGATTCGCGGGGCGTATGACCTGAGCAAATACACCGTGCGGCATTTTGCCAAGTCACTGGAAGAGTTCCTGGAGATGCTGGCCATTTCATTGCTGCTGATGCTGTTTGTGCGTCACCTGATCACACTGACCGGGCAGCGTCTGACGCTGGATTTTTCAGCCGCCGGGCGTTAAAACCGGTTATTCTTCCACCGGCCAGCGCCTGAATGTGGTGCCATGACACTTCGGACAGGGAGGAATTCGCGCGGTGTGGTGAAAATGCAGGGCCTCGTTGCAGGCCCCGCAATAGAGTGTGCCCGGCCCGGTGATTTCTCCCGTGTGGAAGGGCGGGTCTTTTTCCAGTTCGCGCTGCAGTTCCACCCATTCAACCTTGGTGCGGTCGGCGACCCGGCTGAAAATCTCCAGCAGGCTGTCCTCGATACGGTCGATGTCGAAACGCAGCCAGTCGCCGAGTTCATGACTGGTCTCCGCCAGGTGGCGGCCGGCGTCCTGCATATCGCGTTTCAGGTAATAGGCGACCTTTTCCGCCTCGTCATGGCTCAGTTCTTCCAGCTCCACCGCGGTTTCACGGGCTTTTTCGATGCTGTGGCGGATGCCGGGCAGCGCCTTCGCCTCGGCTTCCTCAAGCGCATGGCGCACGCGCTCCATCATGCGGTTGTAGGCCTCTACCAGTTTGTCTGTGGCGGGGTTGTTCATGAATGTCTCCGTGATGACCGGGGTTTCCCCCAGTTTAGAGGTTTCCGGCGCGGCTGTGTATTGGCCGCCCGCGGCGCGGTACGGTATTCTCCCCGCTTTATCGCATAAAACGGGCAGTAAGGGATGGAACAAAGCTACCAACCGCAGGATATCGAGCCGAAAATCCAGCAACTGTGGGTCGAGCAGGGCACATTTCGTGCGCTGGAGGACGATGCCCGGGAAAAATACTACTGCCTGTCCATGTTCCCGTATCCCAGCGGCCGCCTGCACATGGGGCACGTGCGCAACTACACCATCGGTGACGTGATTTCGCGCTACCAGCGCATGCTGGGCAAGAATGTGCTGCAGCCCATGGGCTGGGACGCTTTCGGCCTGCCGGCCGAGAACGCGGCGATCAAGAACCAGGTGCCGCCGGCGAAGTGGACGCTGGAGAACATCGATTACATGCGCGGCCAGCTCAGGCGCCTGGGCTTCGGTTACGACTGGGAGCGCGAACTGGCGACCTGCGACCCCGACTATTACCGCTGGGAGCAGTGGTTTTTTACAAAGTTGTTTGCAAAGGGGCTGGTGTACAAGAAAACCGCCGTGGTCAACTGGGACCCGGTCGACCAGACCGTGCTGGCCAACGAGCAGGTCATTGACGGCAAGGGCTGGCGTTCCGGCGCCCCGGTGGAGCGCCGCGAGATCCCGCAGTGGTTCCTGAAGATTACCGATTATGCCCAGCAGTTGCTCGACGACCTCGACCAGCTGGACGGCTGGCCCGAGCAGGTGCGCACCATGCAGCGCAACTGGATCGGTCGTTCGGAAGGTGTGGAATTACAGTTTGACGTTGAGGGCGAGCCGCTCACCGTTTATACCACGCGCCCCGACACCCTGATGGGGGTGAGCTATGTCGCAGTTGCCGCGCAGCACCCGCTGGCGAAAAAAGCCGCCGCGGGTAACCCGGCCCTGCAGGCCTTTATCGACGAATGCGCCCACACCAAGGTGGCCGAGGCCGACATGGCCACGCTGGAGAAAAAGGGTGTGGATACGGGACTCAGGGCTGTCCACCCGGTCAGCGGCGAGACAGTGCCGGTCTGGACCGCCAACTTCGTGCTGATGGAATACGGCTCCGGCGCGGTCATGGCCGTGCCGGCGCACGACCAGCGCGACTGGGAATTTGCACAGCAATATGGTCTGCCGGTGAAGCAGGTGATCTACCCGGAAGATGACGCTGTCGAGGCGGATGTCAGCAAGGCGGCCTTTACCGACAAGGGCGAGCTGCGCAATTCCGGTGAGTTCGACGGCCTGGGCTTCCAGGCGGCCTTCGATGCCATCGCCGCCTGGCTGGAGCAGCGCGGCAAGGGTCGCAAGACCGTCAACTTCCGCCTGCGCGACTGGGGTGTGTCCCGCCAGCGCTACTGGGGCTGCCCGATTCCCATGATCAACTGCCCGTCCTGTGGCTCGGTGCCGGTGCCGGAAGACCAGTTGCCGGTCGAGTTGCCGCGTGACGTGGTGATCGAGGGCAGCGGCTCACCGCTGAAGTCGGACCGCGCTTTCATCGACGTGGCCTGCCCGAAGTGTGGCGCTCAGGCTGAGCGTGAAACCGACACTTTCGATACCTTCTTCGAGTCCTCCTGGTACTACGCCCGTTACACCTGCCCGGATGCGAACAGCAGCATGCTGGACGCACGCGTGGACTACTGGTCGCCGGTCGACCAGTACGTGGGCGGTATCGAGCACGCCGTGCTGCACCTGCTCTACGCGCGTTTCTTCAACAAACTGATGCGCGACCTCGGCCTTGTGAAACACGATGAACCGTTCAAACGCCTGCTGACCCAGGGCATGGTCAACAAGGACGGTTCCAAGATGTCCAAGTCCAAAGGCAACACCGTGGACCCGCAGTCGCTTATCGACCAGTACGGCGCCGATACCGTGCGCCTGTTCATGATGTTCGCCGCGCCGCCGGAGCAGTCGCTGGAGTGGTCGGATTCGGGTGTGGAAGGTGCCTCGCGCTTCCTGAAGCGTTTGTGGAAAGCCGTGTCCGCACACCTCTCGGCCGGTGTCGCGCCGGCACTGGATGTTGCCGCGTTGAACGCGGAACAGAAAGCCTTCCGCTGCAAGCTGCATGAAACCATCAGCAAGGTGAGTGACGATATCGGCCGGCGTTATACCTTCAATACCGCCATTGCCGCCAACATGGAACTGCTCAACGAGCTGGGCCACTTCAATGATGATTCCGCACCGGGTCGCGCGCTGGTCCAGGAGGCGCTGGAGGCTGCGGTGCTGATGCTCGCGCCCATCGTGCCGCACATCTGCCACGAGCTCTGGCAGGCGCTCGGGCATGATACGGCGCTGGTCGATTGCGCCTGGCCGCAGGCCGATGCCGACGCCATGCGCCGCGACAGTATCGAACTGGTGGTGCAGGTCAACGGCAAAGTACGCGGCAAGATAGCGGTGGCCGCCGATGCTGACCGGCAGACAATCGAAACCTGTGCTTTGGCGGAACCCAATGTACAGCGTAATATGGAAGGCAAGACCCTGCGCAAGATCATCGTGGTGCCGGGACGCCTGGTCAACCTGGTGGTCGGCTGAGACCGGAAAGGACTATAGATGAAACACTACCGTTACCTTGTCGTGCCATTACTGCTGGTGATGTTGTCGGCCTGTGGTTTCAAGTTGCGTGGCGATGTCGATTTGCCACCGGTGCTGCAGGAGACCTTCCTGGAGTCGAATAATCCCTACACCGGCATGGCGCGTGCACTGCGTGTAGAACTGGAGGCGGCCGGCGCGCGCATTGTGGAAAACAGCGAACAGGCCACGGCGATCCTGAAAATCACCCACGAGAATTCCCAGAACCGCATCCTGTCCGTGGGCAGTACCGGCAAGGCCACCGAGTATGAACTGCTGGAACAGGTGACCTTTGTGCTGACCGACCCCGGGGGCAAAGTGTTGTTGCAGCCGCAGTCACTGCGCATGGTGCGCGACCTCGTGTTTGACGAAACTGAACTGCTGGGCAAGGTGTCGGAATCCGAGCAACTGCATGTGCAGATGCGTGCCAGCCTGGCGCGCCAGATCATTACCCGCATCGGCGCCGGGTTGCGCAAACAGTGACCCAGCTGCGTCCCGAACAACTGGCAAAACAGCTGGCCGGCACGCTGGCGCCGGTGTATTTCATCCACGGTGACGAAACCCTGATCGTGAACGAATGCGCCGATGCGGTTCGCAATGCCGCGCGTACACAGGGGTTCAGTGAGCGACAGGTATTCAGCGTCGAGCCGGGTTTCGACTGGGACAGCCTGCTGGCGGCCGGCGACAGCCTGTCGCTGTTTTCCGAGCAACGTCTCCTGGAGCTGCGCCTGCCGACCGGCAAGCCCGGCCGGGAGGGGACCCGGATCCTGCGCGAGTACGCCGAACGACCGCCTGAAGACACGGTGTTACTTATCGTTTCCGGCAAGCTGGAGACGGCGGCGCGGCGCAGCAAGTGGGTACAGGCGCTGGACAAGGCAGGTGTCTCGGTGACCGTCTGGCCGGTCGATATTAACCGGCTGCCGGCGTGGATCGAGCAGCGCATGCGTGTGCACAAGATGCAGCCGGACCGCGATGCCTTACGCCTGATCGCCGAGCGCGTGGAGGGTAACCTGCTGGCTGCAGACCAGGAGATCGAAAAACTCTATCTGCTCAACGGGCCGGGGCCGCTGGACCTGGAGCGCGTCACCGAACTGGTTACCGACAGTGCGCGCTATGACGTTTTCGGGCTGGTGGATGCTGCACTGGGCGGTGACGCGCTGCATGCCCAGCGCATACTCGCCGGGTTGCGCGGTGAAGGTGTCGAGCCGGTGCTGGTATTGTGGGCGCTGAACCGTGAAATCCGCAGTCTGGCAGGCATGGCGCGCGAGCTGCATGGCGGTGCCGGTATGGCGCAGGTTATGGCCTCATGGCATGTGTGGGATAAGCGCAAACCCCTGATCAGCGGCGTATTACAGCGTATTCGCGGGCGCCAGTGGTGGTCGCTGATGCAGCATTGCGCGCACATCGATCGGGTCGCCAAGGGCCGCGCGGCAGGCAGTGCCTGGGACGAGCTGTTACAATTGACGCTGCGGCTGGCCGGTGTGGCAACCTTGCCGGTTTCCGCCTGAATTTTGGTCTTCACTGGAATGCGTTTTGTGTCATGAGTAAATCAGCAGAATCCATGGATTTCGATGTACCCGCCTACATGCAGGAGCTGGGTCGGCAGGCGCGCGCGGCAGCACGGCTCATGAGCCGGGCGGAGAGCGGGGCCAAAAATGCCGCGTTGCTTGCGATTGCCGATACTATTCTGGCCAACCGGGAACAGCTGCGCAGTGAAAACCGCAAGGACCTTGAAGCCGGCCGCCAGCACGGTCTGGATGCCGCACTGCTGGACCGCCTTGAACTGACCGATGCGCGTATCGATAGCATGGCCGAGGGCCTGCACCAGATCGCCGCACTGGCCGACCCGGTGGGCGCCATCAGTGATCTCGACTACCGGCCGTCCGGTATCCAGGTCGGGCGCATGCGCGTGCCGCTGGGTGTGATCGGCATCATCTATGAATCGCGTCCCAACGTAACCGCCGATGCGGCGGCGTTGTGCCTGAAGTCGGGTAATGCCTGCATCCTGCGCGGCGGTTCGGAAGCCTTGCATTCCAACCAGGCCGTGGCGCGCTGCATCGAACAGGGCCTGCAACAGGCCGGCCTGCCCGCGACGGCGGTACAGGTGGTTGCCACCACCGACCGGGCGGCGGTCGGTGAGCTGTTGCGGCTGGAAGATTCTGTCGACGTTATCGTGCCACGCGGGGGCAAGGGCCTCATCGAACGAGTAATGGCCGAGTCACGTATTCCTGTCATCAAGCACCTGCACGGCGTCTGTCATACCTATATCGACGACCAGGCCGACCTGGACAAGGCCGTGAAGGTGGCATTTAACGCCAAGACCCAGCGCTACGGCACCTGCAATACCATGGAAACCCTGCTGGTCGCCGAGGGCATCGCGGCGCGTGTGTTACCGGTGCTGGGTGCTATGTACCGGGAGGCAGGCGTGGAACTGCGCGGTTGCGAAAAGACCCGCGCCCTGCTCGACGGTGTAAACGAGGCAACCGAGGCTGACTGGGACGAGGAATACCTCGCGCCCATCCTGTCGATCCGGGTGGTTGCCGACATGGATGCCGCCATGGATCACATCGACCGGCACGGTTCACAGCACACCGACGTTATCATTACAGAAAACCTCACCCGCGCCCGTCGCTTCCTGCGCGAAGTCGACTCCAGCTCGGTGATGGTCAATGCCTCGTCGCGTTTCGCCGACGGCTTTGAATACGGCCTCGGCGCAGAGATCGGTATCAGTACCGACAAGCTGCACGCACGCGGGCCGGTCGGCCTGGAAGGCCTGACCTCGCTGAAGTTCGTGGTGCTCGGCGACGGGCATATCAGAGAGTAGATGATCTGTCTCCTCGGCGGCACTTTCGATCCCGTCCATTTTGGCCATTTGCGACCCGCGCTGGATGTGCAACAGGCGCTGGGTATCCCCCGTGTTCACCTGTTGCCCTGCCGCTTGCCGCCGCACCGCGCTGCGCCACGACTGGACGCCGGGCAGCGCCTGGCGCTGTTACAGCTGGCCGTACGGGACGAACCGGCGCTGGCAATAGACGAACGTGAACTGCAGCGGGCGGGACCGTCCTATATGATAGACACCCTCGAAGCACTGCGCGGGGAATCCGGTGACGAGGCCCTGTGCCTGGCACTGGGCATGGATGCCCTGGCAGGACTGGATACCTGGCACCGCTGGCAGGAACTGCTGGACCTGTGTCACCTGGTGGTTATGCAGCGTCCGGGGGGCGTCTGGCCACAGCAGGGCGAACTGGCGCAGCGGGTGGACGCCGCGCGCGTGACAGGCGTCGAACAGCTACACGAACGGCCGGCCGGCTGTGTGCTCGGGGTCGGCGTGACACAGATGGCCATTTCATCGACGCGGATCCGGGAACTGCTGGCGCAGGGCAACAGCCCGCGTTATTTATTACCGGAGACCGTACTGGATCACATCAGGCAAGAGAACTGGTATGCAGACTGAACAACTGAAACAAACGGCGCGACAGGCGCTGGAAGATTTGAAAGGCGTCGACATCGTCGAGTTCGATGTGCGCGATATGACCTCGGTGACCGATGTCATGCTCATCGCCAGCGGTACCTCGGACCGGCATGTTAAATCACTGGCCGGTGCGGTGGTCATGGCCTGCAAGGAAGCGGGTGTGGCGCCACTGGGTGTAGAGGGTGAAAGCGAAGGCGAATGGGTGCTGGTCGATCTTGGCGATGTGGTGGTGCATGTCATGCAGCCGCGTACCCGTGAATTCTACGCGCTGGAAAAACTCTGGTCCTACACCGAGGAAAAACGGGAGAAAAGCGAGCAGAGGTAGGCCGGCGATGCAGATCAACCTGGTCGCTGTCGGCACCCGCATGCCGGCCTGGGTCAACGAGGGGTACCAGGAATATGCCCGGCGCCTGCCGCGCGAGTGTGCCCTGAAACTCACTGAAATACCGCTTGCCCGGCGTGCCCGGGCCACGCCCGTGGCGCGCGCCGTTGACGAGGAGGGCAAGCACATGCTCGCTGCTGTCGCACCGCGGCAACTGGCCGTCGCGCTGGATGTCAAAGGGCGTGCCTGGTCGACTGAACAGCTGGCCGGGCAGTTGCAGGGCTGGCTGCAGGACGGCCGCAACGTGAGTCTGCTGGTCGGCGGGCCGGACGGCCTGGCGCCGGCCTGCCTGGAACGTGCCGAACAGCGCTGGTCGCTCTCCACCCTGACGCTGCCGCACCCGCTGGTGCGGGTATTGCTCGCCGAGCAGCTGTACCGTGCCTGGACGATACTCAATAACCACCCCTACCACCGGTCCTGAACATGAGCGAGCAGATCATCCTGGCTTCCGCTTCGCCACGCCGTCAGGCGCTTTTGCGCCAGATCGGTGTCAGCTTCCGTCAGCAGGTCACGGAAATCGACGAAACGCCGTGGGATAATGAGGCTGCGGAGGCTTATGTGACGCGCCTGGCGCTGGAAAAAGCGCGTGCGGTCCATGCGCAATTAGGTAATGATGAAGCACCGGTGCTGGGTGCCGATACGGCAGTGGTGGTCGACGGCCGGCCACTCGGCAAACCGCGCGATGCGCAACATGCGCGTGAACTGCTTGGGCAGTTATCAGGGCGCGAACACCGGGTGCTGAGCGCGGTTGCGCTGGTTGCCGGGCGCGAGGCGGTCCATGTCAGCGACAGCCGTGTCTGGTTCCGCCGCCTCGGCGACGATGAGATCGACGCCTACTGGCGCAGCGGTGAGCCACGCGACAAGGCCGGTGCCTATGCAATACAGGGGCTCGGCGCAGTATTTATTGAACGGCTGGAAGGCAGCTACTCGGGTGTAATGGGGTTGCCACTGTACGAAACAGCCCGGCTGTTACAGGATTTCGGTATTCAGGTATTGGATCAGTTCAAATGACAGTTGAATTACTGGTGAACGTGACGCCGCAGGAAACGCGTGTCGCGCTGGTCGAGAATGGCATGTTGCAGGAAGTCTTCATCGAGCGCGCGCGGCGGCGCGGCCTGGTGGGGAACATCTATAAAGGTGTCGTGAGCCGGGTGCTGCCTGGTATGCAGGCGGCTTTTATCGATATCGGGCTGGAACGGGCAGCTTTCCTGCATGCCTCGGATATCTCCGTGGCGGGCGAGGAAGAAAAGCCCGAGCACAACGGCGATGACAATATTACCCGCCTGCTGAGCGAGGGCCAGACGGTGCTGGTGCAGGTGATCAAGGACCCGCTCGGTACCAAGGGCGCCCGCCTTACCACGCATATCACCATCCCCTCGCGTTACCTGGTATTCATGCCGGAGGTCAGTAACGTGGGCGTATCGCAGCGCATCGAGGATGAGACCGAGCGACAGCGCCTGCGTGATATCGTCCTCGCGGCGCGTGGCGAGGAGGGCGTGGGTGGTTTTATCCTGCGTACTGCGGCGGAAGGTGTAAACGAGGAGGCTATCGCCTACGACCTGCGCTTCCTGCAGCGCCTGTGGGCTTCGGTGCAGGAACGGGTCGGGTCAGCTGCCCCGGGCGAGGTGGTACACGAGGACCTGCCGCTGGTGCTGCGCGTGTTGCGTGACATCTCCGACGCCGAGGTGGAGAAGCTGCGCATCGATTCGCGCGAGACCTTCCAGCGGATCGAGGACTTCGTGCAGCGCTTTACGCCGGACCTTGCAGACAAGCTGGAATACTACCCCGGCGAGCGCCCGATCTTCGACCTGTACAGCGTCGACGATGAAATCCAGAAAGCGCTGGACCGCAAGGTACAACTCAAGTCCGGCGGACACCTGGTCATCGACCAGACCGAGGCGATGACCACCATCGACGTCAATACCGGCGCCTACGTCGGGCACCGTAACCTCGAAGAAACCATTTTCAAGACCAACCTGGAAGCGGCACAGGCTATTGTGCGCCAGCTGCGGTTGCGCAACCTGGGCGGTATTATCATTGTCGACTTCATCGACATGCAGACCGAGGAACACAAGCGCCAGGTGCTGCGTGCGCTGGAGAAACACATCGAGCGCGACCATGCCAACTGCCACATCAGTGAAATTTCCAGCCTGGGCCTGGTGCAGATGACGCGCAAGCGCACACGTGAAAGCCTGGAGCACATCCTGTGCGAGACCTGCCCCACCTGTGGAGGGCGGGCCTCGGTGAAATCCGCCGAGACCGTGTGTTACGAAATCTTCCGTGAAATCCTGCGCGAGGCACGCCAGTTTGATGTGCAGAAGCTGCTGGTACTGGCGGCGCAGGAAGTCGTGGATATGCTGCTGGACGAGGAATCCACCAGCCTGGCGGAACTCGAGGCCTTCATCGGCAAACCGATAAAGTTCCAGGTGGAGGCCCTGTACAACCAGGAACAGTTTGACGTCGTGTTGATGTAAGGTCCCGCTATCCCGTGATCCGTCGCCAGCAATATACCTCTCCATGCCGGAACGCGGGCGGGTAGCCGGTGGTTACGCGGCGCATTTTCCGTTTCGCCTGGTGGGGCATTGCCATCGTGATTGTGTCGCTGGCCGTGACGCTCAGTGCCGCGCGCCTGTTGTTGCCGGGCATGTCCGAGTACCGGGTACAGATCGAGGCGGTGGCGCAAAAGGTGTTGCAGCGACCGGTGCAGATCGGTGCGCTGGATGCCGCCTGGCATGGCCTGTCACCGGTACTGAAACTCAAGCAGGTGACAATCAGCGACGCGCGTTTTCCCGGTGGCAGCCTGAGCGTCGATGAAGTTCATGTCGCGCTGGATATCGTTAATTCCATTACACAGCACCAATGGATTACGGCCGGTATCCGCTTGATCGGCATCGAACTCAGCCTGGAAACCGATGTGTTGCACGGGGCGGGCCAGTGGCCGAAAGGGCTCGACTGGTTGCTGCTGCAGGAAAGTGTCAGCCTCGAGGAAGTGCGCCTGGACTGGACCGACCCCGGCCTGTTCGAAGCCCCGCAGCGTTTCACTGACCTGTCACTGCAACTGTTGAATGACAACCGGCGTCACCAGCTTGCATTGCAGGCCGGCTTGCCCGATACGCTGGGACGCAGTCTGAAAATTGCGGCTGACCTCGAAGGGCGCGGTTCGGACCTGCGCAACTGGAAGGGTACTCTCTACCTCGATACCGAAGCCCTGCAACTCGACGCCCTGCGCCACCTGCTGCCGGGTGCGCCGCTGATTGTCAGCGGTACGGCCGACCTTGAGCTGTGGGTGGGTGTGCGCGCCCTGCGCGCGGAATGGGGCAGTGGTGCCTTCACCCTGCACCACCTGCACCTGGAAAATGCCACGCCGGATGCCCAGGCATTCAGCGTGGACAGCCTGGGCAGCCGGTTCCGCTGGCAGGCCGTAGACGAGCACTGGCAGGCCCGCCTGTTCGGGCTGGAACTGCAGCGCGAGGATGCCGTTGTGTGGCCGGCGACCGACGTCCAGATGACTATCGATACCGGTTCGGCGCTGACGGTAAGCGGTGGTGTGACGCTGGTGGTGCTGGAAGAAGTACAGGCCATGCTGCCCTTGTTTCCGTGGGTTGATATCGATGCCATGGCGATGGTCGACCGTCTGCAACCGCACGGCCTGTTACGTCATGCCGAGTTCGATTTCCGCCTTGCGGAGGGTGCGGCCCCCGCTTTTTCCGCGCGCGCCACCATCGAGAACCTGCAGGTCGCTGCCAACGGCGGCCTGCCGGGTGTGACCGGTCTGTCCGGTCAAATCGAGGGTAACCTGCAATCGGGTTACCTGCGCCTGGAATCCAGTCGCGCTGCGCTGAGTATGCCGAAGGTGTTTTCTGACACGCTGGACGTCGCGCGGCTGGACGGCGTGGTGCACTGGGAACGCTATGCCGACATGTTCCGTATCGAAAGTCAGCGGCTGCACCTGGAATCCGGCCCGTTGTCGCTGGAGACACGTTGGCAACTGGACTGGCCATACGCGCAGTCCGCTCCCTGGCTGGATATGCAGGTGGCGCTGGATGAATTTCCGCTGACCGATGTGGCGCACTACCTGCCGGAGAATGTGATGCCGCCCAAGGCCGTCAAGTGGCTGAAGCAGGCCTTCCGCAAAGGCACGGTCAGCGACGCGCGGATGCTGTTGCAGGGCAGGCTGAACCAGATGCCGTTTGACCATGGCGAAGGGCGTTTCGAGGCACGTTTCAACTTCCGGGATACGCTGCTGGATTATCACCCCGCCTGGGGCCGGATCGATGAACTGGATGGCTCGGCGCTGTTCACGGGGCGCAGCATGGAGATTACCGGCGCCCGGGGGCGTATACAGGATTCGCCGGTCAAGCGGGTGGTTGCCCGTATCGCGGACCTGAAGCACCCGCTGCTGGAAATACGCGGCACGGCAGGCGGGACACTGGCCGGCATGCTGGAGTACACCGCCACCAGCCCGCTGGGCAAACAGTTCGGCGCTATCGTCCGGAGTGTCGATTCGACCGGTGAGGCAAACCTGCACCTGGAACTGGATATACCGTTGAAACCCGGGTTGGGGAAAGTCAGGGTTGACGGTGACGTGGTCCTGGACGGCAATGACCTGGTGCCGCGCAGTGGTGCCATCGGCCTTAATGACATCCACGGCACGCTGCATTTCACCGGGCACGGGATGAGCGCTGACGGGGTGCAGGCCAGGGTGCTGGGTCAACCGGTGCAGGTTGCAGTATACCGGCAGGGCAAGGAAGGCAGTTCGCAAACACTGGTCGATATCAATGGCAGGTTGAAGCTTGTTAAATACCTGCATGACAAAAAATCCATGCTGGCCCCTTATCTCCGGGGCTCGACACAATGGGGCGCCCTGCTCAGGATCAACAACCAGCAGAACCCCGGCAGTCATGCCGTGGAACTGGAGCTGAGTTCCGACCTGCAGGGCGTGGCTGCCGATCTCCCGGCCCCCTTTGCCAAGACTGCTGACGAAAAGCGCGCCCTGAAAGTCAGCTGGGTACCCGGCGAGGAAGCCCGCTACCCCTTTGATATACATTACGCCGGTAGCGCCGACATGCGCCTGTTGCTGGCAGGCAACGGACGCGACCTGCGCAAGGCGCACGTACAGCTGGGGGGCGGTGTGCTGCAACTGCCGGAGCAGGATGAGATCCACGTCTCCGGCCGGGTTGCCGAGCTGGATCTCGGGCGCTGGATCGCACTGTTCAGCGCCGGCGCCGGCAAGGGTGGCAAGGTGCCGCCGCTGAGCGTGGACCTGGCGGCTGAAAATTTCTACCTTGCCGGCATGCGGGTGCGCAATATACAGGCGCAAAGCAAGTTGCCCGATCCCTGGTATTTCCACGTGCAGGGTGAAGGTGCCAGCGGCTGGGTGCGCTGGATCTTTGCGGACAAGGGCGTTCCGGCCCGGGTGAAAGCCAACCTGGAACATTTGATCGTGGACAGCCGGGCCGCGGATGCGCCGGATCAGGATGCCTCGCCCGTGCGCCCGCAGTCCCTGCCCGAGATGAACCTGAATATCGCCGATCTCAGGTGGGGCCAGCGTGACCTCGGCAAGATCAGTTTGATTGCCAAGCGTATCCCGCAGGGCCTGCGCTTCGAGACACTGGCAATGGATTCGAAAGCCATTGTTTTCAATGGCTACGGCGCATGGCTGGATACTGACGACCGGCAGAACACGCGTTTCTTCGCCACGGTGAATGGTGGCGACCTGGGTGAACTGGTGAAACTGCTGAGTACCGGCAAAGCTGTCAAGGGTGGTGCACTGAAGGGCAATCTGCAGCTGAACTGGCCCGGTTCGCCGGCCGACTTCAGCCTGGCGACACTGGAAGCCGATATCAGGCTCAGTGCCAAGGACGGGCGGCTGGTCAGTGTCGATGAGGGCGGTGCCGGTAAACTGCTCAGTCTGTTCAGCCTGAACTCCCTGCAGCGCCGCCTGACGCTGGATTTCCGGGATGTGTTCAAGGAGGGTTTCAGCTTCGACAAGATGGAAGGACATTTCGTGGTGATGGGCGGCGATGCCTTCACCAATAATTTCACCATCGAGGGTTCGTCCGCCACGATCGAGATCTCGGGCCGCACCGGGCTGGTAGCACGGGATTACGACCAGCTGGTCAGCGTTACGCCGCAGGTCAGTTCAACCTTGCCGCTTGCCGGTGTTATTGCCGGTGGTCCGGCAGTAGGTGCCGCCGTATTCCTGGCCGACAAGCTGGTGGGTGACAAATTCAACCGCATGACACGGGTGCGCTACCAGGTCAGCGGCAGCTGGGACGACCCGGTATATACCCGGTTGAACAATGACAATGATGATGGTGCACAGGTTGACGATGCAGAGGATGAATCCGAGCCGTGAGCCGGCAGTGGTTTATGCTGTGTTATGCTTTGCCCATGAAAGCATTCGTCCTCACAATACTGTTGCTGGCGCCCCTCTGGGTGCAGGCAGAAACCACGCAATGGACCTTGAAGGCCGATGCGTGGGCGCGCCCGCGTGACGGCCAGTCGGTTGCCGCCATGCCGCCCCTGCCGCAGGTCATTGCCGGCTGGTCAGCGGCTAAAGGGCAGCGGCTGCTGATCCGCTATCCCGGTGGAGAGGAAGGTTTGTTGTGGGCGCATGAACTGCGTTCCTGGCTGGTGGCGCTGGGTGTGCCGCTGGACGACCAGGAACTTGTTGCGGGCAGTCACCAGGCTGACCGTATTGAACTGGAACTGACGAGGTAGGCGGAGTGACGACAGTAGCCTGTATACAGATGGCATCGGGCCCCAACGTGGGCGCCAACCTGCTCGAGGCCGAGCGCCTGATAGGCATGGCGGTCGACAAGGGCGGCAAACTGGTCGTGTTACCCGAAAATTTCGCCATTATGGGCAAGGAAGAGAGTGACAAGGTCGCCGTGCGTGAAGCCGACGCGGGTGGTCCGATCCAGGAGTTCCTTGCCCAGCAGGCTGCCAAACACGGCATCTGGCTGGTGGGCGGCACCATCCCCATGGTCGCCGGTGTCGATAACAAGATACGCGCCGCCTGCCTGCTCTATGACGACACGGGCAAGCAGGTCGCACGCTATGACAAGATTCACCTGTTCGATGTCTCGGTCATGGACAGCGATGAAAGCTATACCGAATCGGAAACCATCGAGGCCGGCGAGCAGGTCGTGGTGGTCGATACGCCGTTCGGCAAACTGGGGCTGGCGGTGTGTTACGACCTGCGTTTCCCGGAGCTGTTTCGCACCATGCTCGACCAGGGTATGGAATGCCTCGCCATGCCGGCAGCATTTACCGCCATAACCGGCAGGGCGCACTGGGAAGTGCTGGTGCGCGCCCGCGCCATCGAAAACCTCTGCTACGTGTTTGCCGCCGCCCAGGGTGGCTACCATATCAATGGTCGGGAAACCTGGGGCCACAGCATGATCGTCGATCCCTGGGGCCTGGTCATGAATGAGCTGGCCAACGGTTCGGGCCTGGTCTGCGCCCCCATCGACATGGAGCGTCTGAACAATATCCGCCGTACCTTCCCCTGCCTGGAACACCGCAACATCGTCTGCAAGGTCTGACCCGGTTTTGCGCTAATCCGGACGGTACGGCGCAAAAAACTGGTGTCCTGGTGATTGTCGGCAGATTGCGACAAATCTCCGGCGCCTGTAAAAAATGCCAGAACCCCTTCAGGAAAACTTTACATTATTGCTGTGTGCCTTTGGGTGCAAAAAAATATAAGTTCATGATTTCAATAAGCCTCGTTTGGCGGGCATGGTAGTTGCTTACTGCATAAATCGTCGCAGTCGGTTCAGTACGTTATGAACGCCAGGATGCGTAAGCAGGTAGAAGGAACAATAAGAAACCACGTTTGCTGGCCGCGTTCTGCGTCGGCATATTTTTCAATTTACTTTAGCATTGCCTGATTCAGTGCCCAGACCCGTCACTGTTCAAGTCAGACAAAGAAATTCAGGCAATGAGAAAATCTCCAGGAGTCCAGAGATGAATGATTCACTCTCGTATGGCGCAGCACGCGCCGCCAAATCCAAATCATCGTTAACCCTTGCGGCGAACTCGTTGCTGGCCTTATCTGTTCAGGTGCGGCCAGTTTCAGTGCCAGTGCTGCAAACTGTGTCTGGGTGGGTGGCATCGGTAACTGGACGGACAGTAACTGGAATAATTGTCTAGGCAGTTTCCCGAACAGTAACGATACCGCTGCCGTTACAACCGGTACCGTGACGCTGGACCAGGCAATCACCGTACAGGAGCTGGCTTTATCAGGGGGGCACTGTTAACGGAAGTAACGACCTCTTTATTACAGGGCTGACCAGCTGGACGGGTACGGCCGGCACCATGGCAGGCGCGGGTACAACCCGCGCGGACGGCGGCCTGACCATGTCGAGCGACTTCATGGATATCCAGAACACGCGCGTACTGGTGAACGGCACGGGCCAGACGGCGAACTGGACGGCGGGCACGGTACGCCTGCTGAATGCCGGTTTGACCTTGCGCAACGAGGCGGGTGCGAGCTTCAACATCACCGGCACCAGCCGTAGTTTGCTGGGCAACGGCAGCTTTCAAAATAACGGAAATCTTAAGGTGGCACTTGCCGGCACTACGGAAACCCTGACGGTCAACAGCGGCGTGGTTAACGACGGTAGCGTGACGGTACAGAATGGCACGCTCGCCATGGAGGCCAATGCAAGCGGTAGCGGGCAATGGCAGGCCGACGGCGGCAAGCTCCAGTTGAACGCCAATAGAAATGTCACAACATCCGGCGACATCGGTGTTTCGAATGGCGGTGCACTGGAGATCAATACCAATGCCACATTGACCGGTACCAATCTGACCCTGGACCCTACCGCAACACTGGATATGATTGGTAACGCCACCCTGTCGGTATCGGGAGACCTGTCGTTTGCAATGACAGACGAGACCCTGTGGTCTTTCGATACGCTGTCAACGCTGGAGATGACCGGCGGTGTCGGTGCTGCCGTGGGCGACTGGGGTGCCTGGGGTACGCTTGAAATCGGTGGCGTGGATATCGGCACCGACCCGCTTAACCATGTTGGCGATCCCCTGGGTTTCAGCAATAATTTCGATCTTGCGGAACTGGTGATCGGCGCGGGCGGGTATCCCTGAGCGACTTCTGGGATAACGGCAACCGTAACGGAAGCTTCGGTGTCGCAGAGGCACTGTACGTCGATACCCTGGTGTTTGCAGATGCTTCCGGCTTGCTGAACCTTAACGGGCTGAATATTTACTACAACAACCTGATCGGTGATTCGGGCCAGATTATCAACCAGAGTGTCGTCCCGGTACCGGCTGCCGTCTGGCTGTTTGGTTCCGGTTTGCTCGGGCTGGCTGGAATGGACAGGCGTAAAGCCGCCGCATAATCAGGGCGGTACGGTCAGAAACGGCTCCTTCGGGGGCCGTTTTTTTTCCGGCTGTCAGGTGCAGTACTTAGGGAAACCCTGATTAATTCCGTATACGTCATTCCGGCGGATGCCGGAATCCAGCGCCTGGATCCCCGGCCTTCGCCGGAATGACGAATTAATCAGGCCTTCCTTAGATGTCCCTGATATAACGAAACAACGCCCGGCTGGATTTGGGCGGTTTGTTCTGTGCCTGTTCTTTTCTCGCCTGGCGGATCAGTTGCCGCAGGTGCTGGCGGTCGGCCTGCGGGTGCTGCTGCAGAAAGTCCTCGGCGGCAGGGTCGCCTTCGTCGATCAACCGGTCGCGCCAGTCCTCCAGCTGGTGGTGCGCCTGGGCCAGTTGGCGTGCCTTGAGGCGCTGCCGGGTGAAGTAGGCCTCGATGGGTTCGGGATCGACGTCGCGCATCAGTTTGCCGATGAATTGCAACTGCCGTTTGCGGCCGCCGCGTGAATGCAGGCGTTTGGCCTCGGTGAGGGCGGCTATGAGTGTCTCCGGCAGGCCGAGTGTCTCCCAAACGGATTCAGAGAGATCCAGCAGGTCGATGCCCAGCTGTTGCAGGGCATGCGCTTCGCGCTTCAGCCGGGATTTACTGGGCGGTGCGGTTTCCGGATCGAATTCATCGTCTTCATTCATGGGTTTTGGCGTACCGGGTTCAGAATTGCCGAGCTTGCCGGTATTATGCGGCATTCGATGCACAGTATGCCAATCACGCCATGACCGGATTACAGGACGCCCGGCCCGACTGCCATTTGCTGGAACTGCCTGATGCAAAACGCATCAACCGTGACCTATGGCAGCAGTACCAGGCCGTGCGCGACATGCCGGACCTGCAACGTTCGCATTATTTCGAGGGGCGTTACGAAAATATCTATGTGCCGGAAACCCTGCTGCCCGCACTGGCGCCGGTATTGCAGGCGGCTCGCCAGGGGGCGCAGCAGTTTCTCGGGCGCCGGGTCGAGGGGCTGGCCTGCGGTTTCTGGCTGAATGAAATGGGGCCGGGTCATGTCACCCTGCCGCACCGGCACGACGAAGATGACGAGCTGGTGTCGGGCGTCTACTACGTGCGGGTGCCGGAGGACTCCGGTGAACTGGTGCTGGGGGAGGGTGATGACAGTCGTCGCATTGCGCCGCGCGAGGGGCGTTTTGTATTTTTCCCGCCAAAGGTGGTACACGAAGTGACACGTAATAACAGCAGCGCGATCCGTCTCTCTATCGGAATGAATTTCGGCGTGCGGGAATAAGCGCCATGCCTGAAACGATACTTTTTTCTGTCATTGAATCGCCTTCGCACCCGAAATTCAGTGCGCTGTACCGGCGGCTGGGTATCCGGGAGCTGAAATTCAATTCCATGCGCAAGGCCATGGCCAGCCTGAAAAAGAACCGGCCTGATTATGTCGTTGCCGAATTCGCCTACGGCTACAGCAATAATTACGCGGGGGTGAATGTCAGCAACCTGGATGTGCTGCTGGCGAGTCTGCGCAAATATGCACCGCAGGCGCGCATGATCGTGCTGGTGCACAAGGCCGAGCACCAGTATATCGACAAGCTGGCGGAGCTGTTTACGCTGTACGCGGTATTGCAATTCCCGGTGAGCGAGGCGCAGATGGAGGCGGTGCTTGCAGGGGAAACGCCTGCGTAGGTTGCTGCGCTACATCAGGTACAGGGTGCCCAGGCCCAGGAAAGCCATAAAACCCACCACGTCAGTAATGGTGGTCAGTATCACGGTGCCGGCCAGTGCCGGGTCGATGCCCAGGCGTTTCAGGGCCAGCGGGATGCTGAAACCGGCCAGCGCCGCGCACACCAGGTTAATGGCCAGCGCGGCCGCGATAATCAGCCCGATCTCCATGCTCTGGAACCAGGCCATGGCGATAGCTGCAACCACCAGTGACCAGATCAGGCTGTTCATCATGCTGACCAGGATTTCCTTGCGCATCAGCATGCGCGAGTTGCCGTGCCCGACCTGGCCGAGGGCCAGGCCGCGAATCATGATGGTCAGCGTCTGGCTGCCTGCGATGCCGCCCATGCTGGCGACGATGGGCATCAGGATCGCCAGGGCGACCACTTTTTCCAGCGTTCCCTCGTACAGCCCGATGACCCAGGAGGCCAGGAAGGCGGTGCCGAGATTGATGCCCAGCCACACGGCGCGGCGCCGGGCGCTGAGTATCGCCGGGGCGAAGATATCGTCTTCCTCGTCCAGGCCGGCCATGCTCATCAGCGAGTGGTCGGCTTCGTCACGGATGACGTCGACCACGTCGTCGATCGTGATACGCCCGAGCAGCCTGCCGTCGTCGTCGACAACCGGCGCGGTGATCAGGTCGCGGTCCTCGAACAGGCGCGCGACGGCGTCGCTGGGTGTACTGGCGGGGATGCCGTCCACCTCGCTGTCCATGACCTCGGCAACGCTGGCATCCGGGTCGCTGGTGAGCAGGGTGGCCAGTGACAGCAGACCCTGGTAACGGTCGAAACGGTCGACCACGATCAGGCTGTCGGTGAGATCCGGTATTTCGCCGCGCAGGCGCAGGTAGCGCAGCACCACGTCCAGCGAGACATTGGCGCGCACCGTGACCACGTCCAGGTCCATCAGGCCGCCGGCAGTGTCCTCCGGGTAGGACAGCACCGCTTCCAGTCGCTGCCGGTTCTGCTTGTCCATGGAGTACAGCAGCTCGTGGATGACGGCGCCGGGCAGGTCGTGCAGCACGTCGGCCAGATCGTCGGTATCGAGACCCTCGGTGATGGCGACCAGCTGGTCGGCTTCCATTTCCTCGATAAGACCGGCACGTACCTCGTCGTTGACCTCGACCAGGGCTTCACCCTTGTCGGCGGCGTCGACCAGTTCCCAGAGGATTTCGCGCGGGCCGTGCGGCAGGGATTCCAGCAGGTCGCCGATTTCAGCCGGGTGCAGGCTGGCCAGCAGGTGGCGTACCTGGTCGGCGGTGCCGCTGTGCAGCGCCGCGGTGAGGACTTCCAGCCGTTCCTGGGTATTTTTCTGCTCGGTGGTCTCCGCCATGACGGGCTCCGGGACTGCCTGTGCTGTGTAACAGCTGCGCAGTGTAACAGTCCGGCCGCCGCCGCAACACCAAGCCCGCCTACATTTTGTTGAGCGCGTCCAGCCGTTCGATAATGGCAGCGGGTTCGTCGTCCTGCAGGATGCCGTCCACCTGGGTATGGAAATCGGCGACGCGGCTGTGGATGATGGTGTCCTTGATTTCCAGCAGCGCCGTGGGGTGCACCGAGAATTCGGTCAGGCCCATACCCAGCAACAGGCGCGTGTAGCGCGTGTCACCGGCCATTTCACCGCACATGGCGATCGGCGTGTGGTATTGCCGGCCGGCATCGATGACCATTTTAACCAGGCGCAGCACCGCCGGGTGCAGCGGGTCATAGAGATAGGTGACCTCGTCATCCACACGGTCGATGGCGAGCGTGTACTGGATCAGATCGTTGGTACCGATGGACAGGAAATCCAGCTTGCGGGCGAACAGGCTGGCGGACAACGCGGCGGCGGGCACCTCGATCATGCCTCCCACGGGGATATGCAGGTCGAACGCCAGGCGCTCGCGTTGCAGTTCCTGTTTGACGTCATCGATGAGCGCCAGCACCGTGTCGAGCTCGTGCGCGCTGGACAGCATCGGGATCATCATGCGTACCGGCCCCTTGGCCGAGGCGCGCAGGATAGCGCGCAGCTGGGGACGGAACAGGTCGGCATGTTTCAGGCACAGGCGGATGGCGCGCAGTCCCAGTGCCGGGTTTACCGGGGTATGTTCCCGGGCCGGCTCGGCGCCGCACTCCTTGTCGGAACCCAGGTCCAGCGTACGGATGGTGACCGGCAGTCCCTTGAGGGTTTTCACCACGCTCAGGTATTGCTGTAACTGTTCTTCCTCGTCAGGAATATCTGTGCGGTTCATGAACAGGAACTCGGTACGGTACAGGCCGATACCCTCGGCACCGGCGCGGCGCGCCGCGAGCACGTCTTCGCGCAGCTCCACGTTGGCGACCAGGTGCATGCGCGTGCCGTCGAGTGTGATCGCCGGCTCATCCTTGAGGTGTTTCAGTTCGCTGCGGTATTTCTGCTGCTGGCGTTGCTGGCGACGGTAGTCGCGCAGGGTGGCGGCATCGAGGTCGGCCAGCAGTACGCCACGCGAGGCGTCCAGGATAACGTTGTCACCGTCGCGGATCTGGTGCGGGGTGGTGTGTGTGCCGACGATGGCGGGCAGCCCGAGGCTGCGCGCCAGGATGGCAGTGTGCGACAGCGGTCCGCCGGATTCGGTAATGAAGCCGGCAATGCCCTGGTGGTGCAGCAGGGCTGTTTCGGCCGGTGTCAGGTCATGGGCGATCACGATGGCGCCGCGCAGCTGGTCGTCATCCAGCGGGTCGGCGTGGGTGTCGCGGCCGGTGAGGATGCGCAGGATGCGGTTGACCACGTGGTCCACATCATCCTTGCGGGTGCGCAGGTACGGGTCATCCATCTCATCGAACACCTGTGCCAGTGCGTCACGCTGGATTTTCAGCGCCCATTCGGCATTGCACTGGTGCTGGCGGATCAGTTCCACCGGCGTGGCGGTCAGCATGCTGTCTTCCAGCATCAGCAGGTGGGTATCGATAAAATCGGTGATGTCGGCGGTGGTGGTTTCGGGGATACTGTTACGGATCGCTTTCAGTTGCTGGCGCGCGGTGCGTACTGCGCGGCGGAAGCGCGATATTTCCTCCTCGATGAGGGCGCCGGGAATGGCGGCTTCATAGACTTCAATCTCACCCTGTTCCAGCCGTTGCACCGCACCGATAGCGATGCCGCGTGAAATCCCGATGCCGGAAATGGCGATACTCATTCGTCTTCACCGAAACGCTGTGCAATCAGTTCGGCGAGGCGTTCGATGGCTTCCTGCTCGTCTTCGCCCTCGGCGCTGAGTGTGATCTCGCTGCCACGCGAGGCGGCCAGCATCATCACGCCCATAATGCTCTTGCCGTTGACCTGCTGGCCGTTACGCGCCAGCTTGATATTGCTGGCAAAGGATGAAGCCAGGGTTACGAATTTGGCAGCGGCACGCGCATGCAGGCCGAGTTTGTTGACGATGGTGACGGTCTTATCCCGCATGTGGATCCCCCTCGGCACTGCACAGGAGTATCCCGTCACGGCCGCCGGTGACCGCCTTGTGCATGAGGTCATCCAGGTCCAGGTAAGGGTAGTTCAGTACCCGGATCAGCATTGGCAGGTTAAGCCCGGAGACGACACGCACGGCATGTGTGTCGCGCAGGCGGCAGGCGATGTTACTGGGCGTGGCGCCGTACATATCGGTCAGAACCAGCACGCCGTCGCCGCTGTCCAGCTTGCGCGCGGCTTCGCGGGCGTGTTCCAGCACCCGTTCCGGGTCGCAACCGGAGGGGGCCGACAGGGTGGTGGTGGAGAGCGGGCAGACGCCCAGCACTTCGGTGGCCGATTGCAGCAGGACTGCGCCGACGTTGCCGTGGGTGATGAGCAGAATGCCGACGTTCACGACGTCAGCTCGCGGTGCCGGATCGCCACGCTTGGGTAGCGGTCCTCGAAATAGTGTGCCAGCCGCTCGGTCAGGTACACGGAGCGGTGCTGGCCGCCGGTACAGCCTACGGCGATGGTCAGGTAGCTGCGGTTGTCGGCCTCGAAGGCCGGGATCCAGTTGTCCAGAAAGTCGCATAACTCCTGGTACATTTTTTTCACCAGCTCCTCACCTTCCAGGAAGGCGACGACATCGGGGTCGCGCCCGGTCAGCGGGCGCAACTCGGGCAGCCAGTGCGGGTTGGGCAGGCAGCGTGCATCAAACACGAAATCGACATCGGTCGGGATGCCGTGTTTATAGCCGAAGGATTCGAATGACAGTGACAGGCGGCTTTCATGGCGGCGTTCGATGCGCTGGTGCACCAGGCCGCGCAGCTGGTGGATAGTGGTTTTGCTGGTGTCGATAAACAGGTCGGCATTTTTCGCGATGGGCTCCAGCAGGGCGCGTTCCTGTGCCACGGCTTCCGCCAGGGACACCTTGTCATTGCTCAGGGGGTGGCGGCGGCGGGTTTCGCTGAAACGCTTGATCAGGGTGTCGGGGTCACAGGTAAGGAACAGGATCTCGCTGTCCACGCCCTGGGTACGGAGCTGGTCGAGGATATCGTTGAACTGCTCCAGTGCCTGCGGCAGGTTGCGCGCATCGATACCAACCGCGGCGATTTCCACCGGGTTCGGGGCCAGTTTCAGCTCCAGCGCCAGCGCGCTCAGCAACCCGGCAGGCAGGTTGTCGATGCAGTAATAGCCGAGGTCTTCCAGTGTGTGCAGCGCCACACTTTTGCCCGAGCCGGAATGTCCACTGACAATAACCAGTTTCACAGCACGCTAGTCCGTATGTTTGGTGTCAGCTATTGTCCATGAAACGCGTCTGACGTTCCATAAACAGACGCGCGGAGTCGTAGCCTTTTAACAGCAGGGTATGGTTGCGGGCCGCGGCCTCGGCCAGCACCGCCAGATTACGGCCGGGCGCCACCGGCAGGGTGATTTCCGGGATGTCGACGCCGAGGATGGTGCGCGTGGCGCGGGCGCCGTGCAGGCGGTCGATCGTATGCATTTCGGCTTCCGACATCTGCACCAGTTTCAGGATCAGGCGCAGGTTGCGGGCCTGTTTGATGGCGCTGTCGCCGAACATGGCGCGGATATTGAGCACGCCCAGGCCGCGTACCTCCATGAAGTCGCGCAATATTTCCGGGCAGCGCCCACTGAGTGTATCGGGCGAGGTGCGCGCGAACAGCGGCGCATCGTCCGCCACCAGGCGGTGGCCGCGTGCCACCAGTTCCAGCGCCAGTTCGCTTTTGCCGACGCTGGGATCGCCGATAATCAGCATGCCCAGGCTGAATACCTCCATGAACACGCCGTGCAGGGTGATTTTCTCTGCAAACAGGTTGGTCAGGTAGTACTGCAGGTAGTTGACCAGCTGCACGGTGGGCTGGTCGGAGACCAGCAGCGGCGTGGAACTGGCCTCGCTGCGTTGCTTGATGTCGTCCGGCACCTGCTGCCCGTCACCCACCACGATGAGGTCGGTATTGCCGTCGAACAGCTGGTCGACCAGGTCACGGCGCGAGGCCTCGCCAAGACGTTCCAGGTAGCTGATCTCGGTATCGCCGAGTACCTGCACCTGGTTGGGGTGGATGAGGTTCAGGTGGCCGACCAGCGCGGTGCCGGTCTGGTCCGATACGGGGTTCTTGATGGCGCGGCTTTCGCCCAGGCGGCTGCCCGGCCAGCGCAGTCCCAGTTTGTCTTCCAGGGTTTCGAACAGCGTACCGACTGAGGCATCGATGTTCATGCGGACAGTTGTTGTCGGCCCTGATTGTTGATCAGTTCAAAGCACTGCTCACTGTCATTACAGTTGCGCAACCGGGAACAGAACTCCGGGTCACTGAACAGGCTGGCCAGCTGGGCCAGTATTTGCAGGTGTTCGTCGGTGGATTCTTCCGGCACCAGCAGTGCGAACAGCAGGTCCACCGGTTTACGGTCGATGGCGTCGAAGTCGATGCCGTGTTTGAGGGTAACGAGTGCGGCTATGGGCTGTTTCAGGCCGCGAATACGGCCGTGCGGCAATGCCACGCCGTTGCCCAGCCCGGTGCTGCCCAGGCGTTCACGCCCGATCAGGCTGTTGAAAATCTCGCCGTCGGTGAAATCCGTCAGGTTGCCGGCCAGCAGTGTGCTGAGTGTTTCCAGGCAGCGTTTCTTGCTGGAGCTGTCCTGCTGGCAGGCGATGCGGTCGGGTTGCAAAAGCTCTGAGATTGGCATGGTAGCGGGTTCTGATCCGGCGGGCAGCCATGCATCACGGCTGCCCGCATCTGGTTCATGGTGTCACAGGCTCTGTTTCTTGATCGCGCCTTCGCTGCGATGGTGGTTGGTGATTTTTTCCTTGTGCTTCTTGATCTGACGGTCCAGTTTGTCAGTGAGACTGTCGATGGCTGCGTACATGTCTTCCTCGGTGCTGTCGGCAAACAGCTTGCCGCCGGTGATATGCATGGTGGCTTCCGCGGTGTGGCGCAGCTTCTCTACGCTCAGGATGACGTGCACGTCGGTGACGTGGTCAAAGTGGCGTTCCAGGCGTTCGAATTTTTCGTTGACATAGTTTCTTAGCGGATCCGTCAGTTCGACGTGGTGTCCGGTGACATCTATTTGCATGGATATACTCCTCGTCCATGGCCTCAGGAGAGGCGTTTACGTTCATTAGAAGGGGGAATGGACATCGCTTCGCGGTACTTGGCGATGGTCCGGCGAGCTACCTTGATGCCCTGATCGGCCAGCAGGGCGGCGATTTTGCTGTCGCTCAACGGCTTGGTCGGGGTTTCAGCGGCGATCAGTTTCTTGAGAATGGCGCGAATGGCGGTTGCCGAACATTCGCCGCCATCTTCAGTGCCGACGTGGCTGGAAAAGAAATACTTGAATTCGTAGATGCCGCGTGGCGTGTGCATGTACTTCTGGGTGGTGACGCGCGAGATGGTGGATTCGTGCATTTCCACGGCTTCGGCGATGTCGCGCAGCACCAGCGGTTTCATGGCTTCCTCGCCGTACTCGAAGAAATTACGCTGCCGGTCGACGATACAGCGAGCCACCTTGAGCAGCGTCTCGTGCCGGCTTTGCAGGCTTTTGAGGAACCAGCGCGCCTCCTGCAGGTGATTACGCAGATAGGTATTGTCTTCGCTATTGTCGGCACGCTTCACCAGACTGGCGTAATGGCTGTTGATGCGTAGCCGGGGTGCCGCTTCAATATTCAGATCCACCTGCCATTTGCTCTTGTTTTTAAAGACAAATACGTCTGGTACTACATATTGCGGCGTGGCGCTGGTGATCTGCGATCCGGGCCGCGGGTTGAGCGACTGGACCAGTTTCAGCACTTCCTGAAGCTCTGCTTCGGAGAGCTTCATGCGCCGCATAATCTGATTATAGTCCCGATTACCGAGCAATGTGACGTGCTCCTGCACCAGCTGCAGCGCCTGCTTGCGGCAGGGCGTGTCGGGATCCAGCGCCAGCAACTGGATGACAAGGCACTCGGCGGGGTCGCGTGCGCCGACGCCGACCGGGTCAAAATGCTGGATGCGGTGCAGTACGGCCTCGATCTCCTCGACGCCGATTCCCAGCTCGGGGTCGAGATCCAGGCCTTCCCGCAGCTCTTCCAGGCTGGCTTTCAGGTAGCCGTCGTCATTGATGGAATCGATGATGGTTTCGGCGATATGGCGGTCGATATCGCTGAAGCGGGTCAGGTCCAGTTGCCAGGCCAGGTGTTCGTGCAGGGTTTCGCCGGAGCCGGTGTGGGTTTCGAAGAAATCCCTGCCGTCGCCGTCGGCCGGGGCGCTGAAACTGGTGGCGCCCATGTCGAAGGTGTCTTCCCAGTTGGTGTCGACCGGCAGGTCTTCGGGAATAGTTTCGCTGGCGCTTGAGACCTCGGCTTCCGGGCTGTCCGGCGGGGTTTCATTGCCGGCTTCCGCCTCGTTCTTGTTGCGCTGTTCCTGGCCGGCTTCCATGTTGCTGTCGGCGCTGGCGGGGGCGTCGGCTTCATCCGGTTCCAGCATCAGGTTGGAATCGAGGATGCCCTGGACCTCGAGTTGCAGTTCCAGCGTGGAGAGCTGCAGCAGGCGGATTGCCTGTTGCAACTGGGGGGTCATGGTCAGGTGCTGGCCAAGCCTGAGCTGGATGGACTGCTTCATATGCTGTTACTGATTCTCTGTAGTCCGGCTGCCCGACAGGCGGGGCCCGGTAACAGGTTCGTATTCTACTGCATTTATTATGCCAGTGAAGGATTTATTGCTATTTATTACCAGCCTACATTCTGAAGTGGTCGCCCAGGTAGACGTCGCGTACTTTCTGGTTTTGCAGGATATCATCCGGCGGTCCTTCGGCCAGTGTCTGGCCACTGCCAATAATGTAGGCGCGATTGCAGATGCCGAGTGTCTCGCGCACGTTGTGATCGGTGATAAGCACCCCGATATTGCGATCGGTCAGGTGTTCCACGATACGCTGGATGTCGATGACCGATATGGGGTCGACGCCCGCGAAAGGTTCATCCAGCAGGATGAAGCGTGGCTCCATGGCCAGGGCGCGCGCAATTTCCACGCGCCGCCGCTCGCCGCCGGACAGGCTCAGGCCTTTCTGTTCGCTCAGGTGGCTGATATGCAGTTCCTGCAGCAGTTCATCCAGTTTATCGGCACGATCGCGACGACTTAAATCCTTGCGCATTTCCAGCACCGCAAGGATATTGTCATTGACGCTGAGCTTGCGGAATACCGAGGCTTCCTGCGGCAGGTAGCCGACGCCGTGACGGGCGCGGATGTGCATGGGGAAGTGCGTGAGTTCGGTATCGTCCAGCCAGACCGAGCCGCCGTCGCTGGGCACCAGGCCGACGATCATGTAAAAACAGGTGGTCTTGCCGGCGCCGTTGGGGCCGAGCAGGCCGACCACTTCGCCGCTGTCGACGTGCAGCGACACCGCGTCCACCACGGTGCGGCCGGAATAGGTCTTGCTCAGCTCACGGGCTTGCAGACGGCTCATGGGCTGGCCGGTGGCGCGTCTTTGACTTCGGGCGGCTTGCCGGGTTTGGGCTGGATGGTGATGCGTACCCGCTCGTCCGGTTCGGTGGTACCGGCGTTGACCCGGTCCAGCGGCACATCGTAGACAATGCGTTCGCTGCGCAGCACGTTGCCTTCCTGCTCTACCTCGGCCTGTTTGGTGAGGACGATTTTTTCCGGGTTGGTGAAATATTCCATGTGCAGCGCGCGGGCGCGCACGTCCTGGTCCTTGTTGTCGGGGCGCTGCCGGTAGGTGGCCGGGGTGCCTTCCATGATCACTTTCTGGACCTCGTCGCCCTTGTTGTAGACCGTCATGACTTCACCGGTCAGCAGCAGCGTGCCCTGGGTTACGCGTACGTTGCCGCGGTAGATGCTGATGCCTTTTGCATCGTCCAGTTCGGCGCGGTCAGCCTCGATCAGCATGGGTTGTTCGCGGTCACTGGAGAGTGTCCAGCCGGTTACCGGGAAGGTGGTCAGTAGCAGCAACAACAACCGCTTGTGCAGATTATTCATGTATACCTCGTACCCTGGCGAGAAGTTCCAGGCGCTGCTTGCCCAGATCGGTACGCAGCCCGTTGGAAGTAAAATGCCAGCTCCCCGCGTCCAGTTCAACCGCATCGTCGGTTTCGATGCGGTCGCCGTGCTGTGCGATGTGCAGGCGCCCGGTCTTTATGACCGGTCCGTGCGTGGTCTGTTCCCGGCGCAGTACCACCTGCTGTTCGAGCAACAGGGAGGTGTCGTCCTGTGTATGAACACGGCCGTGGCGGGCTTCTGCCAGCCACGGCCGCTGCTGACTGTCGCTGAAGCGGAGCCGGGGGTCGAACAGGCGTGCGCCGTCTTCCCCGGCCCATTGCTCGAGGCGGGTGGCCTGCAGGCGCCGGCTGATGCGGCCCCGGGCATCGAACAGCAGCCAGTGCGGTTGTTCGATGGTGAGGTCGGGTTGCGGGGCGGTGGCGGAGGGGGGCAGGGTCAGCCGGCTGCTGTACAGGTACAGCCAGAGGCTGGCCATGCTGATAACCAGTACGCCGGACAAAGTCCATCGCTCGCTGCCGGTCACAGGTAGCTTTCCAGCTCCTGTTGCAGCACGCCGTGCGCCTCCAGCAGCATTTCACAGACGTCACGCGCCGCGCCGCGGCCGCCGGCGCGCGGGGTTTGCCAGTGGGCGTGCTTGATGACCCAGTGGTGGGCATCCTGTACCGCGATGGCGAGGCCGACCTTGCGCATCACCGGCAGGTCCACCACGTCGTCGCCGACATAGGCTACCTGTTCCGGGGCCAGGTCGACGCGTGCGAGCAGGTCGGCGAAGCCTTCCAGCTTGTTGTGTTGCCCCTGGTAGATCAGGTCGATGCCCAGGTTACGCATACGGTGTTCCACCAGCGTCGAGGTGCGGCCGGTGATGATGGCGCAGCGCACGCCGTGCTTCTGCAGCATCTTGATGCCGTGCCCGTCCTGGGAATGGAACGCCTTGTACTCACGGCCGTCATCGTCCAGGTACAGGCTGCCGTCGGTGAGTACGCCATCGACATCGAAGATCAGGAGTTTGATGCGGGCGGCTTTTTCAAGGATGTCTTTCATTTTTATACTACCCCGGCACGCAGCAGGTCGTGCATATTCAAAGCGCCTATCAGGTGCTTGTTGTTATCGACCACCAGCAGTGCGCTGAACTTGCCGTCTTCCATGATCTGCAGGGCTTCCGCCGCCAGCAGGCCGGGCGAGACCAGCGTGCAGTCGCGTGTCATCAGTTCATCGATAGGTGTGGCGTTCAGGTCGGCGGCGCGGTCCAGCGCGCGGCGCAGGTCGCCGTCGGTGAAAATACCCTGCACCACGTTGTCATTGTCGACGATCGCGGTCACACCCAGCCCCTTGCGGGTGATTTCCAGCAGGGCGTCGCAGATCAGGGTGCCGGAGGTGACTTTCGGCACCCGTTCGCCGGTATGGATCAGGTCATCGATCAGCAGCAGCAGGCGCCGGCCCAGTTTGCCGCCGGGGTGCGAGCGGGCGAAGTCGTCGGAGGTGAAGCCGCGTACTTCCAGCAGCGAGATGGCGAGCGCGTCGCCCATGGCCAGCGCCGCGGTGGTGCTGGCGGTGGGAGCCAGTCCCAGCGGGCAGGCCTCCTCGGCGACACTAACATCGAGATTGACGCTGGCGGCCTGTGCCAGTGCCGAATCCGGGTTGCCGGTGAGCGAGATCAGCGGCACGTGCAGGCGCTTGATGATTGGCAGGATGGTGAGGATTTCCTCGGTGGCGCCGGAGTTGGACAGCGCCAGTACCACGTCTTTGGGAGTGATCATGCCGAGGTCGCCGTGGCTGGCCTCGCCGGGGTGGACAAAGAAGGCCGGGGTGCCGGTACTGGCCAGGGTGGCGGCGATCTTGCTGCCGATATGCCCGGACTTGCCCATGCCGATGACCACCACGCGGCCTTCGCAGTCCAGCATGTGCTGGCAGGCGCGTACAAAATCGGCATCGATGCGTGACTTGAGGGCCTCGATGGCGGCGGCTTCTGTTTCCAGTACCGCCAGGCCCAGTTTTTTCATTGTCGCGTCGGTCATAGAGGTCTGGAATTCCGGCTTCAGTGGACGGTGCTGAAGTATAACAGGGTCTGGTAACCGACATAGGCGGTCAGCAGCAGCGAGCCTTCCACGCGGTTGATGCGTCCCCGGCCGCGGAAGCCGTAGGCCATCACCAGCAGCGCCACGGTCAGTGCCACCATGATCGGCATATCGCGGCTCAGTACACCGGGGTCGATGGGACCGGGGCTGATGAGGCCGGGTATGCCGAGCACCGCCAGCAGGTTGAACATGTTGGAACCGATGACATTGCCGATGGCGATATCCGGCTCGTTTTTCAGCGCACTGGTGATGGAGGCCGCCAGCTCCGGCAGGCTGGTGCCCAGTGCCACGATGGTCAGGCCGATGACCAGGTCGCTGACGCCGAAGTGCTGGGCGATGCCGACCGCGCCCCACACCAGCAGGCGCGAGCCGGCCAGCAGCACCAGGCCGCCCGCCAGCAACCACAGCAGCGCCTGGCGCAACGACATATCCGTGGGGATCTCGGCGGCGTATTCGGCGGCCAGCGGGTCCTTGCCGCGCGAGGTGAGGCCGACATAGATCACCCAGCCCAGCATTACCAGCAGGCCGATCAGCAGCGCCAGCCCGTCCCTGAATTCCAGCTTGCCGTCGCCGATCAACACCCAGGCGAACAGGGTGGTGCCGATGAGAATAGGCATTTCGCGCCGCATGGTGAGGGAGTTCACGGCCAGCGGTATCACCAGCGCGGTGGTGCCCAGGATGAGGGCGACGTTGGTGATATTGGAGCCGATGGCGTTGCCGATCGCCAGCCCCGGGTTGCCTTGCAGGGAGGCCACCATCGAGACCAGAATTTCAGGCGCCGAGGTGCCGAAACCGACAATGGTCAGGCCGATCAGCAGCGGCGAAACGCCGAGCAGGCGCGCGGTCGCCGCCGCTCCCACGACAAAACGATCCGCCCCCCACACCAGCAAACCGAACCCGGCAACGACACCAAAAAACTGCATCCACATAGGTCGCGTATAGTAGCGGTTTAAAACGCGCGGGGACAAATCCGCGCACCACGGAGCAGCGATGGGCAAGGTCGTACCCTTCAAAAAACCCGCGCCCGCGCAAAAACACCGCGGCAATACCCTGTGCCGGCGCGGATTTCACAAGTGGGAGGTAGTGGACAGGCCGTTCGACGTGAAGGCCGGACGGCTGGTGACCTGCTGGCGTTGCCGGCGCTGCGGCGCGGAAAAAACCGGGGCTGGCTGACAGTCCGTGACCCGGGGTATGCCTGCCACTTACAGCGGTCTGGCCGGGAGGCTACTATTATGGGCGGCTTGTTCCGTATAATGCGGCGATTCCATCAAGGACGGTAACGAATAATAATGCAAGACACGGCCACATCCGACACCGCGCACGAGACTCTGGTGAAGATCCGTGGCCTGTACTTTGCGCGTGGTGAGCGGGTTATTTTCGATGGCGTGGACCTGGATATCCCGCGTGGCAAGGTGACCGCCATCATGGGTCCCAGCGGCACCGGCAAGACCACCCTGCTGCGCCTGATCGGCGGGCAGCTGCAGCCGGATGCGGGCAGTATCGAGGTCGACGGCGAACAGGTGCCGGAGCTGGGCCGGGCGGCGCTGTACCGCTTGCGCCGGCGCATGGGCATGCTGTTCCAGTCCGGCGCCCTGCTCACCGATCTCCCGGTATTCGATAATGTTGCCTTCCCGCTGCGCGAACACACCCGGCTGCCGGAATCCATGATCCGCGACCTGGTGTTGATGAAACTCCAGGCCGTCGGCCTGCGCGGTGCGCGCGATCTGCAGCCCGCCGAGCTGTCCGGCGGCATGGCGCGGCGCGTGGCACTGGCGCGCGCCATCGCGCTGGACCCGATGATGATCATGTACGACGAGCCCTTCACCGGCCAGGACCCGATCTCCATGGCGGCGCTGGTGCAATTGATCCGTCTGCTCAACGATACGCTGGGGCTGACCAGCATCATCGTCTCGCATGATGTCCAGGAAACCACGGCGATATCCGACTACATCTACGTGATTTCCCAGGGCAAGGTGGTCGGGCAGGGTACCCCCGAAGAACTGGGTAAAACAGATTCCGACTGGGTGCGGCAGTTCATGCAGGGCCTGCCGGATGGCCCGGTGCCCTTCCACTATCCGGCGCCGGACTACCGGGAAGATTTACTGAATGCTTGAGTGGCTACGCGAACTGGGACGCAGCGGCATCGGTTTCTTCGAGAAACTGGGGCGTTCCAGCCTGTTCCTGCTGAAAACGCTGGCCGGCCTGCCCGGTGTGATACTGCGGCCGCGCCTGCTGATTGCCCAGCTGCTGTCGGTGGGTGTGCTGTCGATGCCCATCATCGTGGTGTCGGGCCTGTTCGTGGGCATGGTGCTGGCGCTGCAGGGCTATAATACGCTGGTGGATTTCGGCGCCGAGGAATCGCTGGGTGTGGCGGTGGCGCTGTCCATGGTGCGCGAGCTGGGCCCGGTAGTGACCGGCCTGTTGTTTGCCGGCCGTGCCGGTTCCGCGCTGACGGCCGAAATCGGCCTGATGAAGGCTACCGAACAGCTGGCGGGTATGGAAATGATGGCGGTGGACCCGATGCACCGGGTTATTGCGCCGCGCTTCCTGGCCGGCTTTATCTCGATGCCGTTGCTGGCGCTGATGTTCAGCGCGGTGGGCATCTACGGCGGTCACTTTGTCGGTGTTGGCCTGCTGGGTGTGGACGAAGGCGCCTACTGGGCGCAGATGCAGGCCAAGGTTGACCTGCACGGTGATGTCGTCAACGGCATCATCAAGAGTATCGCCTTCGGCTGGGTGGCAACCTGGATAGCGGTATTTGAAGGCTATGATACGGTGCCGACTTCGGAAGGCGTGAGCCGCGCCACCACCCGTACCGTGGTGTACTCGGCGTTTGCCATCCTGGCGCTGGATTTCGTTTTGACGGCGCTGATGTTTGGCGACTGACGGCCGGCAGTAAAACCGTGAAGGAACATTGGGACTTGCGACTATGAAACAGACAAGAACGATGGAGCTGATGGTCGGCGCGTTTATCGCCGCCGGTATCGCGGGACTGTTCGTGCTGGCGATGCAGGTCAGTAATCTGAGCAGTTTCTCACCCGCCGGCACGTACCGCCTGACCGCGCATTTCGACAACATCGGCGGCCTGAAAGAGCGCTCACCGGTGATGGCCGGCGGCGTGCTGGTGGGGCGGGTGGCCAGCATCGACTACGACAACCGCAGCTACCAGGCGGTGGTGGTCATGGAAATGGACAGCGCTTACGACCAGTTCCCGGATGACAGCGTGGCCAGCATCTACACCGCCGGGTTGCTCGGCGAGCAGTACGTGGCGCTCGACCCGGGCGGCTCCGAGGATCTGCTGGCCGACGGTTCGGAAATCGAGTTCACCACGTCCGCGCTGGTGCTGGAAAAGCTGGTGGGCAAGTTCCTGCTCAACAAGGCCGGCGAATAGCATGGCCGGGACCGCCCTGCAGAAATGCAGCAACGGGCGCCTGGAATTGTGCGGCGACCTGAGCTTTGAAACGGTCCCGGGGCTGTGGCGCGACTGCGCCCGCTGTTTTGCCGAACAGGATACGCTGGAAATCGACCTGGACGGCGTGGAACGCGCCGACAGCGCCGGCGTGGCGTTGCTGGTGGAATGCATGCGCCAGGCGCACCAATCCGGAAAAACCCTGCGGTTTTTCAACATGCCCGCGCAGATGCTGGCACTGGCGCGTGTCAGCAGCCTGGACCAGGTGTTACCCCTGCAACGCGACTAACGGCTTTCCTGTGGGGGGGCGGCACACAAATATAGTACCATTCACGTTCTGACACTTTATCGACAGGCAAAATCATGCAGGCAGACGACATCAAAAAACTTCTCGAAGCGGGCATTCCCTCGGCACAGGTCAGCGTGGTGGGCGACGGGGATCACTTCGAAGCCACCGTGGTAAGCCCGGCATTTGAAGGCAAGTCGCGGGTGCAGCAACACCAGATGGTGTACAGCGCGCTGGGCGACCTGATGCAGGGCGCGGTACATGCCCTGTCATTCCGCACCCTGACGCCGGAACAGTCGGCACAACAGATCCAGTAACCGCGCAGCGCCATTATGGCGCGCGCACTTGCCAGGCACAGACCATGTCCGAACAGTTGACCATCGCACTCTCCAAGGGGCGTATCTTCAAGGAAACCCTGCCGCTGCTGGCGCATGCCGGGATTGAGCCCGTCGATGATCCCGAGACCAGTCGCAAATTGATCCTGGACACCAATCATGATGACGTGAAGCTGGTGATCATTCGTGCCTCCGATGTGCCGACCTACGTGCAGTACGGTGCCGCTGACCTCGGTGTGGCGGGCAAGGACGTGCTGATGGAACACGGTGGCGAAGGCCTGTACGAGCCGCTGGACCTGCGCATCGCCTGTTGCCGCCTGATGGTGGCCGGACGCGAGCCCTGGTCGGAGCAGGCCACGCGGCTGCGTATTGCCACCAAGTACGTCAACAGCGCACGGCGCTATTTTGCCGGGCGCGGCTTGCAGGTGGAAATCATCAAACTGTACGGTTCCATGGAACTGGCGCCGCTGGTCGGCCTGTCCGACCTGATCGTGGACGTGGTGGATACCGGCAACACGCTGAAAGCGAACGGCCTGCAGCCACTGGAAACCATCGCCGACATCAGCTCGCGGCTGGTGGTCAACAAGGCCTCGATGAAACGCAAGCATGCACGTGTGCAGGCGTTCATCGACCAGATCGCCGAGGCGGTGCGCAAGCAGGAAGAAGCCGCGTGAGCGATATCGATATACAACGGCTGGACAGTGCCGCCGCGGATTTTTATACGCAGCTTGATCGCTTGCTGGCCTGGGAGCAGGCGGCCGACCAGCAGGTCGAGCAGACCGTGCGCGATATTCTTGCAGCTGTGCGCCACCGTGGCGATGCGGCGTTGCTGGAATATACGCAACGCTTTGACCGGGTGCAGGCGGACAGTGTCGCGCAGCTGGAAATCCCGCAACAGGATCTGCAGGATGCATTGAACAACACGCCCGACGACCAGCGCGCGGCGCTGGAGCGCGCCGCGCAGCGTGTGCGTGCCTACGCCGAGCACCAGAAAATGGAATCCTGGTCCTACACCGAGGCCGATGGCACCGTGCTCGGGCAGCAGATTTCGCCGCTGGATCGCGCCGGCCTGTATGTGCCGGGTGGCAAGGCTGCTTACCCGTCTTCAGTACTGATGAATGCCATACCGGCCCGGGTGGCGGGTGTTGCTGAACTGATCATGGTGGTGCCGACGCCGGACGGCGTGCGCAACGAACTGGTGCTGGCGGCCGCGGCCGTGGCCGGCGTCGACCGGGTGTTCGCCATTGGCGGTGCGCAGGCGGTGGCGGCCCTTGCCTTCGGCACCGAGACCATTCCCGCCGTCGACAAGATTGTCGGGCCGGGCAATATCTACGTGGCCACCGCCAAGGGCATGGTATTCGGCCAGGTCGGTATCGACATGATTGCCGGCCCCTCCGAGATACTGGTTGTGTGCGACGGCCAGACCGACCCCGACTGGATCGCCATGGACCTGTTCTCGCAGGCCGAACACGACGAAGACGCGCAGGCCATCCTGGTCAGCCCGGATGCGGATTTCCTCGACCGGGTCGCCGCCAGCATCGAGCGGCAACTGC
>DRNU01000137.1 GCA_011374975.1 Gammaproteobacteria bacterium | reverse complement strand
CCCTCCCTGTTTTACGACATCGCCGAACAGCTGGCGCTGGCGCCCGCCGGGATTTTGTTTGTCGATGACATGCGGAGTAACGTGGAACGCGCGCAGGCCGCCGGGTGGCAAGCCATCCACTACGTGGACAAGGCGTCTTTCCTGGAACAGATTAACCCGCCATGAACCACAATTTCCAGGAAGTCATCCTCCAGGCGACCGGTGCCGATGCGCTGTATCACATCGAAGACATCCAGTCGTTGTGGAGCGGGTATGGCAAGATCATGCGCTACGGTCTGAGGGGCGCGGACCGGGAGCGGGTGGTGGTCAAGCATGTGAAATTGCCGGATCAACACCATCATCCCCGTGGCTGGAATACCGGTCTTTCGCATCAGCGCAAGATCCGCTCGTACCAGGTGGAGACGGCCTGGTACCGGGATTGGGCGGCGGCTTGTGATGCACGCTGCCGGGTGCCGGCCTGTCTTGCCCTGGAATCAGATGCGGATGAATTCCTGATGGTGTTCGAGGATCTGGATGCCAGTGGTTTTCCGGTGCGCAAGAGCGCCGTATCCCTTGCCGGGATGCATCTGTGCCTGGCCTGGCTGGCGCATTTTCATGCGACTTTTCTGGGTGAGTCGCCCGGCGGCCTGTGGGAGGTGGGTTCCTACTGGCACCTGGATACGCGACCGGATGAGCTTGAGGTGCTGGATGATGTTCAGCTCAAGCAGGCTGCGGGCGAAATCGATGCGTTATTGCGCGCAGGGCGTTTTCAGACCTTTATCCATGGCGATGCCAAGTTGGCTAATTTCTGTTTTTCCGAAGACGGCAAGCGTGTGGCAGCGGTGGATTTCCAGTATGTCGGCGGCGGTTGTGGCATGAAGGATGTCGCCTATTTCATCGGCAGTTGCCTGTATGAGGAAGATTGCGAGCGGCATGAAGAGACGCTGCTGGCGTATTATTTCAGTGCACTTGGCGATGCGCTCGAAAGCCGGGGCCGGGATGTGGACCCGCAGGCGGTCGAGCAGGAATGGCGTGCCTTGTATCCCGTCGCCTGGACGGATTTTCACCGCTTTATGAAAGGCTGGAGCCCGGGGCACTGGAAGATACACGGCTACAGCGAGCGGCTTGCCCGGCAAGTGTTGGCGCAATTGAAAGCAGAAGTGAGCGAGTGATGCATTTGTCGGAGCGGGACCTGGGCGAATTACGCGAGTATGCTGTGTCGGCGGCGAAGGAGGCCGGTGCTTTCATCCAGGCTTCGGTTGCCAGTGGCATCGAGGTGCAGCATAAAAGCGGGGGCAGCAACATCGCCGCCCAGGTGGTCACCGCGGTGGACCTGCGCGCGGATGCCATAATCTCCGGGGCCCTGCGGCCGACCTGTGCACAGTATGACCTTGCCCTGCTCACCGAAGAGAGCACGGATGACCGGGCGCGGCTTGCGAAGGATGCCTTCTGGTCGGTTGATCCTCTGGATGGGACGCTGGCCTTTATCGAATCCCGGCCAGGCTATTCGGTGTCTATCGGCCTGGTAGCGCGGGACGGCACACCCTTGATCGGGGTAGTATATAACCCGGTCACGGACATCCTGTATTCCGCGGTGCGCGGGCAGGGCGCACAACGCCAGGGCGAGTCCTGGCGGCCATCGATAACATCGCAGGCAGGCAGGCCGTTCACGCTGGTGTTCGACCGGGGCTTTGATCAACGCGACTACTATGAGCACGTGTTTGCCGCCCTGAACGAACTGGTCGTCCGGCACGGGTTCTCCGCTGTGCAGACACTGGAAGGGGATGGCGCGGCGATGAACGCCATTCAGGTGCTGGAAAACCCGCCGGGATGTTATTTCAAATTCCCGAAACCGCAGCAGGGTGGCGGCAGCCTGTGGGATTTTGCGGCAACCGCAGCGATCTTTGATGAATGCGGCGCTGTTGCCAGTGATTTTTACGGACAGCCCCTGGATTTAAACCGCGCGGATTCCAGCTTCATGAATCACCGTGGCGTGCTCTATACGACTAACGTCGTATTGGCGGCCGAGATTCAGGGATTGTTGCCAATAAAAAAGCCCCGGTAGTTGCCGGGGACCGTTTCCGCGCTGACATAAAAGCGGACATATCTCCGGACATTGTAGTGGTCATAAAGGGCGATATTTTTGACTTAACACCGCTATAATTAACTGATATTATAATGTTTGTTTGGAATATAAATAGCGGTCACGATAACGGACATGGAAGAGGACATTATAGAGGCCATAGACAGAAACGAAGCGGTTTCAATGATGGAGCCGCTGCTGATTTCTGTCGGGTCAAAACACCGCAACGCCCTGAGTGACCTGGCACTTGAGCTGGCCACACATTCGGCACGCTTCAGGGGAAGCCTGCCAAAACATGTAGAGCACTCTCTGGCCGGTCTTGTCAGGTCAATGAACTGCTATTACAGCAATCTGATTGAGGGGCATGATACCCACCCGGTCGATATTGAGCGGGCGCTTAAAAATGATTACAGCAAAAACGTCAGGCAGCGCAATTTGCAGCTTGAAGCCAGGGCGCATATTACTGTACAGCAATGGATTGACGAAGGTGGTCTTAAAGGCCATACGACAAGCGCGGACAGTTT
>DRNU01000136.1 GCA_011374975.1 Gammaproteobacteria bacterium | reverse complement strand
GAAACCCGGCGCGCGGATTTTCACGCGGTAAGGTTTGTTGGCACCGTCGGACATCAGGTAGATGCCGAACTCGCCCTTGGGGTGTTCCACCCCGGCGTACACTTCACCGGCCGGCACACAGTAGCCTTCGGTAAACAGTTTGAAGTGATGGATCAGCGCTTCCATGTCCGCTTTCATCTCTTCGCGCGGCGGCGGTGCCACCTTGTGATCGCCCGGCATCACCGGCCCGGGGTTGGCGCGCAGCCAGTCGATGCACTGTTTAATGATGCGGTTGGACTGGCGCATTTCCTCGATACGCACCAGGTAACGGTCGTAGCAGTCGCCGTTACGGCCCACCGGGATATCGAAATCCATGCGGTCGTAGACTTCGTAGGGCTGTTTCTTGCGCAGGTCCCAGGCCACGCCAGAACCGCGCAGCATGGGGCCGGTCAGGCCCAGTTGCAGGGCGCGTTCCGGGGAGACCACGCCGATATCCACGGTGCGCTGCTTCCAGATGCGGTTGTCGGTGAGCAGGGTTTCGTATTCGTCGACACAGGCCGGGAAGCGCGCCACGAAGTCATCGAGGAAATCCAGCAACGAACCCTGGCGGTTGGTGTTGAGGCGGTCGACATCGGCCTTGCTGTGCCACTTCGACTCCTCGTACTGCGGCATGCGGTCCGGCAGGTCGCGGTAGACGCCGCCGGGGCGGTAATAGGTCGCGTGCAGGCGCGCGCCGGAAACCGCCTCGTAGGCATCCATCAGGTCTTCGCGCTCGCGGAAGGTGTACAGGAAAATCGTCATGGCGCCGACGTCCAGCCCGTGCGCACCCAGCCACAGCAGGTGGTTGAGCAGGCGGGTGATCTCGTCGAACATCACGCGGATGTACTGGGCGCGTTCCGGCACCTCGACACCCAGCAGTTTTTCGATGGCCAGCACGTAGCCGTGCTCGTTGCACATCATGGACACGTAATCGAGCCGGTCCATGTAGCCGATGCTCTGGTTATACGGCTTGCTCTCGGCCAGCTTCTCGGTGGCGCGGTGCAGCAGGCCGATGTGCGGGTCGACGCGCTGTACCGTCTCGCCGTCCAGTTCCAGCACCATGCGCAGCACACCGTGAGCGGCGGGATGCTGGGGACCGAAGTTCAGCGTGTAGTTTCTTATTTCCGGCATGGTTTCGGTTATTCCTGCTCGCCGTTGTCGGGGGTTTCCGCCACCGGCTCATCCGGCTCCGGGGTTTCCGGTTCGGCGCAATGGGTGCGAATCACTTTCGGCACCAGCACGCGCGGCTCGATACTGACCGGCTGGTACACCACGCGCCCCTTCTCCGGGTCGTAGATGACTTCCACGTTGCCGGTGAGCGGGAAATCCTTGCGGAACGGGTGGCCGATGAAACCGTAGTCGCTGAGGATACGACGCAGGTCGGGATGGCCCTCAAACAGGATGCCGTACAGGTCGAACGCCTCGCGCTCGTACCAGTCGGCGTTGTTCCAGACGGAAATCACCGACGGGATAACCGGCAGCTGTTCATCGGGCGCGAACACCCGGACACGCAGGCGCAGGTTGTGGAACAATGACAGCAAGTGGTACACCGCCGCGAAACGACGGTCCTGTTGCGGTATCTCGGTCGACAGCTCGTCTTCCAGGCCCGGCAGGCGGCCCGCTGTGGCAGCGTTCACGCCGCGGCTGAAACCCGTTGAGCTACTCTGTTCGGTTTTCCATTCGTCCTCGCCCCAGGACAGGTAGTCGACACCGCAGATGTCAGTCAGCTGTACAAAACGGAAGTCTTTTTCATCGTGCAGCGCGGTACAGGTTGCCAGCAGGTCGGCCGGCGCCACCTCGATAGTCACCTCGTCGGTAGCAAGCACGGCGTCCTGGAGTGTATCTCCAAAGCGTTCCTGCAAGCGGTCCAGAAGTTCCTGTGTCTGCATCGAGTATCCCGGTCAGCGCGCGATGGTATTGGTACGGTGAATCTTGTTCTGCAGTTGCAGAATGCCGTACAACAGTGCTTCCGCCGTGGGCGGACAACCGGGCACGTAGATATCGACCGGCACCACGCGGTCACAGCCGCGCACCACGGAATAGGAGTAATGGTAGTAACCGCCCCCGTTGGCGCAGGAGCCCATGGAAATCACCCAGCGCGGTTCCGACATCTGGTCGTAGACCTTGCGCAGCGCCGGCGCCATCTTGTTGCACAGGGTGCCGGCGACGATCATCACGTCAGACTGGCGCGGGCTGCCGCGGAACACCACGCCGAAGCGGTCCAGGTCATAGCGCGCGGCGCCGGCCTGCATCATCTCCACCGCGCAGCACGCCAGACCAAAGGTCATCGGCCACATGGAACCGGTACGCGCCCAGTTGATGAGCTTGTCGGCGTTGGTGGTGATGAAGCCCTCTTCGAGCAGGCCTTCTATTCCCATTCCAGTGCCCCTTTCTTCCACTCGTAGATGAAACCGATGACCAGGATACCCAGGAACAGCATCATGGCGGCGTAACCGAACCAGCCGATGGTGTCGAGCACCACGGCCCAGGGGAACAGGAAGGCGATTTCCAGATCGAAAATGATGAACAGGATGGCAACCAGGTAGTAACGCACGTCGAAGCGCATGCGTGCGTCCTCGAAGGCCTCGAAGCCGCACTCGTAGGGCGAGCCTTTTTCACTGTCGGGCTTGCGCGTCCCGAGCATGAACCCCATCAGGGTCATCGCCAGCCCGACCCCGATGCCGATGGCAATAAAGATCAAAACCGGCAGATAATTTTCCAGCATGCCACCCTCATCCGACGCAACCGGTCATAGCCGGCTGTTATTCTTGTCGCGTAAACGCGAAACGTTACGCAGTCTAGACCTCTTGGCGGAAAAGTGTCAAGCATCCAGAGGTATTGCTTTTGACAGCAAATCAAACACTTAAGCTGTACTTTTAGGGGTATAAAAAAATGCCCGTGCGCACACCTGAAAATCGCATCCGGATACGCCCCCGGCAGCGCGCAGGTACTTGAATTCAGGGCACTGCACGCGTACGCTCCACGCGGTATTTACACTCGGTTTGTCCATGCCATACCTATTCCCCTCCGGACTCCAGGCGCTGCGCTCGTTCTGGAAAATCTTCACCCGCCGCCTGCTCAGAACCCTGCTGTTTTTCCGCTCCGAGGAAGACAAGCTGAAGGCCGAGCGCAAGCTGCGCGGGCGCCAGCAGTACCGCCTGCTGCAACAGGCCGACATTGTGCTGGTGTCGTTCGGCAAAAGCGGCCGCACCTGGCTGCGCGTGATGCTGTCGCGGGTCTACCAGCAGATCTACGGCCTGCCGGAGCACGCCATGATCGGCTTCGACAACTTCCACTATATGAACAGGGCCATCCCGCGCATGTTCTTCACCCATGACACCTATATCGGTGACTACACCGGGCACAGGGACAACCGGCAGGATTACTACGATAAGAAAGTCGTGATGCTGGCGCGCGATCCCCGCGATGTGGCGGTATCGCAGTATTTCCAGTGGAAATACCGCATGAAGGAACACAAGCGGACCATCAACAAGTACCCGCGCGGCGATGAGGACGTCTCCATCTTCGATTTCCTGATGAAATCAGACGCCGGCCTGATCTGGGTCATCGATTTCCTCAACGTCTGGGCCCGGGAAGCGGACAAAATGCAGGATTTCTTCCTGCTGCGCTACGAAGACATGAAGTCGCAGCCCAGGGAGACCCTGGAGAAACTGACCGCATTCATGGGCACCCCGGCCAGCGAGGCCGACATCGATGACGCGGTGCGCTACTCGTCCTACGAGAACATGAAGAAAATGGAGGCGAAAAACACCTTCTGGCTGAGCGGCGGCCGCATGGCGCCCAAGGACCGCAGCAACCCCGACAGCTTCAAGGTGCGGCGCGCCAAGGTGGGTGGCTTCCGGGATTACTTCGACGATGAGCAGGTGGAACAGATCGAGCGGATGGTGTCGGAGAAACTGTTACCGTTTTATGGCTATACGCGGGAAGAACGGGCGGCGAAAGAAAAAGCCGGTATGAACGACACCTGATCAAACCAGAGTCACAACCGTCATTCCGGCCTGCGCCGGAATGACGGATAACGCGGGGCTGCAGCTCAGGCCGCCAGTGGCGGCGTACGCTCCAGCACTTCAAACGCATCGTGGCGGATATGGTTCTTCGCCATCGCCTCACGCAGCATCTCCTCGCTGACAATACCCTTGTCCAGGCATTCCCGCAGTAAACCGAAGAACAGGTGCTCCTGGTTCGGGTCCGGGTGCTGGCCGTATTTGCCGGCAAATCCGTAATCGCCGAACAGCGCCCGGCGCGCCCGGCGGATCCAGTGTCTGGGCGGGAACAGGCGGAAGGTGTCGGCGGCGCGGTAGTCGACCGGCAGCCCGGTCTTCCAGGGCTGGTGCTTGCGCTTGGTGGTGTGCAGCATTTTGGTCTTTTCGGTCAGGTGGTCGAAATCGTTCCATTCCGGCTCGAAAAAGCCGATGGTGTCCGGATCCTCGTATTTCAGGCACACCCATTTCATGTAATCACGCTCGAAACTGAACATGGCGTTGAACTGCTCGTCGAACTTCCAGTGCGCCAGCTTCGCGCAGTCCAGCAGCATGACGCTGGTCGCCAGGCAGCCGCGCTTGCCCTTGCTGCCGGTCTTGGGGCGGCACAGGATGGCCTTGCCCTGCATGTCGCGCGACAGCAGATCCCAGATATCCGCCAGCGCGAACACATCCGGGTCGATGACCACGGCACGGCCCTGGTAGTCCATCAGCTGCGGCGGCAGGAACCGCGTGGGCGTAAATGACTGCAGGTCATCGCGCACCCAGTCTCGCTTGCCACCATCGCGCAGGTAGACGTTGCCTTCCTGGGCGTGCAGGACCGGGAAATCCGCGTAGTTCATGATGCGGATATCGAACTTGTCGTTATGCGCGGAATTGCGGCGCAACGCATACTCGGCGACCAGCGCGCCGAGGTACTGCTTTTCGTTGGCCTGGATGAAGACGCAGTAATCCACGTAGTACTCCTCTGATACTGAATGGCGCCATTTTAAACCCGCCCCGCCCGCTTCACCAGCACGGGCCGCGGCACGACTGGCCATAGACCGCCGCATCCAGCAAAATAGGCGCCGCGCCGGGCGCATCATGGCAACACAATAGGATTCCCCGAACTTGGCAAAACTGTTTCTGGGCAGCAAGCACACCGACTGGTCGCCGCGCTTGCTGCGTCTGCTCTGGGCCGGCGAGGCCGCACTGGTCGCCCTGCTTGGCGGCCTGAGCCGCCTGTTGCCACCCGACACCGCATCCGCGCTCGGGCGCCGCCTGGTGGCGGCAGTGGGACCGCGTCTCGACAAGACCAACCTGATCCGGCGCAACCTGGAAATTGCCTTTCCCGACCTGGACGAGGCGCAGACCCTGCACCTGATCCGCGGCATCTGGGGCAACCTGGGCGCGGTGCTGGCCGAGTACCCGCACCTGAACCGCATCGCGGACGACGCCGAACAGCGCCTGGAAATTGTCGTCAAGGGCAACCCGCAGGTATTCAGCGGCACCGGCAAACCCGCCGTCTTCGTCACCGCCCACCTCGCCAACTGGGAACTCACCTCCCACGCGGTGGTGAAAATGGGTATCCCGGTAACCGCCGTGTATACCCGGCTGCAAAACCCCTGGATGGACCGCATGCTGCTCAGGGCGCGCCGACTGGCCGGGCGTGACCTCATCGAACGTGGCAACGCCGCGCGCCAGCTCATACGCTGCCTGAAACAGGGCACCTCCATCGGCCTGCTGGTCGACCAGCGCGTCGATTCCGGGGAACCTGTACCGTTCTTCGGGCTGGAGATGCTGACCTCGGTCACCCCGGCCCAGCTGGCCCTGCGCTTCGACTGCGAACTGATCCCGGTGCAGATCGAACGCCTGCACGGGGCGCATTTCCGCGTGACCTTCCATACCCCGGTCACTGCCGATGACGGCATCCCCGACGCCGCCGGGAAAGCCCTGCAAATGACCACCCGGATCAACGCCCTGTTCGAATCCTGGATACGCGCCCACCCGGACCAGTGGATGTGCACCAAGCGGCGCTGGCCGAAGCTCCGGCGCAACCGCTAAAAACCCTATATAATACGGCGCCATGTTCACTCTCACCGACAACGGCCGCAAGGCCATGATTATCGGACCGACCGCTGTGCTGCCCCGGCCGCTGCGGGTAGCGGTCCGCAAGCGCCTGCTCGGCAACCTGGAAGTCGATATCGCACGCCGTTCGCAGCTGGTGATCGTCGCCCACCCCAAGAGCGGCAACACCTGGCTCAAGGTCATGCTCACCCGGCTGTACGGCATCCGGCACGGCATTGCCGCGGAGGATTTCGCCAAATACCCCGCGCTCGCCGACCGCAACCCGGACATCCCGCGCTTTGCCGCCACCAACGGCTGGTACAGCTACGAACGCGCCGTGGGCGACAAGCTGACACCGGAAGCGCCGGACTCGGAACTCAAGCACAAGCCGGTCGTGCTGCTGGCGCGTAACCCGCTGGACATCGCGGTATCCTGGTTCTTCCAGTTCACCAAGCGCCAGTCGGCACACAAGCAGGAACTGATCAACGCCGACCTCGCGCAACCGGTCGACCGCAACAACATCGAGATGTGGGATTTCGTGCGCCACAGCCCGATCGGCCTGCCCTCGCTGATCGAGTTCCTGAATTACTGGGAACGCAACCTCGCCGCGCTGGACAACACCCTGCTCACCAGTTACGAAGCGCTGCGCGCCGACCCGGCGCTGGTGCTGAAACAGATCACCACGCTGATGGGCGACAGCTTCAGCGACGAGGAAATCAACGAAGCCGTCGAGTTCGGCTCTTTCGACAACCTGCGCAAGCTGGAAAGCGAAGGTTTCTTCCGCTCCGGCGGCCTCACCCTGCGCAACCCGAAAGACCCGGAAAGCTTCAAGGTACGACGCGCCAAGGTCGGCGGTTACCGCGACTATTTCAGCCCCGAACAGGCGCAGGAACTGGAACAGCTGGTGCTCGACCGCCTGTCCCCCTCGCTCGGCTACAACGACGCCCTGGCCGCACAGAACGACAGTGCCGCCGTCTGACACACAACCCCGCATCTGGATACTGCTGGGCGACAAAAAGGGCGACAACGGCCAGGTTGAAACCATCGCCGAGGCGCTGACAGAGGCCACCGGCTGGCAGGGCGAACTGAAGCGCGTCAAGGTGCTCGAACCGTTCGTGTTCGGCAAGGCGAAAGTCGGCCCCACGCTCTATCACATCGACCGTGAACTGAGTGACCCCTTGCAGGCACCCTGGCCTGACCTGATCCTGACCGTCGGCCGCAGCCCCGCCAACGTGGCACTGTGGATACAGGAGCAGTCCGGCGGCCACAGCAAGATCCTGCTGGTCGGCAAACCCTCCGGCCTGATGGAGCGTTTCGACCTGATCGTCATCAGCACCGAGATCCTGCTTGCCCCCTACCCCAACGTGCTGCGTATCTCGATGCCCCTGATGAAAATCGACGCGCACGCGGTACAGGCTGCCGCAGACGAATGGCAGGAGCGCTTCGCCCACCTGCCGCGCCCGCTGGTCGCGCTCATGGTAGGCGGCCCGACCAATCCCTTTGTCTACAACAAATCGGTGACCGACAAGCTGATCACTGCGGCCGGCAAGGTCTGCCGGGAAGGCGGCACGCCCTATATCACCACCAGCCGGCGTACGCCGCCCGCAATTGTCGAACAACTGCGACAGGGCCTGCCCGAGGGTGCACACCTGTTCGCCTGGGGCGTGGATACCGGCGACAACCCTTACCTCGGCCTGCTCGCCCTGGCCGACCGTTTCATTGTCACCGGCGACAGCATTTCGATGATGGTGGAAGTCACGCGGCTCGGTAAACCGCTGGAGATACTGCCGCTGCCCTGCGGCCTGCTGGGCAGCCTCGACCAGCTGCGCCGCTCGCTGGCGCGCTGGTTATTCAGGCCCGGCAGCGACAGCCTGCCGGATCGCCTGCGCGCGCACCTCGCGCGGCTGGTCTACCACTCACACTTCATCCGCCATACCCGCCACTACCCGGGCTTCCACCAGAAGCTGGTCGACCTCGGCCTGGCCACCTGGTTCGGCCAGCCGGCACAGGCGCCCGGCGGGCAGTACCCGAACGATGTCGATGCCGTGGTGCAGCGCATCAGGGCCCTGCTCGACTGACCCGACCGGCTACCGCCTCTGTAAAAACCGTGTGATAATGCCCGGGAACAGAATGACGGGCAAACGGGCGACATGGCACTTCTCGATCTGACAGCATTTGAAAAAGCACCGCTGGTGCGCGAGCCGTTCGAATATATCGTTGCCGAAGACGTGATGACGCCGGACTCCGTCGCGATGCTGAACAAGGACTACCCGGCCATTGATCTACCGGCCAACTTCCGCCCCGAAGACCTCGAGTACGGCCCCGCCTTCCAGCAGTTGCTGGACCAGATCGACAGCCCGGAATTCCAGGCCGTCATCGAACGCAAGTTCGGCATCAGCCTGGCCGGCACGGAGAAAACCATCACCGTGCGCAAGTACTCGGAACTGAGTGACGGCAACATCCACACCGACCACTGGAGCAAGGTCATCACCGTGCTGATCTATTTCAACCCGGAGTGGCACCAGGACGGCGGCAAGCTGCGTTTCCTGCGCAACAAGCAGGATATCGAAGACTATATCGCCGAGGTCACACCGGTGGGCGGTACCATGCTGGCCTTCCGCCGCAGCAACAAATCCTTTCACGGTTATAAACGTTTCGAGGGCGAACGCCGCATGGTGCAGGTAAACTGGGTCAAGTCCGGCCGCATTGCCTGGTACGCGCAACAGCTGGCGCGCCTTGGCACCCACACCGGCAAACGCCTCCTGCGCTTGGCACAACGGTCCTGAACACACTTTGAATTCATCACCCAAGCATCGCCTGTGCCTGGCATCGCCGCTGTTCTACCCGACCTACGGCGGCTCCCAGTTGCGTTTCATGCGTTACCTGCCGGGCCTGCGCGAGCGCGACCTGGAAGTACACGTCTACACCGGCACACCACACAAAAAGGAAATCACCTCGGCCGAGGAAGGCCTGCACTGGGACCGGTTCCCGGTCGGGGAATTCATGCCGGACACAGAAGTCGCCGGCACGCCGGTACACCGCGTGCGGCTGCCTGACGACAAGGGCAAACACCGCACCGCGGTCTATAACAGCAAACTGCTGGAGTGCTGCAACAACCCGCAACACCGCCCCGATGTGCTGCAGATGGTCGGGCCGCTGAAACCCGCCTCCATCCCCTTACTGAAACAACTGCGCAGCATGGGCATCCCCATGCTGTACGCGGTTACCGTCGCGCCACCGAAGCCGGGCCGCAAGAAATGGTTCAGCCGCTCGCAGCGCGAGGAAGTGGAACTGTTCAACCTGCTGGACTGTATTGTCACCAACAACACCCCGCTGCGCGAATTCGTGCGCGCCATCGGCATCACCACCCGCGTCGAGATCATCGCCAACGGTGTCGACCTGCAGCGTTTTCATCCCGCAGACGACCCGCAACAACGACAACCCCTGCGCGACAGCCTCGGCATCGGCCCGGATGACATCATGATCACCAGTATCGGCGGCATCATCCCGCGCAAGGGCCCCGACCTGTTGCTGGATGCCTGGGGACGACTCGCCGCGCGCTTCCCGAACAGTCACCTGGTACTGGTCGGCCCGCGCAAGGACCTGGAACAGTCCGGACTGCGCCTGTTCCGGAAAAAACTGGAAAAACTGACCCGCAAATCCGGTGCACCGGAGCGCGTGCACTTCACCGGGTTGTGCGACAACGTGGACGAATACGCGCGCGCCTCGGATATCTTCGTGTTGCCCTCCGAGCGCGAAGGCATGCCCAACTCGGTGCTGGAGTCGATGGCATCGAGGGTGCCGGTGATCATTACCCCGTTCAAGGGCCTGTCCAGTGACCTGGGTACGCCCGGCACCCACTTCATCCTGTGCGAGCGTAACGTCTCCGCGCTGTCGGCAGCCCTGCAACAACTGCTGGAAAACCCGGAACTACGCGCAAACTATGCAACACAGGGGTATGACTGGGTAAGGCAAACACTGAGTATTGATAAAAGCCTGGACCGCTACGCCAACCTCTACCATGAACTGGCTTCCTCCAGAACGCCATAAGTCTGGCCCGGAAGCAATTGAAAATTCTGAAAATTTCCAAGAATTCGTCTAAAGTACAGCATCGTTTGCCCGTTATAGTCACTACCCCTACTGTGTTATGAGGCATCAAGAAACACAGTTAATATATTGATTTTAAATGGGTTATGGAGGACTCGATGGGATTTTGCAACCCGCTGACGGGTATATGCAACCCGCTGCACCACGCTACGAAAGCGCTGCTTTTAGGCTTGGCGCTGTTTGCCGTACCAGCCCACTGCGACGATACACCGACTGCGGCGGCAGAAAACGAGCTGGTGTTGGGCATTTTCCCGCGCCGTGCGGCGGTGGTGACGAAGAAGATGTTCACCCCGCTGGCAAATTACCTGTCCCAACAGCTGGGACGCCCGGTGCGCCTGGAAACCACGCATGATTTTGTCTCGTTCTGGGACAATGTCGACAGGCAACGCTATGACATCGTGCATTTCAACCAGTATCACTACGTGCGCTCCCACAAAACCCGGGGCTACCGCGTCATTCTTAAAAATGAGGAACACGGTCGTTCCACCATCGCATCCACCCTTTTTGTGCGCAAGGACAGTGGCATACATTCAATTATGGAGCTGAAAGGCCGGAAAATCGTCTTCGGTGGCGGTAAAACCGCCATGCTGAGTTATATCACCGCCCGCCACCTGCTCGAGGCGGGAGGCCTGCACGAAGGCGACTACCTCACCACTTTCGCGATAAACCCGCTGCGCGCCACCATCGCTGTCTTTTACCAGCAGGCCTCTGCCGCCGGGGCCGGGGATGTTGTGGTACGGCTGCCCCGTGTCCGGCAGGAAATTGATGTCTCGGAGCTGAAAGCACTGGCAACAAGCCAGCCCATGGCCCACCTGCCCTGGGCGGTAAAACAGAATATGAGTAAGCAAACCCGGGACCGGGTTCAGAACATTCTTTCCCAGGCAAAGAGAAGCACACAGGGCCGGAAGGCCCTGTCGGCCGCACGGCTGAGTAACCTCATCATTGCCACGGATGCCGAATATGACCCGCACCGGGAAATTATCCGCTCGGTGCTTGGTGAAAACTACTGATGTCTTCCGTCATGGACAGGCTGTATACCGCCCTGCCCGGTTTCCAGAGCCTGCGCGGGCGCTATCTCTACCTTGCGCTGCTGTTCATCCTGTTGCTGGGAGGCAGTGCGATCTACGGCTGGAATTATGTCGAAAACATTTCACAGCAGCACATTGGCAATATCAAGCACCGCGCCGACGCCTCGACTTCCGTCAATGATATCGCCGAGCAGATCCGGGTGCTGGAAATCGCCTTGCAGCGTCTGATCCTGATACCCAGCAAGGCAAATATCGCCGAGGTACGCAGTGCACTGGAGCTCAAGGATGCGGCGCTGGAAAGACTGAAAAACGTCCCCTGGGTGCAAAATGAAAACGTGCTCATGTCGCTGGCCAACGGCCTCAGCGCCACGTCCGGCCAGCTGCAGACCGAAATCGAGCGCCTTATCGATGTGCGCACCGACGAAATGCAGTGGATACCGGCGAACCGGATCATGCAGGACGAGATGCTGCCACATCACCTTGCTTTCATCTCGGCGGTTGATACGGCGCTCGACCAGGTCATCGATGGCTCACCGCACGACCCCGCACAGCACAAGCTCTATCAACTGCTTGTTGAACTGCAGCGCACCTGGCAACAGCTGGTCAGCGAGTTCCGGCTGTACATCTCCAATCGCATGGGGATGTATCCCGGCACCCCTGCGGCGGGAATGCTGGCACGCGCCACCAATATCGAGGTCTATTCCGCGCAGATCGACAAACTGATGCAGAAACTTGCGCAGCACCGGAAAAACGGGGCTTTTGAGTTCGATATCAGCGCAGCCTACCAGGACATGCAATCCTCTCTGAACGCATGGCGGAAAGGCTATCAACAGGTCGATGTCATTCTTGCTTCGGACAACTGGCGCACGGATATTGCACTGCTCAATGACTTCATCAATCCGCTGCTCTCGCGTTTTCGCGAACAACTTTCAACCCTGCAGCTGGAACTGTCCATCAACACCGCCAGGGATATCACCCGGCTGACACAGGTTGCCAGGCGGCTGTCCGATTCCGTCGTCGTGCTGGCCATTATCGGTATTACCTTTGTGATTTCCGGTTTTGTATTCTTCAACCGCGCCCTGCTCTCCCCTATCGGCCAGGTCACGCACGCACTCAAGAAAGTATCGCGCAGCGCCACCGGCGCACAGGTACCGGAGAGTTCACTGAAAGAAATCCGTGATCTCACCACGGCATTCCGCGAAATGCAGGAACAGGTTCGCACCCGCGAACGGCATCTCGATCACCTGGCACACCACGATTCACTCACCGAACTGCCCAACCGGACCCTGTTCCATGACCGCCTGGACCAGGCACTGCTGCATGCAGACAGAAACAACCGCCTGCTCGGCCTGATGTTCCTCGACCTGGACAATTTCAAAACCATCAATGACGGCCTCGGCCATGAAACCGGCGACCTGCTGCTGAGAAGCGTTGCGGCACGTCTGCAGGCCTGCGTGCGCAAATCCGACACCATCGCCCGGCTCGGCGGGGACGAGTTCGCCATCCTGGTCGAGGATGTCGATACTGTTCAGCAGGTTGAACGGGTCAGCAGAAAGGTACTGGACAAGCTCAGCGAACTGTTCCGGATCGACAACCGCCAGCTGTATATCACGACCTCTATCGGTATCACCCTGTACCCGCAGGATGAAACCGATACCGGGAAGCTGCTGAAGAACGCGGATATTGCCATGTACCACGCCAAGGAACTCGGTCGCAACCAGTACCAGTTCTACTCGCGCGACATGACCGCGCGCATAGCAGAGCGCATCGAGATCGAGGACCAGCTGCGGCGAGCACTGAAAAACAACGAGTTCGAGGTCTATTTCCAGCCGGTTACCAACCTGGAAAGCGGCGCCATCATCAGTGCCGAGGCCCTGCTGCGCTGGCATCACCCGCAACGGGGGCTGATATCCGCCGGGAAATATATTGATATTCTCGAACAAACGGGGCTGATCGAGCCGCTTACCCTGTGGGTCCTGCAGAAGGCCTGCGCCGGGCACCGTTATTTCCGCGACAACTGCCAGATGCCGATCTGCATCTCCATTAACCTGTCAGGGAGACTACTCAGAAACAGGGCCTTTATCGATACCATGCTGTCGCATTTCGATGATGCAGATATCGCCGCGGAATACCTGATTGTGGAAATTACCGAAGACACGCTGCTGGAAGACTTCAAGGCATCCGGAAACGTGCTGCGGACACTCAGCGAAAAAGGTATCCGTATCTCGATGGATGACTTCGGCACCCGCCAGTCGTCATTGAGCCACCTGCGGCATGCACCCATCGATATCGTCAAGATCGACAAGGAGTTTATCCGCGATATCCCGCACGAACCCGGCGACTCCCGGCTGGTTGCGGCCATTATCGCCATGGGGCACGGCCTGCAGATGAAAGTGGTTGCGGAAGGCGTGGAAAAACAGGAACAACTTGAGTTCCTGCGCGCCCATCATTGCGACTTTATCCAGGGTTACCTGTTCAGCCCGGCGCTGCCGGTCGGCCAGATGTCGCGACTGTTCGAACGTGCCAACAGGACGCAAGGTGGCAGCACCGGCAAGGCCGGGGGAAACGTCACCCCGCTGAAACCGGGATCACACCGCAGCTGATCTTCAGGACATTAAAAAGCCCGCTTTACCCGAAGGTAAAGCGGGCTTTTACCCGTTCCGGCAAGCTCAGAAAGAGTATGTAACAGCCAGAACCCCGGCCAGCTGGTTCTTGTCGCCTACGCCCTGGCGACCCTCGACCAGCGGGCTGTCCTCGGCATCGTTCAGCATCCGGGTATAGGAGGCATTGGCCGCGATGCCCCAGGTACTGTTAAAGTAGTAAATACCCGTCATGCTCAGGCTGGCATCCTTGAAACCACTGTCAGGTTTATAGAATGGCAGGCCACTGGTACCGACGTTTTTGGTATCTACACCAAAATAGGTTTCCATGTAATTGGAATCCGCCCATGAAGTATCCACTCCCATTGAAAGCAGGAATTTGGAAGATTTCATCAGCTCGTAATCACCCTTGAGATACACCACGTAGCCGTCGTGTTCATCGGAAACATCTGCGGAGAAGCTCAACTCGGCCGACAGGGGGCCGGTCTTGAAGCCGAGAAAGCCACCAAGCTCCGTCGCGGCATCCACTTCCTTCATCCGTTTGACCTGCCGGTTATCCACGTCGTCGTCGCGTTTCAGGCGGTACTGAAGCAGCGGACCCAGTGTCCAGGTTTCGCTCGTGTCCCGGGTAATCAGGTTCAGGCTCAGGCGGCCCGCACTCTCACTGCCCCCGCTGCCACCCAGGCTGACGTAACGGCCACTCGCCCAGGCGTACTTGCCGAACGGCGCCACCAGCGTCTTGTTTTCATCCGAACCTTCATAGTCCGGCTTGGAAATCACACCAAGACCAACGAAGCCCTTGCCACCCGGTGCAACGGCATCCACACTCTGGTAGGCCATCACCGGTGATGCCAGCGCGGCAGACAGCACCAGCACGGACGCTGAAGACAACATTACAGTTTTCATATTACTCATCCCTCATTACGAATAATGGCCCGAACCGGCCGGTGAATCGCATCCATGCTACTCATATCGATACGCCTTTACAAACCGGTCAACCCGACGGATTGACCGGCCCGGACCCGGCACCGTCGCCACCAGACGACAACTGTGTCTGCACGGGGTTAAGCCACAACATAAACAACTCATAACTCAGTGCAAGCACCACGGCACCGACAAACAGGCCGATGATCCCCGAAGCCAGGAAACCGCCGATAGCCCCCATGAAGATAATCACCATGGGCGTCTTGACGCCGCGCGCCAGGAGTATCGGCTTCAGGATGTTATCAATCAGGCCAACCGGGATACTCCAGACCAGGAAGGCGACGGCTGTCACTGTATCCGCGGTGTTGAACAGGTAAATGATGACCGGCACCAGGACAAGAATAATACCGATCTGGGCCACACCCAGCAGCAGACACAACAGCGCCCAGAACCCGGCAGCCGGGACACCGGCCACCATGAAACCCAGCCCTGCCAGCAGCGACTGGATGAGCGCGACACCAAGGATGCCCGAAGCCACACTGCGAATGGTCTTCTCTGCCAGTTCGACCAGGTCGGCACGTTCCGCACCGGCCAGGCGGGCTACGATAGCATGCGCAATGCGGTCGCCACTGGCCGCGCAGGGCATCAGTACACCGGCGATGATAATGGCGAAAATGAACTGCAGAATACCGAAACCCGCGCCTGCCGCCGTCGCCAGCAGCCATTTGCCGACTTGTCTGATCTGCGGTCCGATCTGCTTCAGCGCCGCCTGAATATTCTCCGATGCCAGGCTCCAGAAACTGTCCAGCTCCACGCCGATCAACGGCCAGCTTTTGATCGTTTCAGGCGGTGGTGGAATGGTCAGGGTGCCGTGTTCAGTCAGGTCCTGCGCCAGTAACCTGACCGTCTCCACCAGCGTTCCACTCAGCATCAGGGTCGGTGCGATAACCACCAGCAACATGAACAGCGTAAACAGTATGGCGGACAGCTTGCGGCGACCGCCCATTACACCCTGCAACCACTGGTAACCCGGGTAGGCGGCAACGGCGATAATCGTGCCCCAGATAATCGGGATAATGAAGGGGCGGACGATCTGGAAACTCCAGAGAATGAGCAGCGCCACCAGGCCGATACGAATCGACGCTTCCAGTGCCCGCTCGACGTAGACGCCACCCGTTGGTGATTCGGGGCTCCCCGTCACCCGGCAGAGCCCCTGGCCATGGAGACACTGTCGTCGTTATCCCCGGAACCATACCCAAACACCGGGTCGAGCTGTGCCATCATGGCGTCGATTTCGGCCACCTGTTCCACATCGAAATAGTCACGGTAACCACCCACCTTGCCACGCCGCACCTTGAATGAGTCGGGATTGTTGGGGTCACCCGCCTTCACCCGCACACCACTGCCGCGGAACACACTTTTCTCTTCCAGCTTTTTCATATTCTCCAGCGAGGCAAACTCGACGGCCTGCGCAATCTGTTCGTCATCGCCCGGCGTCCCCACGAATGCCAGCACCTCGCGCATGACAGCCTGCGGGTCCTTGCGCATTTTCTCGTAGTGGATAATGAGAATGTCCTGCTGTTCCGGCAGCGCCCGCGCCCAGCCGTTGAAAAAATCCACGATGCGCGGGATACCGACATTGGGGCTGCTGACGAATTCCCAGATACTGGTATCGCTGCCCTTCTCCGGGTAGTTATTGAGCAGCGCCTTGTGCGGGCGCATGCGGTATTTCCACTGGAAATACTGCGATACCGCGACGTCACGCGGGTCACGCACCAGCATCACCACCTTCTTGCCGCGGAAGTGACCGAGCGTATCCCAGTCATTGAGGTAGGCGCGCATGTAATTATTGTGGCTGAACAGGACTTTCGGAACAGCGGGATTCATGCTGTGCAGGTTGTCGAACTCGAGCATGCGGTTCATGGGCAGGCCGTGTTTGACCTGGTAGAAGCGTGACAGCATCACCCGGAACCAGGTGCGGCCGCTTTTCGCCCACGACATGAGCACCCAGTCGGCGGCCTGCAGCTTGCGGTATTCTTCCTTGCCGCGCAGCCGGCGCTCGATAGCCAGACGCCGCTCGCGGGGCAGGAAAAATAGTAAACCGATAATGATATGCCGGGTAACGACGGCAAGGATTTCACGCATGCGCTGTGCTGGTCACTGAGGGCTGACTGGAAACAGCGCACAGTCTACCCGCATTGGTGGACGAACGCATCCTGCAGGCCATGGCCCGCAGCCGGCGGTCAGCGTTCCGACCAGGGTTTGAAGGGGTACTGGATCGGACTTTCACGCAGGTGTTCGGGGAGTACCAGCAGGCGCCTGCCATTCTGCCACTGCAGGACAAATATTAATTTTCCCACCTGCCTGCCGGTTGCGTCGACGTCGTAATGCCCCAGCAGGGAACGGAATTTCATTTCCGACAGCTGCTGGCGGACAGCATCCCTGTCCAGGCTGCCGGCGAGACGCACCGCCGCTTCCAGCACCTGTCCCCCGCCATAGCCGTAGGCCACGTGCGCGCCCGGGTTGTGGCCGTGCTTCTGCTTGTAGCGGTAGGAAAAATCACGTGCCATGGGCAGGTGGGCACTGCGTATCCAGGACACCACGCCCAGCACGCCGTCGGCATCGGGGCCCAGCGCATTGCCGAACTCCTTCAGCGAAGGCCCGACCGTGAAAACAAAGGCCCTGGGCGACAGCCGGACTTTCTTCGCGGCACGTACAATGCCTATCGAGTCGTCCAGGTAGGTGCCGCCGATCACCACGTCCGGCCGGCTGGTTTTCATCAGCTGCATCAGCGCCGTGAAATCCTTCGTGTCCTCGCTGTACATCTTGTCGAACACGATTTCCATGTTATTGCGCGCCGCCAGGTCACGTACACCGTCCGCTACATCTTTCGGAAAGTCGCTGTCCGCGTAGATCAGCGCAATACGCTTCAGGCCGGCAGCCGCTGCGGAATCGACCAGCAGCTTCATGTATTCCCGGGCCGGCGCATCGATGCCAAAGATATTTTTGTAGCCACGTGACCAGATGTGCCCGTCGGCGGCACCGGTAGCGACCATGGGGAAATCATACTTCTCGGCCACTGTGCTGGCCGCCAGCGTCAGTTCCGACGAATAGGGTCCGAGCAGCAAATCGACCTTGTCTTCATTGATCAGGCGTTCGTAGAGCCTGGCACTGGTGGCGGCATCCGACTTGTCGTCGTAATAGATGACTTCCACCTTGCGCCCCAGCAACGCGCCGCGGCTGTTGACGTCGGACGCCCACATCTGCACGCCGCTCAGCTCATCCTTGCCCGGTATTGCATAGTCGCCTGTCAGCGATACCGTTATGCCCACCTTGATGGGGCCGGAGTCCCGGTCCATGGCCGTTGCTGTCGTCATGCACAGCATGGCCAGCACTGCAGCAACCGGCAGCCAGACGTTGCTGAAGAAGCTCGATATGCGGTTTCCTGTGCTCACATTCTATCTCTTGATATCCAGTTCACGTTTAGTAGACCAAAGCATGCGTACCAGTTCGTACTCGAAAGGTGAATTGGTTTCATAGTAGAGGAATTTGACGTGGGCACGCAGGTCGATCGCGCGTAACACATCCATGCCGGTTTCCTGCCAGGGTTCCATGTTGGTGGCGCGCCTGCGCATTTCGTTATAGGCCAGCCAGTCGACACCCTGGCCTACACCGTCGCGCACACTGGAAGGCCCGAGTACCGGCAGCACAAGGTAAGGCCCTGGACCGACACCCCAGTAGCCCAGGGTCTGCCCGAAGTCTTCATCCGAGCGCGGGACATCGTTGGCGATATCGAGAAAACCGAGCAGGCCGACGGTTGAATTGACCAGCAGACGTGTGGTGGTATTCATCGTTTTCTCGAGGTTCAGCTGCAGGACGCTGTTGTACAGCGTGGTCAGGTCCTGGATGTTCCTGAAAAAGTTGTGTATCCCCT
>DRNU01000135.1 GCA_011374975.1 Gammaproteobacteria bacterium | reverse complement strand
TTTCTGAAACCTCGTGTGCGGTAGATTTTGATCAAAACCGATTTGGGGAGACGGGACAATGCGCACACAATCTGATTTTTCCAGTATGAAATACCGGCTGTTCACTTCACTGTGGCTGATAGCGTTCACCCTGCTGTTGCTATTAAGCGGCTGCCGACCCTTCGACAATGGCGGTGGCAATGTTGATAGCGCATCATCACCCAATCCACCCGTCAATACACCTGTGCCGGTTGCCAACCAGCAACCCGAGGCCCGTTTCTCAGTTACGCCGGCCAGTGGCGAGGCGCCGCTGGATGTCAGCCTCGACGCCAGCGGCTCGACGGATGACGATGGCAGCATCGCCAGCTACGCCTGGGATTTCGGCGATGGCGGCAACGCCAGCGGTGAAACCGTCAGCCACACCTACACCACGGCCGGTACCTTCACCATCACCCTGACAGTGACCGACGACGATGGCGACAGCGACACGGCAAGCCAGTCCATCAACATTGCCGCCGCCGGCAGCCTGCCTCCCAATCCGGCCAGCATCGCGCCGCCCCTCGACAAGACCCGGCCCGTCTCGGTTTACGACAGCACGGCCTTTCTCTATACCGGCAGCAATCCGGTGCAAACGGGGGTTGCCGAGGACACCATCGTGCAACGCCGCGCCGCGGTATTGCGCGGCAAGGTCATGGATCGTGACGGCCAGCCGCTGCCCGGCGTGACCGTGACCATTCTGGATCATCCCGAGCTGGGCCAGACCCTGACCCGCGCGGACGGCCTGTTCGACCTGGTGGTCAACGGCGGTGGTCATCTGACCGTCAATTACCGCAAGCCCGGCTATCTCGTTGCCCAACGGCGCATCAAGGCGCCGTGGAACGATTATGCCTGGCTGCCCGATGTGGCGCTGGTGGAACTGGCAACCGAGAGCAGCACGCTTGATCTTGCCAGCAATGAACCCGTGCAGGTGCTTCAGGGGCCGCTGGTCAGCGACGACCGCGGTGAACGCCGCACCACCCTGCTGGTGTCCCGCGGCACCCATGCGCAAATGATCATGGCCGACGGCAGCACCCGCGAGTTCACCTCCGACACGCTCACCGTGCGCGCCACAGAATTCACCGTTGGCAAAAACGGTCCTGACGCCATGCCGGGTGAGTTACCACCAGGTGTGGGTTATACCTATGCGGTAGAGTTGTCCATCGATGAAGCAGAAACGGCGGGCGCGACTTCGGTGAAGTTCGACAAGCCACTGTATCAATACGTGGAAAACTTCATCGGTTTCCCCGTGGGCGACGAGGCACCACTGTACTACTACAATCGCCAGAGCGGTAACTGGGAACAGGAGGAAGCGGGAATCGTCATCAAAATCCTGGATATCGTCTCCGGCATGGCGAACATCGATACCGATGGTGACAACCAGCCTGAAGATAACGACACCCTGAACAGCCTGGGTTTTACCGATGAGGAACGCACTACACTGGCAAGCCTTTATCCGACCGATACCAGCCTGTGGCGCATGCGCATAACCCATTTCAGTCCTTATGATACTAACTGGTTTAACCTTGCACTTGATGAAGTAGATGACGCTATCAACAATATTGAAATCACTGAGGATGAGCCCGAAACGAATTCCTGTAACAGCCGCGGTTCCATTATCGATTGTCAAAATCAAACGCTGGGCGAGCGTATTCCCATTACCGGCACACCCTTTTCACTGAACTACCGCAGCTTCCGCATGCCTGGCTACCAGGTGGGGCAAGGCATACTGATTCGCCCGCTGGATAACATGCCCTTGTTTATCAAAGGGATTCAAATCAGAATTTCCACAGCCGGCCAACGTACCGAGGTTTATTTCGACTCATCCCAGATTATCTCCACCCCAGAACTCAGCTATCGCTACATATGGGATGGGCTTGATGCTTATGGCCGCCCTGTCACCGGTGAAGTTCCAACGATTATACAGTTCATATATGAATATTCCGCTACCTATTTGATCTGCCGCGGCCCTAACAATATATATTGTCCTCCTTCCCCACCAAGAGAAATACAGACACGTTTCGCACAACGTACCGTAATACTCAACAAGTCCGCACCGCCTTACCAAAATGAAGGTGGCTGGTCTCTCTCACCTCATCACCGATACAGTAAAAAATCGGCAACTCTGCACGAAGGAAACGGTAACAGCCACTCTGCTCTTCCTGTCGGCGTGCTTGCCGCAGGCAACTACGCTTACCTGCCGGGAAACTATGACACACGCTGCGCCGATGGCGATCCTGCGCTTGGCGGGTGCCATCTGCCAACAGAGGATATCGCCATCCTCACAGACGGCAGCCTGATCGTTACGGATGAAGGCTATGGCGGTGAAGCCCTGGAAGGAGTTTCGGTGCGAAAGGTCGACCCGAACGGCGTCGTTTCCACGCTTATCAGCAGCGTCAAACCGTGGGATGAGCTGCAGGAGGGTGACCTCTGGTTCTTTCCCTCCTCCCTTGCAACGGGGCCGGATAACAGTGTCTATGTAGGCGATTGTGATGGCGGCCATCGCGTGCTGAAGATTGACAGCAATGGCGAAGTATCCGTCTATGCCGGCACGGGAGGAAACGATAATTTTTCGGGGGACGGCGGCCCCGCCACAGCGGCACAGATCGGTTGCCCCCTCGCTCTGGCCACAGGTCCGGATGGTTCACTCTACATTGCCAACGGTTTTCGTATACGCAAGGTCAATCCGCAAGGCATCATCAACACCATTGCCGGCGGAGGAACTCTCGACAGTCGTGAGGATGGCGTTCGCGCAGTTGATGTCGATCAGCTTGGTGTCGATGTGATGGCAGTTGCAGACGATGGCACTCTCTATCTCGGAATGTATAACCGTATCCGCAAGATCGACCCAACGGGCATCATCTGGACGGTTGCCGGCAATGGCAGCGACAGCATCAGCGGCGACGGTGGCCCCGCCGTCGAGGCCGGTCTCGGAGAGATACACGGCTTGGCCGTTGCCGATGATGGCAGCCTGTATGTTTCCGCTTATGCCTGGATAAATGATAATCAGGCACCATCCGTTATTCGCAAAATAACCCCCAATGGAATTATCGACAAGCTGCCGGGCACTGATACGCTGGAGATTGTCGATCAGACCAATGGCTATTCCTATCCCGTCGTGCATAACATGACAATCGGTCCGGACGGTGGCCTTTATGCCGCGGTAAAACGCAACTATGGTGGCGCTGGCGGCGTGTACCGTTTCAACGGCGCGGGTTATCACAACAATGAAACCCTCATTGCGTCCCAATCCGGTGACGAAATATACCGTTTTGAACAGGGCCGTCATACCGAAACCCTGTCCTCCTACACTGGTGCGACACTTTACCGGTTTACCTACAACACCGAGGGGCTGTTGATTGGTATCACCGATGCCGACGGCAAGAAAACCGTGATCGAACGAGATACCGAAGGCAAACTCACGGCCATTGTCGCCCCGGGTGGTCAACGCACTGTGCTGTCCGTGAATTCGGATGGATATCTGGACTCAATCAGCAATCCTGCGGGAGACACGATCACTTTCCGGTATGGAAATGGCGGCCTGCTGGCTTCCATGAGCGATGCCGAGGACAATATCACCAGCTTTGGTTATGACAGCGACGGCCGTCTCGTGCGCGACACGGACGCCGCAGGCGGCGAACAAATTCTGGCGCGAATCAATACACCCACAGGCTACCATGTCACCCGCACCACCGCATCCGGCGCGCAAACAACCTACATGGTTGATCAACTGCCAACAGGCGTCAGCCGATTTATCAACGAGTTTGCCAATGGTTCCCGCAGCGTGGTCAACTTCAACCCGGACGGCAGCCAGAATGTCGTCACGGCTGACGGAACCACCAGCGTTATGAGTTTTGGCTCCGACCCGAGATTCGGCATGCAGTCTCCAATCCTGTCATCACAGTTACTGAGCACCCCGGGTGGCTTGCAAACAAATATCAGCCAGCACAGAAACGTACAACTGGAAGACAGGGTGGATCCTCTCAGCCTGATCAGTCTGAGCGACACGACCAGCATCAATGGCCAGGATTTCCTCAAGCTCTTTGACGCCACAACACGGGAATGGATCGCAACGAGTCCCGCAGGTCGCTCTGTCAGCGAAATAATCAATGACAGCGGGCGCCCCATCCGCAGCCAAATCGCTGGCCTGGATGCAACGGTATTTACCTATGACGGCGAGGGCCGCCTGATCTCCAGCGTGCGTGGAAGCGGCGCTTCCCGGCAACGTATCGATCTCGAATACAATCAGGCAGGGCTATTGTCCCGTATTGAAGACAACAGTGGCAATATCACCGGATTTGAGTACGATGCTGCCGATCATCTGATTCGACATACCCTGCCAGCGGAACGCGAA
>DRNU01000134.1 GCA_011374975.1 Gammaproteobacteria bacterium | reverse complement strand
GCTGAGGTTATTGATCCTGAAGGCTGGTTGCATACCGGCGACCAGGCGCGTCTCGAAAACGACCATATCTATATCACGGGCCGTCTCAAGGATATCCTGGTGCTGTCCAACGGCGAGAAGATTCCGCCCACCGATATGGAGTCCGCCATCTGCCTCGACCCGTTGTTCGAGCAGGCGCTGGTGGTGGGTGAGGGCAGGCCCTGTCTGGGCGCGCTGATTATCCTGAACCCGGACCTGTGGTTCGGTTTTGCCAGGGAGCTGGGGCTGGACCCTTTTGCCAGGGAGAGCCTGCAGGACAGCCACCTGCAGAAAAAGGTGCTGGCCCGGGTGCAGCAGCAGCTGCATAATTTTCCGGGTTATGCGCGTATTCGTCGGGTCCACCTGGACCTGGATCCCTGGACGGTTGAAAACGGTCTGCTTACTCCTACCCTGAAAGTGAAACGGCCCAAGGTGCTGGAGCGGTTCAGTGCTGAAATTGAGGCGCTTTACGCGTAGGGGATTTGCCGCTTTGTCGGGGTGCGGGTGGGTCCGGTGTTGCAGGGATTAAAGAACAGGTTCTCTTTCAGGCCTTTTTGCGCCGTGCCGGTGTGCCTTTCCGGCTTCAGGCGCAGGAAAGGCACACCGGCACGGCGCAAAAATTTGTAGTCCCGGGGCGGGGCGTCTCTGTCTTGCCGGGTCAGGTGATCGGTGTCAGTTTGATTTCAACGCGGCGGTTCAGGGCCCGGCCTTCGGGGGTCTCATTGCTCGCGATGGGGGCGTCCTGGCCCATGCCCGAGGTCAAGATGCGTTGTGGCAGGACCTTCTGGCTTTCCAGGTAACGCGCCACGCTGGTGGCGCGCGCCACGGACAGGCGCTGGTTGTAGTCCCGGCTGCCGGTGCTGTCGGTATGGCCGACGACATCCACGTAGGTTTTCTCGAATTTGTTGATAACCAGTGCGACAGAATCCAGTACCTGGTAGAAGTCCGCCGATATGTTGCTTGAGTCAGTGGCGAAGGTCACGTTGCCCGGCATGTTGAGGATAATCGAGTCACCCACCCGGGTGACGCTGACGCCGGTGTTCTGCAGGCGGGTGCGCAGTTCGGTTTCCTGTCTGTCCATGTAGTTGCCGGCCAGCCCGCCGGCCAGGGCGCCGATGCCGGCACCCAGCAGGACCGATTTACGGCTGCCGCCGAAGATGGCGCCGGCGATAGCACCACCGACGGCGCCGATGCCGGCGCCCTTGGTGGTATTGCTGGTTTTCTGTTCGCCGGTATAGGGGTCGGTGGTCTGGCAGCCGCCCAGCGCGAGTGTAATGGCCGCGGCCAGGGCGATGACGGGCAGGTGCAGGCGTTTTGCCGGTGTGTTGCGGGGAGCGTACGATTCAAACTGATTGGCCATGATGCGGTTTGTACTCCTGTGAGCCTGAAAAATAGGTGCTGACAATAACCAAAGCATACAACAGAGAGCGTGAAACACCACCGGTTTTCCTGCGCCTGGCGCAAACCTGTTGCCGATTTGCGACGCGGGGTGGTGACTATCCGGCACAGGAAAAGTACACTGGCCCCGGCTTTTAGAGTCGCGGGTGTAGTTCAATGGTAGAACTGGAGCTTCCCAAGCTTCAAACGTGGGTTCGATTCCCATCACCCGCTCCATTTTTCCCGCCGGCAGCCCCGGTCGTCAGGGGGCTGGACGAATGGCCATGCACTTGTCATTGCGGGCTCGGCGCGGCAACCTCGCCATTTAGAACCAGTCGATAACATTCCCGGGTAAAGAAGGATTCTGTTCATGAGTAAACTGCTTCGCATTGCTGGATTTGCACTGACCGGTGTGGTGCTGCTGCTGGTTGCGGCGGCCATTATTCTGCCCCTGGTGGTGGATCCCAATGATTACAAGGATGAGATTGCCGCGGCGGTACAGGAGAAGACCGGCCGTACCCTGACGATACAGGGCGACATCGGCCTGTCGGTGTTCCCCTGGCTGGGTCTGCAGGTCGGGCCGGTGACGCTGTCGAACGCGAAAGGGTTCTCGGACCGGCCGTTTGCCAACATGGATGCTGTGGAGGTACGCATCAAGCTGTTGCCCCTGCTGAGCAAGCAAGTGGAAATGGACACGGTGGTACTGCGCGGCCTGCAGCTGTCACTGGAAACAGACCCGCAGGGTAAAACCAACTGGGATGATCTGGCGGGCGAAGCCGCTCCGGCGCAGCCGGCCGCAACAGAGGCCGAGCCCACAGCATCGCCATCAGCCACCGAGGTCACCCTGGCGGGCCTGGCTATCGGCGGGGTCGAAATCACCGATGCCGGTATCCTCTGGGATGACCGCAAGACCGATGCACGCTACCAGATAGAAGGCCTGAGCCTGCGTACCGGCGCCATAGCGCCCGGCGAGGCGGTGCCGGTTGAGCTGAAGCTGGCGCTGGATTCGACACAGCCCCAGATTGCCGGCCCGGTGAGCTTTGTGGCGACGGTTGCACTGTCCGATGACGGGCAAGTGATCAGCCTGCAAGGCGCCGAGCTGGGCGCTGACCTCAGTGGTGAAGGTCTGCCGGGCGGGCAGCTGCAGGCGGCGCTGGGTTTCGATACCACGCTGGACCTGCAGGCACAGACCCTGGAGCTGACCGACCTGGTACTCAAGGCGCTGGGCCTGGAGATCACGGGTAAACTCAACGGCACGCAGATACTGGGTGATGCGAACTTCAATGCTGAACTGAAGATCCTGGAGTTTGTGCCGCGTGACCTCATCAAGGCGCTTGGCGAGCCGTTGCCCGAGGTTTCCGATGCCGGCGTACTGGGCAGGGCTGATGGTGATGTGCAGCTGAAGGCGACCCTCAACAGTGTCGATGTGTCGGAGTTCCGTTTCGGCCTGGATGATTCGACCCTGAAAGGCAATCTCAAGGTAACCGACTTTGCCAGCCCGGCAATCCGTTTCGCGCTGCAGCTGGACGAGATCGATGTCGACCGTTACCTGCCGCCGGCCAAAGAGCCTGTTGCGCCGGTACCGCCGACGGCAGCCGCTGCCGCGGGTGCACAGATGATCCCGGTGGATACCCTGCGCGCATTGAACGTGGCCGGTACGTTGAACATCGGCAAACTCAAGGCAGCGCAACTGCGCAGCCAGGATATCAGCATGCAGCTGAAGGCAAAGGATGGCGTGGTGCGCGTCTACCCGGCGAAGGCCAGTATGTACGACGGTAAATACCAGGGCGATATCAAGCTCGATGTGCGTGGTGCGCAGCCGAAGATCACCATGGATGAGCGCCTGACGGGTGTGCAGGTCGGGCCGTTGCTGAAAGACCTGACCGGGAAGGACACCCTGTCCGGTACCACCCGCGCCAGCGCCAAACTGACCACCAGCGGCCAGACCCCGGAACAGTTCACCAAAACCCTCAACGGCAAGGTCGATTTCGCCTTTACCGATGGTGCGGTCAAGGGCTTCAACCTGGCGGCGATGCTGCGCAAGGCGCAGGCCAGGCTTAACGGTCAGCCGCTGCCGGCCGATAAGGAGCCGAACCAGACGGATTTCTCGTCCCTGACAGGCACTGCCAGCATTACCAATGGCGTGGTCCGTAACCGGGATCTGCTGGCCCAAAGCCCGTTGTTGCGGGTCTCGGGTGCCGGCGATATCGATTTGCCGGCAGAGAAGCTCGACTACCTGGTCAAGGCCAAGATAGTCGGCAGCCTGGAAGGGCAGGGCGGCAAGGGCCTGACCGACCTGAAAGGCGTTGAGATTCCGGTCCGTCTGAGCGGGACCTTTGCCGAGCCGAAGTACAAGATCGAACTCGAACAGGCGGTGAAGCAAAAGGCGGAAAAGAAGATCAAGAAGAAGCTGGAGAAAAAGTTCGGTGACAAGTTCAAGGGATTATTCCAGTAAATGACGCGCCATATCGTGCTCGCCGCCCTGCTGTGGAGTAGTGTTGCAGCATCCGGCAGTGAGGTGTACACCGCGGCAGCCTCGCACCAGAGTGGCAGCTTCTTTGTCGAAGTGGATGCACTGGTCGGGGTCGATGTGGCGCAGACACGCGCGCTGCTGACGGATTACAACAACCTGGGGCGGGTGAACCCGGCAATCAGGGAAAGCGAGATCCTGCTGACGCGCGAGCCCGGCGATTACCGGGTGCGGACCCTCACCCGGGCCTGTGTCTGGTTTTACTGCAAACATATCGAGCAGGTGCAGGATGTCATCGAATCCCAGGATGGTTCGATCACCGCCGTGGTGGTGCCCGAACTGAGTGATTTCCGGCACGGCTACGCGCGCGTCAACCTGTGGCAGGAGCCGGGCGGGACACGAATACTGATCCGTTCCGAAGTGGAGCCGGATTTCTGGATTCCGCCGCTGATCGGCCCCTGGCTGATCAAGCGCAAGCTGTTGTCCGAGGCGCTGGAAACGGCTGAAAACCTGGAGCGGGTGGCGAAAAAAGCGCCAATCCCGCACAATACGCCACCGCAAAAGAATTGAGGCACACCATGCTGGACGTAGAAGAAGCAAAAATAGGCATCATCGGCCTGGGGTACGTGGGATTACCGCTGGCAGTCGAGTTCGGCAAGCTGATACCGACCGTGGGGTTTGACATAAATGCCGGTCGAATCAATGAGTTGAAATCGGGGAAAGACAGCACGCTGGAAGTCGATGCCGATGAGCTGGCCGAGGCCGCACAGCTGAGCTACACCGATCAGCTCGATGCCATGAAAGCCTGCAATTTCTTCGTCGTCACCGTGCCGACCCCCATCGATTGCTACAAAAGGCCGGACCTGTCACCGCTGGAGTCGGCCAGCCGGATGCTCGGCAAGATCATCAAAAAGGGTGATGTGGTGGTGTTCGAATCGACGGTTTACCCGGGCGCTACGGAAGAAGTCTGTGTGCCGATCATGGAGACCGAGTCGGGGATGGTCTTCAACCGGGATTTCTACGTCGGCTACAGCCCGGAGCGTATCAACCCGGGCGACAAGGAGCACCGCGTCACTACCATCCTGAAAGTCACCTCCGGCTCGACACCGGAAGTGGCGGATTTCGTCGATGCGGTCTACCGCAAGGTGATCACGGCCGGCACCCACAAGGCCAGCAGCATCCGCGTGGCGGAAGCCGCCAAGGTCATCGAGAACACCCAGCGTGACGTCAACATTGCGCTGATCAACGAACTGGCGCTGATTTTCAACCGCCTGGGTATCGATACCCTGGAAGTCCTGGAGGCCGCCGGCACCAAGTGGAACTTCCTGCCGTTCCGGCCCGGGCTGGTCGGCGGGCACTGCATCGGTGTCGACCCCTACTACCTGACCCACAAAGCGCAGGAAATCGGCTACCACCCGGAAGTCATCCTGGCCGGGCGGCGCATCAACGACAGCATGGGCGCCTATGTCGCCGAACAGGTATTCAAGATCATGAGCCGTGCGCACCTGAAAGTGTGCGATTCGCGCGTGCTGGTGATGGGGCTGACCTTCAAGGAAAACTGCCCGGACTTGCGCAATACGCGCGTGACGGATGTCATCGCCGAGCTGGAAAGTTACAACGTCAACGTGGATGTCTATGACCCCTGGGTCAGTCCGGCCGAGGCGGAGCATGAGTACAACGTGACACCGATCGAAGCACCGCAACCCGGTACTTACGATGCGATCATACTGGCAGTGGCGCACGACGAATTCCGTAAACTGGGCGTCAGCGGGATCCGTGCATTCGGCAAAGAGAACAGCATCCTGTATGACGTGAAGCACATCCTGCCTGTCGATGAAGTCGACGGGCGCCTTTAGTATAAACACAAGGTATCAACATGAAAGTTCTCATCACCGGCGCAGCCGGATTCATCGGCAGCAACCTGTCCCTGCGCCTGCTTGAACGTGGCGACGAAGTTATCGGTATCGATAACCTGAACGATTACTACGATCCCAAGCTCAAGGAAGCGCGCCTGGCGCGCACCAAGGATCACCCGGGTTTCACCGATGTACGCATTGACCTCGAAGAGCGTGACGGCATCGCCGAGGTGTTCGCCAAACACAAGCCGGACGGCGTGGTGAACCTGGCGGCACAGGCCGGTGTGCGCTACTCGCTGGAAAACCCGAACGCCTACATCGATACCAACGTGGTCGGTTTCATGAACGTCCTGGAAGGCTGCCGTTACAATGACGTGAAACACCTGGTCTATGCCTCCAGCAGTTCGGTGTACGGTTCCAACACCAAAATGCCGTTCTCGGTGCACGACAATGTCGACCACCCGGTCAGCATTTACGCCGCCACCAAGAAAGCCAACGAACTGATGGCGCACACCTACAGCCACCTGTACCGCCTGCCGACCACCGGCCTGCGTTTCTTCACCGTGTACGGTCCCTGGGGCCGCCCGGATATGGCGCTGTTCCTGTTCACGCGCAAGATCCTCGCCGGTGAGCCTATCGACGTGTTCAACTACGGCAAACACCGTCGCGATTTCACTTACATCGACGACATCGTCGAAGGTGTCATCCGTACCCTGGACCACATTCCGGAGCCCAACCCGGACTGGTCCGGCGACAACCCGGATTCCGCCAGCAGTACAGCGCCCTACGCGTTGTACAACATCGGTAACAACCAGCCGGTGGAACTGATGCATTACATCGAAGTGCTGGAAGACTGTCTGGGCAAGAAAGCGGAAATGAACATGCTGCCGCTGCAGGCCGGTGACGTGCCGGCGACCTATGCCGACGTCTCCGACCTGATCCGCGACGTCGACTACAAGCCGGATATGTCGGTCGAGCAGGGCATCGCCAACTTTGTCGCCTGGTACAAGGACTACTACAAGGTTTAAGAAACCTCTGATCAATTCGTCATTGCGAGGAACGAAGTGACGCGGCAATCTGCAGGTGGCACTATTCCCGCATGAGTTTCTCCGACAAGGTTCTGGCCTGGTTCGACCGGCACGGCCGCACAGACCTGCCCTGGCAACAACAGCCAACCCTGTACCGTGTCTGGGTGTCGGAGATCATGCTGCAACAGACCCAGGTGCAGACCGTCATCCCCTACTACCAGCGTTTCATGCAGCGCTTCCCGGATCTGCAGGCACTGGCGGATGCCCCCCTGGATGATGTCCTGCATCACTGGTCAGGTCTGGGTTACTACGCCCGTGCGCGCAACCTGCACAAGGCGGCGCAGCAGGTGCGTGATGACATGGCAGGGCGTTTCCCGGAAGCTGTCGATGCACTCATGCAGCTCCCCGGCATCGGCCGCTCCACGGCCGGCGCCATCCTGTCGCTGGCCTGCAACCAGCATCACGCTATTCTCGACGGTAACGTAAAACGCGTACTGGCCCGTTTTCATGCCGTGGAAGGCTGGCCGGGCAAAACAGCTGTATTGAAACAGCTCTGGGCGCTGTCGGAAGCGGCGACACCGGCGCGACGCGTGGCCGCCTACAACCAGGCCATGATGGACCTCGGCGCCACGCTCTGTCGGCGTGGCAGACCGGAATGCGACAAGTGCCCGCTGGTGTCGGATTGCGTGGCCCGCAGGCAGCAGCGCCAGCAGGCATACCCGGCTTCCCGGCCACGGCGTGAACTGCCGGTGCGGGAAGTTCACATGCTGCTGCTGGTCAGCCCCGGGCACGAGGTCTACCTGGAACAGCGCCCCGCCAGCGGTATCTGGGGCGGCTTGTGGAGCCTTCCCGAGTTCGACAGCCGTGCGGGGGTGCAGGACTGGTGCGATCGTCACAGTCTCGCAGTCAACGATGAAATGCAGGTCTGGCCGGCAGTGCGCCACACCTTCAGTCATTTTCACCTGGATATCATGCCCTGCCACCTGCAATTGCAAAACCCGATGACTTCTGTGATGGAAGCCGGGCAAGGCCTCTGGTATAACACGCGTCACTGCAAAGCACTGGGCATTGCCGCGCCGGTCACACGGCTGCTGGCAGAGCTACAGAACCTACATGAGGGAGATACCGAACATGGCCAGAATGGTAAATTGCGTAAAACTCGGCAAAGAGGCGGAAGGCCTCGACCGGCCGACCTACCCCGGTGACCTGGGCAAGCGTATCTTTGACAATGTTTCCAAAGAAGCCTGGCAGCAGTGGGTGCAGCAGCAGACCATACTGATCAATGAGTACCGGCTTTCTCCTGTCGAGCCCAAGGCGCGCAAGTTCCTGGAAGAGCAGATGGAGAAATTCTTTTTCGGCGATGGTGCCGATACCCCGTCCGAATTTGTGCCGCCTGGCCAGTAGGAATCCAGTCAGCACTGGATTTAACCGGGCAGGTTTCCTATATTCGGCCCCATGAAAGGGATTATCCTTGCCGGTGGGACCGGTACACGCCTGTATCCGGTTACGCGGGTGATCAGCAAACAGCTGCTGCCCGTCTACGACAAGCCGATGATCTACTACCCGCTGTCAGTGTTGATGCTGGCGGGTATTCGCGAAATCCTTATTATATCGACCCCGCACGACCTGCCCCTGTTTCAGCGCCTGCTGGGTGATGGCAGCCAGTTTGGCGTTGACCTCTACTACCAGGAACAACTTGCCCCGGCCGGTCTCGCGCAGGCGTTTCTTATCGGTGAGGAATTCATTGATGGCTCTCCCTGTTGCCTGATTCTTGGCGATAATATTTTCTATGGTCATGGCCTGGCGGAAAGTCTGCACCGTGCGGCACAAATCGAGGAAGGGGCTACCATTTTTGCCTACCGGGTGCGCGACCCTGAGCGCTATGGGGTGGTGGAGTACGATGACCGGCAGCGCGTGCTCAGTATCGAGGAAAAACCCGCGCAGCCGAAATCCAGCTATGCCGTTACCGGGCTGTATTTCTACGACCGGCAGGTTATCGAGCTGGCTGCCGCGCTGCAACCCTCAGAGCGCGGCGAACTGGAGATCACGGACCTGAACCGTGCCTACCTGGAACGTGGCCAGTTGCAGCTGGAATTGCTCGGGCGTGGTACGGCCTGGCTGGATACAGGCACCCACGCATCGCTGCTGCAGGCGTCCAGTTATATCGAGACCATCGAACAGCGGCAGGGGCTGAAAGTTGCCTGCGTGGAGGAAATCGCCTATCACATGGGTTATATCGATGCAGACCAGTTGCGGGCACTGGCAACTGAACTGGACAGCAATGACTACGGGCGTTACTTGCTGGAATTGCTGGAGTCGGGTCACTGATGCGGGTGCAGAAGCTGGACATCCCTGATGTGCAGTTGCTGGAGCCTGATGTACATGGTGACCAGCGCGGGTTCTTCCTGGAATATTTCCACGCCGGCAAGTTCCAGGCACAGGGGCTGGATCTGACCCTTGTACAATGCAATCACTCGCGTTCGGACCAGGGCGTGCTGCGTGGTCTTCACTACCAGTTGCAGCAGCCGCAAGGCAAGCTGGTGCAGGTAATCCGTGGCGCAGTGTTCGATGTCGTGGTGGATATCCGCCAGGGCTCGCCGACTTTCGGCCGCTGGGTCGGTCAATTGCTGTCTGAGGAAAACCACCATCAGCTCTACGTGCCCCCCGGCCTCGCACACGGGTTTTGTGTGCTGAGCGACAGCACCGACTTCCTCTACTTCTGTACCGACCTGTACCGGCCCGATGATGAATATGGTATTGCCTGGGATGACCCGGCGCTGGGTATCGAGTGGCCGGGCGGCCCTTTCAGCCTGTCCGAAAAAGATCGCAACAACCCGACACTTGCTGATGCCGGTGATTTCCTGCCGCAGTACAGGGGTTGAGGTATGAAAGTGCTGGTAACAGGTGCGCGCGGTCAGCTGGGACAGGATCTGTGTGACCAGCTGCATACCCGGGGTGCTGAACTTGTCACACCGGACCGGCAACAGATGGACTTCTTGCGCCCGGAGTCCATTGCTGACACGATCCAGGCCGCAAGCCCTGACTGGGTGGTCAACTGTGCTGCCTATACCCGGGTGGACAATGCGGAAGCTGAACCGGAAGCGGCTTTCTGCATCAACCGCGATGCTGCGCGCCTCGTTGCGCAAGCGGCATCGGCAGTGAATGCCGGCATGCTTCATATCTCCACTGATTTTGTATTCTCGGGAGCGCACGACCAGCCCTACGAGGAAACAGATGCTACCGGTCCGCTGAGCGTGTACGGGCGCAGCAAGCAGGAAGGCGAGCTGGCGGTACAGGAAGCCTGCCCTGGCAGTATTATTGTGCGCACGTCATGGTTGTATGGCGCCCGCGGCCGGAACTTTGTCAAAACCGTGTTGCGCCTGGCCCGTGAGCGGGATGAATTGCGCATCGTCAGTGACCAGACCGGCTCACCGACCTGGACCCGGGACCTGGCGGCAGCACTGTGGCAGCTCATGCAGCGCAGGGCGGCAGGGGTGTTCCACTACAGCAACGGCGGGCAGGCATCCTGGTATGAGTTTGCCTGCGCCATTGTGGAAGAGGCGCGCGATCTTGGGTTTGCGTTGAAACCCGGCCGGATCACCCCTATCGCAACCCGTGAATATCCAACACCGGCGACACGCCCTGCATACTCGGTCCTGTCGCGGGAAAAAATCCAGTCCTTGCTGGATCAACCTATACCCGACTGGCGGCAGAGTCTGCGCCTGATGCTTGAGGAGTTACAGCAGTGTCCCGATTGCTGATCACCGGTGGTGCCGGTTTCATCGGCGGTAACTTCACCCGCTACTGGATGCGGCAGCATCCTGAAGACCGTGTCGTCGTGCTTGATGCGTTGACCTACGCCGGCAACCTGGAAAGCCTGCAGGACCTGGAATCAGATCCGTCCTGGCGCTTTGTGCACGGTGATATCTGTGATCGCGAGCTTGTTGAAAAACTGTTCCGTGAAGAAAATATTGATCGCGTAGTACATTTTGCCGCCGAATCGCATGTCGATCGCTCTATAACGGGACCGGACGCTTTTATCCGCACCAATATCGAGGGCACCTTCTCGTTACTGGAAGTGGCGCGCGCGGTGTGGCAGGAGCGCGACGATGTCCGTTTCCTGCATGTGTCTACCGATGAGGTTTACGGCAGCCTGGATACTCAGGATGCGGCGTTTACCGAAACCAGCCCCTACCGGCCGAACAGCCCGTATTCTGCCTCCAAGGCCGCATCCGACCACCTGGTGCGTGCCTACTTTGAAACCTACGGCCTGCCGGTGCTGACGACCAACTGTTCAAACAACTACGGCCCCTACCAGTTCCCGGAAAAACTCATCCCGCTGGTCATCCTGAACGCGCTGGAGGGCAAGCCGCTGCCGGTCTACGGCGACGGAAAAAATATCCGCGACTGGTTGTTCGTGGAGGATCACTGCACGGGCATTGAGGCTGTGCTGCAGAATGGCAAGGCAGGAGAGGTCTACAATATCGGTGGCGGTACTGAGCGTACCAATATCGAGATCGTGGAAACCCTGTGCAGCTGCCTGGATCGCCTGGTTCCCGCCAGCCTGTCCTACCGTGAGCAGATCCAGTTTGTTACCGACCGCCCCGGGCACGATTTCCGCTATGCAATCGATGCCGGCAGGATAGAGGCCCGGCTGGGCTGGAAACCCGCTATGGATTTCGAGACCGGTATCGAGCAGACCATCCACTGGTATCTGGACCACCGTGACTGGTGCGACCGCATCCGCAGCGGCGCTTACCGGGATTACTACGAGCAGCAATATAGCCAACGAACCCGTTGATCTTCCGTCCAAAACACAGTTAACCCGTCAAAATAACGGCTTCAGCTTGACTGGAAGGGGCTCTCCCGGTTTAATACGCGCTCCTACCGATGGCCGGGTAGCTCAGTTGGTAGAGCAGGGGATTGAAAATCCCCGTGTCGGCAGTTCGATTCTGTCCCCGGCCACCATATTTATCAATGAGATAAAAGTTTTCTGCTTTTACTCCCCGTGTCACTCGGTACACTTTCGGTACACCT
>DRNU01000133.1 GCA_011374975.1 Gammaproteobacteria bacterium | reverse complement strand
GCCGGCGCGTTTGTGCTCCCTGTAGTGACCGCGCCTGCGGGATTTCCCTTCATCATCGTCGCTGTTGCCACTGTCGCAGACAGCACTGCCATCATTGCCCGCGATAAACGGCGAGGACAGCGTTACGCCGCGCTCACCGGTAAAGATATTCATCTCCACGACACGCCCCGGTCCGGGCGCCGATGCAAACGGTGTATTCATGGCGTCTGCAACCATGTAGTTGGCCTCCAGCAGCACCGGCATACCCGAGCTATCACCGCCATCATGTGATACCGCGGAACCCATAACCAATGAAATACTCGCCGCTACACTTGTCAGTAAACAGTGTTTATATAATTTGCGCATCGATACTTCCTCCTTGTTATACTTCATAAATCCACGCTACGTCCCGCGTAGAATGCCTACCGAACCGAAAATGCCGACCCAGCCGTCCTTCAGGGCAGCTTTTTATTGCCGCGGGAATCCGCAAGGTATCCGGGCAGAAGAATGACAGGGCCAGCGACCTGCTGCTGGCCCTGTCTGCAGTGATAAACCCGGTCAATCGGCTGAGTTACTGCTGCTGATTACTCGGAAATACCGGCACCGAAGTTCATGAACCCGGCCACATCGCGTTTAACAATCTCCACATAGTTGTCCCAACCTTTCAGATTGTTACGGTCGACGATATAGCGGAAGTCATTGGTCGTGATATTCACTTCACCATCATCGCCGTGCCAGACCAGGAACTTAAGTGGCAGGTCAATACCGATACGGCGCTCCACCTGGATCAAAAGCGGGGTGGCACCATCCGGGTTACCGAACGCTATAACGACCGGACCGGACTTGCGCCCGTGGTGTTCCTTTCTTCCATCCCCGAGATCAAGAACAAACGGAAGCCTGATCCCGGGCACCCTCAGGATTGCTTCCTGCAGGGCCGCGACCGTATCATCAAAAGAACGCTTGCTCTGAATAGTGATGAGACCGCGATCTTCCTGTTTACCGAACTGCTCGTTGAACTTGTCGAGCATGCGGGCAGCCCTGTCAGATGTCTTCACATCGTGGCGGTCGAAGATGTACCCCATGCTGTTTGTGCCAAGCCGGACCTGCCCCTGCTCGTCTTCATACACGTGGAACTTCATCGGCATTTCGATGCCCACCGTTTTGCTGCGGCGCAGCAACTTCCGCTCGATATTTCTTGGCATCCGCGCGATGATGATTACATTTGGAGGGAAGATCACACCCGCTTGCGCGGCGCCGCGAGCATGGTCAATGACCATGGTTATATCGAACCCCTCTCTTTCCAGTTTCTCGCGCACGAACTCGACACCCTCGTCAACACTGGAGACTTCATCCAGCACTACACTTTCAGTACTGTATGGCTGCAAGGGCGTTTCGATTTCGGTGACCGGCCTGTCAGGCGTGATGATCGTGAAATCAAAGTTGGCACTGGCATTCGCGAGCGGTCCTTCGCGCGTAAGAAAGCCGTCCAGGCCATCCGGATTATCCGGGCTCGCAGACGGTGCATCGACCGACCGCAGTGTTGTGGTACCGTCGCCGTTGTCAATGACATCCCATACAAATATGGCATCGATGTCAGTGAAATCGAGATAGTCGATAAGAACATGGCCACCGACCTGACCTTCGCCTACAACCACCTGTTCGTAGGGAAGACCGGAAAGGTCACCGCGGTTGTTCTTGTTCACATTAAACGTGTAGGTCCCCGGGCCGAATACCCTGCCGGAATGTGCCGTCCAGTTGGCACCAAACAGGGGGGTGGGTGATCCCACTGTGAACACACCGTTGCCGATTGTTCCGACGATAGAGGTATCAAGCGGAACACCCTCGATGCCAAATCTCGGATCATCTTCCACTCTGAGCTGGCCGCTCAAAAATGACGACGTCTCCGCTTCTGCAGCGCCTATGCCCATGAGCATTGAAAGCATGGCAACTATTGCTTTTTTCTTCATACTAGATCTCCTTTTCTGTGCAACCAAAAGTAACCAGATACAGCTACTATCCATATATAGCCGGCATGCTCATCGATATCGGTTGACCCCGGGAAGTACAGACATTCAGGTCAACAAAATCCACTCGCCGGTACGGCTATAACAATCCCCGGTCAGTCAGACAAAACTGCGACGTAACAAGCCCTTCCGACCGGGTATACTCACCCCGTGTTCACGCTGAACGGCGAGCAATCCGACTAAACCGGCCCCCTCTCATAATTGCCTGTGAGCGCCGGACTTACTGTGCGCATCCGGACGATGATGAGGTCTTTTTCCATCAGAATCGTTGCGTTCGCCATGTTTCCTTGCATCATGCAAAGCCAGCATGGCACTCCTCATCAGGCGAATCCCGAGACTCTTGTCCAGTTTCCCGGCACGATACAGTTCCTTCAGGGCCTGACCCACGCAGTGGCGGTAATCGCGTTTGCTGTCCCAGTCGGCATCGTAACTGCAAGGGATTTCCGGCAGCACCAGCTGCTCGGAGGCATGCAGCCCGTAAAAGCGGTTACGCACGCCACCCGGCCACAGCACTTCGACAACGCCCTTGCGCGCTTCACCCAGGCCCAGGTTGACAGTGAGACTGTCCTGCGAGGCATAACTGGCCCCGCCGAGTACCGGCCGCATCACTGTGGCGCCATTTACAGGGGTGAAACTGACGACGGCACCTATGCCGTCACGATTGACCTTGCCGTGAGATGTCAGCCCGGCTGTTCCCATCAGCCTGACACTGGCCCAGTGGTTACCGTTGTCCGCACTGCTGACTTCAACCGCCAGATCACCGTCAGTCGGCTCCATTCCATTCCATACAAAACCGGCCTGGCCCGCAGGCGAAAAGGAGGGGAAGAAAAACGCAGTCGCATCGGCATCACTTCCCCACTGGGTGGAGTACGGGACAATCGGGAAAGGCTCTGGCAAGGAAAGATTCGACACTGAAACAATATCCACGAATCCATCCCCGTTGAGATCGCCACTGGCCAGGCCATGCACGTTACGGCGCGAATGATTGATGGAACCATCCAGTGCCTCAAGGTCATAACTGAAATTGGCGGCGCCGTCATTTTTCAGGTAGAAGCCCGGGTTGGATATCTCTATAAGAGGCCCTCCGTCACCACCGCCGTAGTAGATGATGTCGGTGCTTCCATCATTGTCGTAATCTTCCATGACGGTTCCCCAGCCAAACCCCGAGGCAACCAGCCCTCCAAGGCCGGGATCACTGAAAGAACCGTCCGGCTGCCCCAGGAACCACCGAGAGGCATAACTGCCGAGCTCATAGGGAAGCGGCCGCGGGAAGACTGTCAGCACATAGTCGCCCACATTCGTTGCAAACAGATCCATATACCCGTCTGCGTTCACATCGCCGAAAGAAAGTCCTTTCCAGTCACCGAATTTGTTGGTCCCGGCCTGCACGGTGACGTCGGTGAACTTGCCCGTGCCGTCATTATTCATGATATGGATGAAGCCCCTGTCCACACCGCCCTGGTTAGCGGGAAGCACACCGCCACCCTGGTCATCGACCCAGAAGATGTCGACGTCCCCGTCAAGGTCGTAGTCCACCAGTGAGATTGCCCAGGTTATGCTGGCAGCATCCCCGGGGGCAGTATCGGGAAACCCGGCCAGCTTCCGGATACCGGACTCTTCGCTGCTGTCAACAAAGACATTGTTGCCCGTGTTGGTGAGCACCTGGTTGTGGTCGTTAAAACCGAAGGCGTTAAAAATGGCCAGGCGGTTATCCCAGGTGTTCGAAGTGTTCGCTATAACGATATCAAGCAGGCTGTCACCGTTGATATCGCCCATGGAGCATGAAGATGAGTAACGGCTGTCGGCCCCTGTGCCGCTGCTTGCTGTAATATCGGAAAATGTCCCGTCGCCAAGGTTTTCAAACAGGCGATTCGCTTCACCGGTACCGAGCACGAACAGGTCCTGGTCGCCATCATTGTCGATATCGCCATAACACACGCCGCTGGCGTCCATTTCGATGGCGGCAACGCCGGCGTCGAACGACATATCTACGAAATTGAGTTCCCCGCTCTCGGTAATCTGGTTTGCGTAAAGTGAGTTGGCCACTCCCGGCCCGTTGGTAACATAGAGATCGAGATCTCCGTCGTTATCATAGTCAAAGATTGCCACGCCAGGCGCACCGCGGGATTTCAGAGGCACCAGGCCCATCTGATCGAATCCAAGCGCGGGTTGCGCTTTAAGTGCATCCCAGATGGCATCGCGCGGCGACTCCACGCGGCGGTAACTGATGCCCGCACCATCATTGGCGGCAATGTCGTGGAAGGTGACACTATTCCCGGAACTGCCCGCATCGGCCTGCAGGCCTGTCAGAGATAATGCAATTGCGACCGGGATTGCACGCAACTTCATAACCGAAACAACTTTCCGTTTTCCTTTGTCCATCATGCTTTACTCCTTCTTTGTCCATATACCGGACACAACCGCAGTCGCCACCGGCATCCCGCCTGTCATGTAAAACACGGGAGCCGGTGCGAGGGTTCTGTCAATCAGAAGATTTAACGATTACCGGTGACGCCGGGTGGGTTTTCTGCCGTGGTGCCGTGAATCATCGGATGAAACCCCGTCATCATTTTCCCGCGCATCATGGTAGGCGCGCATGGCGCTGGTAAACAGGCGCGCCCTGAGTTTGCGGTCGAGCTTGCCGGCATGATACAACTCACCGAGCGCAGTTCTTACGCATCGCCGGTAGTCATGCCTGCTGTCCCAGTCTGCATCGAAGCTGCACGGGATCTCCGGTAACGTCATCCGCTCCGAGGCATGCAACCCGTAGAAACGGTTCCGCACACCTCCCGGCCACAGTATTTCCACCAGCCCCTTGCGGGCATGCCCCATACCGAGGTTGACGGTCAGACTGTCCTGCGAGCCATAACTGGCTCCGCCAACGACCGGGTACATCGCTTTTTCACCACCACGCGGGAGGAAAGAAAGAACGGCGCCGATACCATCACGGTTAACCTTTCCACCGGAGGTAATGCCTACCGTACCCATCAGGTCGACGCTGGCCCAGTTATTGCCATTGTCCGCACTATTGACTTCCACTGTTATAGTGCCGTCGACCGCCCTCAATCCACTGTCAACAAACTCGCCGGGACCGGAAGGTGTGAAGGACGGGAAATAAAATGCCGTCGCATCCATCACGCTCCCGAACGGTATCGGGTACATCGACAGGGGGAATGACTCGGGTATATCGACATTTGACACTGTCACGACATCGATAAAGCCGTCGTTGTTCAGGTCACCGGCCGCCACGCCCTGCGGGTTGCGGCGCGAATGGTTGGTCGATCCCGCCAGAGCCTCAAGGTCATAGGAAAAGTTGGCCAGGCCATCGTTTCTCAGCACGACACCGGGATTGGATTTATCGATATAGGGGCCGGTATCCAGGCCGCCGTAGTACATGATGTCGGCATCGCCATCGTTATCATAATCTTCGGCAATAACGCCCCAGCCAAACACAGTGGAGACCAGATCGCCCACACCCGGACTGGAAAACGAGCCGTCAGCCTGTCCCAGGAACCAGCGCGAAGCTGCGGCACCGAGCTCCATGGGCAGCGGGAACAGTTGCAGCGTATAGTCGCCGCCATTGGTACCGAACATATCCATGTACCCGTCAGCATTGAAATCGGCAAATGCAAAACCCATCCATGCCCCCGGGTGATTAGTGCCGGCCTCTATACTGACGTCAGTAAACTGGCCTGTTCCGTCATTTTGCAGCAAATGGATAATCCCGCGATCCACCCCGCCGGATGCCGCATCCGGGATAGCGCCCTGGTCATCGCCAAACAGGATATCGATGTCACCGTCGAGATCATAATCCACCATGGCGGAGGCCCAGGTTCTTCCGCTTTCGCCAGGAGGCAGGCCAACCAGCGTTTGTACACCCGATGTGGCACTGGCATCAATAAACGTGTTACCGCCGGCATTGATAAACAGCTGGTTGGGGGCATTATGACCAAAAGGCTGGAATACCGAGAGGCGGTGATCCCAGGTTGCCGAGTTGTTCGCAACAACGATATCAAGCAAGCCATCCCCGTTAACATCGCCCATGGAGCAGCCGGCAGGATACTGGTTCCCCGCACCCGCCGAGCTGCTTGCAGTGATGTCCCTGAAAGTCCCGTCCCCCTGGTTCTCGAACAGGCGGTTGGGTTCACCGGCCCCGGTTACATACAGGTCCTGGTCACCATCGTTATCGATGTCGCCGTAACAGAGACTGTTGCTGTCCATGTCAGTTGCGGCCACTCCGGCCTGCACGGCCACATCAACGAAGTGAAGTTCGCCATCCTCGGTCAGCTGGCTGGAATAAAGGGAGTTGGCCACACCCGGGCCATTGCTGACATACAAATCCAGGTCGCCATCTCCGTCATAGTCGAATATGGCTACACCCGGGGCACCGCGGGCTTTTTCCGGTGTCCGCGGGACATCGAAAAACGTGAACACGGGCTGGGTTCTTATGGCCTCGAAAATGGCATCCCTGGAGGGTGACCCGGCACGTCTGTATGTAATACCGGCGCCGTCTCCGGCAGCAATATCATGGAAAGTAATACCGGCCCCCGAGTCTGCCGAAACTGATCCGACAGAGACCAGCGAAAGCGAAAGCGCTATCGCAACAGCATTAAACAGGGTAGAACAATTATGATTTAGTCTGACAGGTTTCATCCCGAAAACTCCTTCCTTATTTTGTACTCTTCAGCAACATTGACCGCCCCCTGTATTCCGTGCAGGCACGGAATACAGGAGACACCAGTCTTCTATCCAGGTCTCAACAGAAAGCCCCTTTAACCGCGGGATTTTCCGGCCTTGCCATGACGACGGCTATGATGATGCGAATCATCATCACGTTTCCGGACATCACGGAAAGCGCGCATGGCACTGTTCATCAGGCGTTTCCTGAATTTCGGCTGCAGTTTCCCGGCACGCGACAGATCCTTCAGTGCCCCCGATACGCAATGCCTGTACTCGCGCCTGCTTTCCCATTCAGCATCGTAACTGCAGGGAATTTCCGGCAACGTGACCTGTTCGGATGCGTGCAGACCGTAAAAACGGTTGCGTACGCCACCCGGCCATAGTACTTCGACCATACCCCTGCGCACTTTCCCAAGGCCAAGATTTACAGTGAGGCTGTCCTGTGAGGCATAGCTTGCGCCACCGAGTACCGGCCGCATAACTGTATCGCCTCCCCTCGGTGTGAAGCTGACAACAGCACCGATACCGTCACGATTGGCCTTACCGCCAGTCGTCATCCCGACAGTGCCCATCAAGCTGACACTCGCCCAGTTGTTACCGTTGCCGGCACTGCTGATTTCCACGGAAAGACTGCCATCAACGGGTTCCATCCCGTTCCAGACAAATTCGGTTTCGCTGACAGGTCTGAATGAAGGGAAGAAGAACGCGGAAGCATCATTTGCGCTGCCGTAATCAACACCGTAAGGAATCAGCGGCATGGGTTCCGGCATGTCAAAGCTTGAAACCGAGACAATGTCCACATACCCGTCATTGTTCAGGTCACCACCGGCCACACCCTGCACATTGCGCCGCGAGTGGTTTGTGGATCCCGACAGTGCATTCAGGTCATAGCGGAATCCTGCCCGGCCATCGTTCTGCAACACCACACCGGGGTTGGAAGCCTCTACGAAAGGCCCGACATCAAGGCCACCGTGATAGATGATGTCTGTATCCCCGTCATTGTCATAGTCGGCCATCACACCGCCCCAGCCAAAGGGGGTCGCAGCCAGCGCACCTACGCCCGGGTCGATAAAGCTTCCATCGTCCTGTCCAAGGAACCAGCGTGAAGCGAAACTGCCCAGCTCGTAGGGGAACGGGCGCGGCACCAGGGTAAACATATAGTCACCCAGGTTGGTGACGAAGATATCCATATTCCCGTCGGAATCAAGGTCTCCGAATGAAAGACTCATCCATGCGCCGACCCTGTTCAGGTTCGCCTGAACATTGACGTCCGTAAATTTCCCGGTGCCGTCATTCTGCATTAAATGGATCATGCCGCGATCGAATCCGCCATGTGCCGGATCCAGGACTTCACCCTGGTCGTCAACCATTATGATGTCCGTATCACCGTCCTGGTCATAGTCCACCATGGCAATGGCCCAGGTAATACCTGCGCTGCCCTGAAGTTCATCAGGAAAACCGGACAGGTTACGTATGCCCGATTCTTCACTTTTATCCACAAACACATTGCCGCCGTTATTGACGAACAGCTGATTGTGCTCGATGTCCCCGAAGGCATTGAATATTTCGATGCGATCGTTCCAGCTGCTCCAGGTATTTGCCACGGCAATGTCAAGCAAACCGTCCCCGTTCACATCGCCCATCGAGCAACCGGAAGGATTTAAATCGCCTCCACCTGTGGCACTGGACGAAGTAATCTCGACAAACTCACCTTCTCCCCTGTTTTCAAAAAGGCGATTCGGCATGCTGGTTCCCAGCACGTAGAGATCTTCGTCCCCGTCGTTGTCGATATCACCAAAACAGGCGCCGGTGCCGTCCAGGTCGACCGCGCTGACGCCGGCATCAGCCGCGACGTCGATGAACGAGAGTACACCGCTTTCCGCCAACTGGTTGGAGTACAGAGAGTTAGCCACACCAGGCCCGTTGGTGACATAAATATCCTGGTCGCCGTCGTTGTCATAATCGAAGATAACCGCACCGGGCGCACCGTGCGTCTTCATCGGAACCAGTGGTGCCTCGGAAAACAAAAGTACCGGTTGCGCCTTCAATGCATCGAACAAAGCATCACGCGGCGACTCGCCGCGTGCATACGTGAGACCGCTGCCAGGATCTTTTGCGATATCGCGAAATGTAATATCACTCCCGGCATAGGCCGCAGCACCAGTCGTGGCAAGTGCGAAGGCAATCGCCGACGCAAGCAACCTGCCACCCATGGTACGTCCTGTTGTTTTTTTCATACCCACCTCCTGTAAATATTTTTTTAGTTAAAAGTCAAAGAGATCTACATCAGATTGTTGCCAGCATTTCCGGCGGAACACCGTACCTACCTATGTCGAATAATTTGTTACTTTCACACATCCCTTCATAGGTACTCCGTATATCCCTGATGTGTGCGATTGCACTGTCCATACTTTCGCAGGGAACCCGGAAATCCTCGATCGAACAACCGCCTTCATAGCCACACTGGCGTATCAGGAAAATCAGATACGGCCAGTCAAGCATTCCCTGGTGCATCGGGGCCCATTCCCACGTCCACCCGTCATCGGAAACCTTCCAGCTCACATTTTTCACATGCACATTTGCAATGTATTCGCTGACCAGCGCCAGCCCGTATTCCCAGTCCTCCTTTCCTTCGACCATCATGTTGGCCGGATCAAAAGTAATACCCACGTATTTCGGGTCCAGGTCCCGAACCAGCATAAATGCACTGCTGAAACTGCTCATCACCGTACCCCAGTGAAGCTCCAGCAGAACCTGAACATCCGCACTTCTCGCTTTTTCCTCGAGCCTGAGCAGAGACGCCTTCAACCTGTTAATCAGTTCGTTAGGTTTAAGGTGACTATGATAGGAAGGAATCCCTTCATTGATATTGGCCTGGCTTGCCACCGCAGCACGTGCAGCACGGGGAAGCACTACCCTGACCTGGGGCACGCCCATTACCCTGGCAGCGTCAATTAGCGCATCTACCGTGGACTCATCTTCGATCGGTATATACGAGTTGAGAACAGCAAGACCAAGTCCCGCATCACTGATTGTTTTTGCCACACTGGCCCCGGATTCTGATAAATCCCGAAGGCTCTTGTGGTAGCTGTCAGCCACCCGAAGTTCTATGCCCTGACACCCTGATGCCACAGCTATTTCAAGCGCCTGCTGAAAATCAAAACCGGAAAGAGTCGATGTACACAAGTTCATTTGTTACCTCCATGTTATCTGGAACGACCATCCATGCCCTGGGCTGCCTTTACTGCACCGCGCCCCCCGCGGCTGGAATATAATCCCCTGAATTACACGCACAGCAACTCCTCCACCGGTCAAGGGGAACCCTTACTTTCGTTATTTATGGAACTGACAGCTGCTAATCAGTAACTGCCGGAGAAGCCCCTTGACCCAAGATACTCAGGTGCCGTTGCTGGCACCCAATTCGACAAAATTAATCACCCTAAATTCCCTCCCAAACATATTTTTTTTTAACCGGTACACTTTCCGTGCGGTCTAGCCGAACCAGCCCGCAGGTACAAATTTTTCTATATCAACGTCCTCAAACTTTGCCCTTGTGAACCGTTCACGCAACCTGTATGGCACAGTGCAATCGAAAATCGTCTTGCAAGACACACCTTCCGCCGAAATACTCGGGCTGAAATCCGGTGACTGCGAAGGGTCAAGAGGATGGCAACGTACACCCGGAATGAATACGGTACTGGCATCACCCTGGTAACGTGTAGTCATTGCCCACAACACATCATTACTGTCGAATATATTCACATCATCATCAACAATAATTACATGCTTCAATTCTGAAAAAGCTGCGAACGCTGTCAACGCCGCCTGCCTTTGCCGCCCTTCGTCGCGTATCGACGCCTTGCGGAACTGCATAATCGCAAGATATTTCCCGCCACCAGCGGAATGCGCATAGACATTGAGCAGACGTCCCGGCATGCTGTTCTCCACGAGCCTCAGTATGCTGGCTTCCGTTGGAATTCCTGCAAGGTTAACGTGCTCTTCACCGGGACCGATGATGGTTTGCAGTATGGGGTTATGACGATGGGTTACCGCGGTCACGCGTATTACCGGCAGTTCTGCCTGTGCATCCCCGAGATACCCGGGAAATTCCGGCATGGCATAACCGGTATCGGTATTGATATCTTCCCGAATTCTCTCACCCGGCAGAATTTCACCTTCAATGACGATTTCCGCATGGGCAATTGCCTTCGCCTTCACCGACACACAATCCACCAGTTCAACAGCGCGGTTGCGCATCCCGCCGGCGATGGTGAGCTCATCAAAGCCCAGCGGGGTTGTCGGCGGCTCAAAGCAGGCACTGAGATAAATTGCCGGGTCGAGCCCCATATTGATCGAGATAGGCAGCGGCTTCCCGGCACGCTCGGCCTTGATACGGAACTGGTCAATATGGCGGCCTGGAACAAAGAACACGCTTAACCGGTCAGGCCCCTGCACGCAGAGACGGTGGATAGTAACGTCAGCCTCACCGGTTTCCGGGTCTTCAGCCCGTATAAGACCCATATTAAAGTAGGGCCCTGCATCTTTAAGTGTGTTGGTCGGTGCCGGGAGCAGCTCCCGGATATCCAGGGGTACACGGTGAATATGCTGCTGGCATGAGGCCCGGGCTGCCGGAATGGTTACAGGCGCTACAGGGTTTTCCAGCGCATCCAGCAGGTCAAACGGCAATCGCTCCACACTGGAGTTCATCAGCATCGCTGTCCGCTCGCGGCTGGCGAGAACGCCCGTCAGAACCCGGACATCGAAGCCCTTCACGTTTTCGAACATCATTGCCGGGCCGATACGGGTAGGAGGCGCTACCGGCGTACCGGCCCCAACCCGTTTGTAGACCCCTGCAAGCTCGGCATTCGCATCCACCGGCTCACGCGTGGTGAGGAGCTGTCCAGGCGTGGATTCAAGCAGCTGCAACGCTGACCTCAGATCACAAATGTCCGACAGGATTTCAGGCAGACAGCTCATACTTCTCGTCCGTGATTCTTGCTATCGTCTGCATGCCCTGTATACCCCGGCAGTAATATCCGGACACATGAGAGCAGACAGAAGCCGTCCCTGACTCGTTCCATTATTCCATTACGCCTGTAGCACTTCGATCCCTAATAACCTTGCTGATGAGCAAGGAATCCCTGAAATTATTGCCAGGCATCTTTCCCTGGCGACACTAAAAGTTTACCGCCCCCAATCTGTAACATTTGGCACAGTATCAGTCCTTGCCAAAGAGTTTTTGTGCCATGATCATCCCGGGGCATATTCCACTCGCTGCAGCAAACAGAAAGAAAACCGGTACCGCATAGGCAAACCAGTGTACTTTCTCAAACCCTGTCAGCCAGATACCAACCAGGATCAGGGCAGAAGCATTAAAGAAAAAGAAACGCATCGCTTTACTTGCTCGGGCCATTCTGGACCTCTTTAATTAAAAAGTTATGTCTCCTAGAGCACGGACTATTTACCCCACCACCAGCGTCATTTTAGAATCGTGGGCGCACAACAACAATGCTCATAGTTGATATATATGTGTTCTAGAATTTGGAACAATCATCGGGGAGGGATGAAAGGAGAATCATGGACGACCTTAGAAGAATGGTAATTTTTTCCCACGTCGTTGAGGCAAAAAGTTTTTCTGCCGCAGCGCAACGACTCGGCATTGCAAAATCCGCGGTCAGTCGCCATATCACGCTGCTGGAAAAAAGTGTCGGTGTACGATTACTGAACCGCACAACGCGCAGCCTGAACCTGACAGAAGTCGGCGAGACCTACTATCAGGGTTGCGCACGCATTGTTGCCGAGGCGGAGGAAGTCACCCGGCGCATCAGCACGCTGCAGGACACGATATCCGGCACCCTCAGGGTAGCCTGCCCGATAGTTCTGGGGAAACAGTTTCTCGCCCCCCTGCTGGCCGACTTCGTTCAGCAGCACCCGTCTCTGAATGTCGACCTGGTACTGGAAGACCAGGTCGTGGATATGGTCGAAGCGGGAATTGATGTGGGAATCCGCGTGGGCTGGCTTAAAGACTCTACGCTAATGGCGCGAAAAATTGCAGAGTCGCCAAGACTCTTGTGTGCATCTCCCGCATACCTGGAACGCAGGGAAAAACCGGAGAACCCTGAACAACTTGTCGACCACGACTGGATCATTTTTTCCTTACTCCCTACGCCCTACCACTGGACCTTTGCCAAAAACAGGACCGACCACCGCATCCAGGTCAAGGGAAAGGTTAAAACCAACAACGCCGAGGCCGTACGCGTCTTTCTGTTGAGTGGCACGGGTATAGCGGCCTTGTCGGATTTCCTGGTTGCGGACGATATAAAGGCCGGGCGCCTGGTACAGCTGCTACCGGACTATAATTGCGGCAGCGCAGGCATCTATGCCGTCTTTCAGGACCGCCGCTATCAACAGGCCAAGGTGCGACTGTTTATCGACTACATAAATGAGCGTTTTGCGAGTCTCCTTGACAGGTAAGAACCACGCTTGTCCGGGAACAGGACTGGCCAGCGGGGTATCACGCGCACTTGAATTCAGCGTTTTTTCTTCTCTGCCGAAACGATCCAGGGTTCCTGGCGCTGACCATACGCCAGCGTGACAAGATAGTGTGCCGGATTTTCATTGTTACGGGAATGCCCCCCGGGCGAGTCTTCAAATACATGCCGGAAACCCAAAGGCACATTCACAGACCCCACAGACAACCCCTGTATGTAACCCTGCACAAGCCATTTATTTTCGGCAGCATTGCTCACAGCAGCCCGAACCCGCCCTTGCACCACTACGTAGCGGGCCATATCCGGGTATTGCTTGCGGAGCAGGGATGGATCCAGCCCTGCATCTACGACAAACAGGCGTGAAGCGCCCTGCTGCTCGGTATCCCACAGCTTTTTGGCCCGCTTGGCGCGTTTTTTAAGCTCGTCGTTTCCCGGGTTGTGACCGGCAAGCTCCTGCTCAGCCAATGAGAAAGCCCTTACCCGCTCAAGCATGGCCTGATACGCCGGCCCGTCATATTCCAGTACCAGCCAGACTTCACGAGGAAGGCTGTGATTCAGGCGGGACCGGGTCTCCCGTGTTGCAGCTGCCCCGTTGGCATCAAAACCCAGTTCAGTCAGCCGGGTTTCATCCAGCCACTCGACGGCAGCCCAACGGCCGATATAGCCCGGGTTCCCGTCCTGCATGCGCTGCAGCGTACGCCATTCGATAACAAGGCTGATGCCACTGTTTTCCCGGTTGAAACCCGAGGAATAAGGCCGCGTCAATTCACGCTCGGTGAGCATCAGCACGGCTTCCGGCTCCCCCATGCGGTTGTATGCCACACCGCCAAGGGCAACGACATTTGTCAGGATGAGGATCAGCAACCCTGCTGTCCAGGTGTGTTTCCGGGACCAGGCAATCATGCTGAAACCTCTCTGCCTGTCGCAGGTGGTGCACTGCGCAAGCGTTTGAAGACCAGGAGAAAGAATATCGCCGTCAAACCCATAAGCAGGAAGAAAAGATACCTGGGCATGATCTCCCACCACCAGTCATAAAACCGGGTGTAGAGAAATATCACAAAGAACGTATTACCCGTGTTGACAACTTCCGGCCATTGCCGCCGTATCCCGAGGCCGATAACACCCGCACTCAGGACAAAACCGGCGACCTGGTACAGCCCTTCAATCAGCTGCCTGTTGATCTCCAGGTAGCTCCCCCAGCCATTGTTAGACAGGATCAGGATCGGAAGGAACAGGACCAACAGGCTGAACACGCGATAAATCGGGGCAAACCCGCTAAACCGCTGATGGTTGACCCACCAGGGGATAGTGAACAACAGGATCCCTGCCGGCAGGAAGTTTTCAGGCCGCTCACCGAAACTCAGCCAGTACAACCCGCCCCAGGTGCCGGCACGAGCGGAAAGAAAGGCCGTCAGGCACAGAATGCCGGCCGCCAGCAGCAGGCGCACATCGAGCGTGTAGGCCAGCAGGAATGCCAGGGCCGTCCATGCCAGTAATGCATTATCGGAGGGAGTGATATTGAATATATCACCCAGCATGGCAACATCGAGGATGAAAGCCGCGAAGGTCACCATGGCAGCCAGTTTGACAAAATAGCCGCTGTCGTCCCTCTGCGCCACCAGCATGGTGACTGCAAACAGCGCGACAGGCGCCCCCGTGAGCACCACCAATTGCGCAGTAGTGCCGAACAAACCCCAGTACTGGTAGAAAAGGAAAAACACGCTGGCCGCCAGGGCAAGCGCCCCGAGAAAGGAGGCTATGCGCATGCCCAGCGATAACTGTTTCTGCTTGCGGCTGTGGTCAATATCAAAGCCCCGGGCATAGCGTGATATTAATGCGTCATGATAGGTCGATACCGCCTGGCGCTGGTCGTCGGCAAGTGCCAGGACGCCCTCTTCCTGCAATTGCGCCAACTCCTGCTGAAAGCACCTTACCCGGTCCACCCGCGCCTGGGCTTCGGTTTTTGTCGTCAGTTCATCCATTGCTTGTCGGTCCTACCCCGAGAAACCAGGTCTCTCAAAGGCACTTCTTTTGCATGGCCCTGTAATGGCTTCATCGGCGCTGAACATGCCTTTATCGAGGAAATACAGTGCCTGTCTGATCACTTCATCATCAGTCATCATGAAAGTATGCGTTACAGGCAACGTAATAAACCCGCACATACCCTCAATTTTTGCATTCTCAACGGATACCTTTCCGTCATCCGGATCAGGCAACATGGTGGACAGGACGGGATTAATACTTTCCGTGCCTGCAATCACCCCAAGCTCAAAATCTACCGGGCCCAGCATTGCGGGAATGTCTTCCGGCCCTGTTCCGAGCTGCGATCCTGCCGGGCCGTTGATCAGGTTAAAAAAGGAAACGTCACGCAGCCTGTCAACAACCTCACTGCCTCCATTTGGCGGACCAAGCATTACAACTCTTTTCAGTTCGGGCAACTCATGCACCTTCAAGTACTGCCTGACCAGGATTCCGCCCAATGAATGGGTAACAATATTTATCGGCGTTGCAGATTGCTCCCTGCATTTATCGATACCTGCCTGGACGGCTGTCTCCGAAAGTGCTTCGATCTTTTTCTCCCTGGACGGGTAATCTATGTTGGCAACCACATAGTTTTTCTCTGTCAAAGCCTGCTCCAGGTCACTCATGGAGTCCGATGTTCTGGCCAGCCCGTGCAACAACACGACACACTCGCCAGCTACGGCGTTAAAAGAACAGGCAATCAGGCCTACTGCGAGAAGCAGGTGTTTCACGCCTTACTCCCGGTGCGACCAGGAGCGGCCGGGAACTTCACCGACACCTGCCGACGGCGTACAAGACCTGCACCCGTTACCAGCAGGGTTACCAGCGATATAATATCCAGGCTGCCACCGCCCCCGTAGCCGGACCTGTGCACGATTTTGTAATCCTGCGGGGCCTCTTTCACTTTTTCCCGGAACAATTTCAGTTGTTCATCGAGATTTTTCACCAGGTTCTTACTGGCCGCGTTGAATCCTTCCAGGCTGTCCTGGCGCAACTCTTCCGACAGGTTGACCGGTGTAGCCCTGCCCTTGATGTGGCTGCTGCCCGGCGCGCGGAACAGCATTTTCCGGCTTTGAATGTCATACACAGCCGCATCGATCATGGTGTGGGTGTCATTTTTTTCACCCGGAACGATATAGGCTCCGATTAATGTCCAATAGGTAATGGATGCCAGCCCTTCATCGGTAAACTGGGTCTGGTCGTAGGAAACCAGGGCAATCACGTCGATGCCGTACATGGTGCGGATCTGGTCAAGGTTGGCAAAACTGCCTTTTGGCACCAGGTACGCCGAAGGCAGAATCTCAATCGATTTTACAAACTCGTACTTCCTGAAATTATCGCTGACCTCTTTCAGCAGGCGGGCCTTTTCCTTTTCGGTAAACGCGTAATTTCTGCCCGAGGTTTCCGGTACAAAGGCTACGCCGACCCTGAGGGGCAGGGAGAGTGTCGGGATCTGCGAAGTCTCGACATGTTTGCTTTTTTCCGGGTAGAGGTAATTGACAACACTGCTGCTGTGATGCGTTGACCGGGTTGCACAGCCCGACAGGAACAACAGCGTTACCAGCGGCAACAGAAACAACATAACCATCCGCGATGTTTTCATAAGGGGAAATCCTCCTGTCCGGTTTCTGACAATTCACTGTAACCCGGGAGCAAGTATTACCGGGATACCGGCAAATACAAGCCTTACTGAAAAAGTGATGCATTACGGGACCCGGGGTATTACCGCGGGGTACTTCCCCGCCTACTTCTTGCGAATATCGTCGAACAGCCCGTAGGCCCAGCGGCGCATGGCCAGTACTACCGTGACCCCGTTCCGCGCTTCCAGCGGCAGGCCCGCATCGTCGCTGTTGAGGGCATCGAACTCTTTTGCCAGGTGTTCCATCTTGCGCTGAAACACGGCGTTGGAACTGTCTGCCAGCATGCCGTTGATAACGATGAGCCTTTCATCTTCCTTGTTGAACCTCGAGTTGAAAAAGTCCGCTTCCAGCTTTTCCAGGAAAAACTGCTGGATAGGACCGTTCTCGCGCCACTTGAAATTGGGGGCGATCAGAAGCTTGACCCGGTTTTTCGGGAGCAGTTCTATCAGCTTCAGGCGATCCAGTTTTGCCAGGTAACGGATGCAACGCGTCTCGGAGAGGTGGAAGTAATCGACGATCTCCTGCAGTGTCCAGCGATTGAGCACACAAACAGTCACCAGCAACAAAGCGATATCACTGGCAATTTCCCCCTCCTGTTCTTCGCTCAACTGGCTTAAATGGACCGTGCTGCTCTCATTCATCAGCCGCACCAGATCCGAGATTTCCATATTGATCAGCTTGCAGATATCGTCGAGCCTCTGCAGTGAGAAATTACACTCCGAGAACAGGCGCTTGATGCTGGTCTCGGAAAGTTGCAGGGCCGCGGCCACATCGGCATAGGTTTTACCGTGTGCTTTCAGGGATGCCTTGAGGGTATCGACAAGTTGTGTTCGCTGGGCCATGAGCAATAATCTCGCAGAAAGGATCGCCATTTGATACTTTAAGACAACAATACTAATACATTCCTTGTTTTGGTAGCAATATAAAGCACTTCTGTTTAGCCTGACAGTCATTCCGAAACGCACCAGGAACCGAGAAATGGACAAACTGTATCGTATCGCCGGCTTTTTCCCCTTTGTGCTGATCGCCTTTCTGAATGCCTTTGTAGACCTCGGGCACAAGATCGTGATCCAGAACACCGTGTTCAAAATTTACGACGGCGAAACCCAGATTATTCTGACTGCCATCGTCAACGGCCTGATTCTGCTGCCCTTCGTATTACTGTTCAGCCCGTCGGGCTTTATTTCAGACCGCTACCGGAAACCGCTCGTCATGAAACTCAGTGCCGCGGCGGCGGTGGTACTGACACTGTTGATCACGCTGTCCTATTACAAGGGCTGGTTTGAGATTGCCTTTGTTATGACCTTTCTGCTGGCCGTGCAAAGCGCGTTTTATTCGCCGGCGAAGTACGGCTTTATCAGGGAACTGGTCGGCCAGGAACGTCTGGCTCCTATGAATGCCGTCGTACAGGCCACAACCATGGTGGCTATCCTGTCCGGTGTCTTTTTCTTTTCCGTGCTGTTCGAGCAGGGTCTGAAAGGACAGGTATATGCCAGTGAAGCCGAGCTGCTGCCGATGATTGCACCCCTGGGCTGGGTGCTGGTTATTTGTTCGGTCATCGAGTTGATACTGACTTTCCGCCTGCCCCTCACCCACAAGCCTGCGACTGAAGCGTCGTTTGCGTGGAAGCCGTACTTCAAGGGCCAGCTCCTTAAAACCAACCTGAAAACCGTCTGGAGTGACCAGAACATCTGGCTCTCGATCGTCGGCCTTTCGGTATTCTGGGGCATCTCACAGGTCGTACTCGCCTCGTTCCCCGCTTTCGCCAAGGATGTTCTGGGTGAAACCAACACGGTGGTGATCCAGGGCATCCTGGCCTGTGCCGGTATCGGCATCGTGCTGGGTTCCCTGGTGGCCGGCAAGTTCTCCAGGCACCACATCGAGACAGGCCTGGTAGCCGTCGGCGCCGTGGGCATTGTTGCCAGCCTGTTCGCCATTTCCGGGCTGACTTCAGCCCCGCAAATGGCGCTGGATATCCTCGCGCTGGGCTTCTTTGGCGGTATGTTTGTCGTACCCCTGAACTCCATTATCCAGTTCCAGGCCAGGGAAGAGCAGCTGGGCACCGTTCTGGCAGGTAATAACTGGGTGCAGAACGTCGTTATGCTGACCTTCCTTGGCCTGACTATCGCCGTGGCCCGGGCCGGGATAGACAGCCTGGGACTGTTCAATATTATCACCGTGATTGCACTGGCCGGTGCCATCTACACGATCTATCACCTTCCGCAATCCATGATCCGCTTCCTGGTCGGCCGGCTGTTTGCCGGGCGCTACCGCATCAAGGTCCAGGGTTTTGAAAACCTTCCCGGCCAGGGTGGTGTGCTGCTGCTCGGCAACCATGTCAGCTGGCTGGACTGGGCAATGGTGCAGATTGCGTCACCCCGCCCGGTACGTTTCGTCATGCACAGGAGTTATTACCAGCGCTGGTACCTCAAGTGGTTCCTGAATTTCTTCGGCGTGGTACCCATTGCCAGGGGCCACAGCAAAGAGGCGCTGAAGCAGATCAATGCGCTGCTCAACGCGGGTGAAGTGGTATGCCTGTTCCCCGAAGGGGCGATCAGCCGCAACGGCCAGCTGGGCGAATTCAAACGGGGTTTTGAAAAAGCGGCGGAAGGGGCTGACGCGGTCATTGTCCCCTTCTACCTGAGGGGATTATGGGGCAGCCGTTTTTCACGTTCCAGCGAGCGCATGAAACTTGTCAGCCGCCGCGGTCTGCGGCGCGATATTATCGTCGCTTTTGGCCCGCCAATATCCATCCAGGCCAAAGCCGATGAAGTCAAGAAGCACGTATTCGATCTTTCCATAGATGCCTGGCAGGGTTACACCGAGACACTGGAACCCCTGCCCCTGTCCTGGATACAGACCGTGAAAAAACAGGGCAGCAGTCTGTGCATGACTGATGCCCTGGGCGACACCCCTTTAACCGGGTATAAGGCACTGACGGCATCGATAGCCTTTGCCGGCCTGATTAAAAAACGCAGCCCGGAAAGCAATATCGGTCTTCTTCTGCCGACCAGCAGCGCGGGCATGCTCACCAACATGAGCATTCTTCTGCTGGGAAAAACCGTCATCAACCTGAACTACACTGCCAGTATCGATGCCCTGTCAGCGGCAGTCGACCAGGCCGGGATACGCACTATTTACACCTCCAGGCGGTTTATTAAAAAACTGGGGCAGAAGGGTATTGTCCTGGATACCCTGCTTGAGAAAACCCGGGTCTGTTATCTCGAGGATCTGAAGGACGAAGTCACCGGTATGAAAAAACTGTTCCTGTACACACTGGTGAAAGTACTGCCCGCCCAGGTCTTGTACACCCTGTTCGGGAAAAGAGTTTCCATCAACGATCCCGCGGCCATTCTTTTCTCAAGCGGCAGCGAAGGGTCCCCCAAAGGCGTGGTGCTGAGCCACAGGAACATCATGGGCAACATCAAGCAGGTGTCTGATGTGCTCGATATCCAGGAAAACGATGCTGTCATGGGCAGTCTGCCGCAGTTCCACGCCTTCGGCCTCACCGTCACCGGCCTGTTACCCCTGGTCGAGGGCATACCGGCCGTGTTCCACCCCGACCCGACCGATGTGCTGAATATTGCAAAGGCGATCAGCCGGTTCAAGGTAACGGTGTTGTGCGGAACATCGACTTTCCTTCGCTTATATGTACGTAACAACCGTGTTCATCCATTAATGCTGGAGTCATTGCGCATCGTGGTCTCCGGCGCCGAGCGCCTGAACCCGGAAGTCCGCGCCGGGTTCGAGGAAAAATTCAGGAAACCCGTCTATGAAGGGTATGGCACCACAGAGACAACACCGGTTGCCGGCGTGAACATTCCGGACCGCCTGGACACGGACAGCTGGCATGTCCAGACCGGCAGCAAGCCGGGTACTGTGGGCCTGCCACTGCCAGGCAGCAGCTTCAAGATCGTGGACCCCGACACGATGCAGCCACTACCGTCTAATGAAGACGGGTTAATTCTTATCGGCGGCACCCAGGTCATGCTGGGGTACCTGAACGATCCGGAAAAAACCCGGGAGTCCATCGTCGAAATTGACGGTCACCGGTGGTACAAATCCGGGGATAAAGGCCACCTGGATGAAGACGGCTTCCTGACCATTGTGGACCGCTATTCCCGGTTTGCCAAAATCGGCGGAGAAATGATCAGTCTAGGGGCCATTGAAGAAAGCCTGGCCCATGTGATTCCCGAAGAGGTCGAGGTTCTGGCCACCGCCATACCGGACGGGAAAAAGGGTGAAAAAGTCGTTTTACTGTTTTCCGGGGAAATCGACGAATCTTCGCTGACAGCGTTGATTGCCGACGCAAACATGCCTCCGCTGATGCGTCCTGCCAGGCTGGTCAGGGTAGATGCCATTCCAAAGCTGGGGACCGGTAAAAGCGATTTCAGGCGTGCAAAATCAATCGCCCTTGAGGCGGCGGGCTGAGCGTCCTGCCAAACGCTGCCCACATCCGTGGACTGATTGGAAAGGTCCTGCCCACTGCGCCGGGAACAGGTACGAATTCCAGGGAAAATCATGTACTATCAATCAAAATAATTTACGGTGGACCCGGCATTGAAACAGGATAACAGCACCACATTCTCCAGGTCAGGCACAATCATGCTACTGGCCATTCCGCTCTTCCTGCTACAGGCTTGCGGGACGTTCTCACAGAATCCAGGTCAGGCTGACTCCGGCAAAAAAGGCCGTGTCATTACTGTCACCTCAAACCCCGCGGGGGCCACGGTCCGGGCAAATGGCAACAAACTGGGCGCAACACCCCTGCAAATTGATATCGAAAAAAGTTTTTCACGCAGGTGGGTGACGGCCGAGGATTACGGTGTCGTTTACAGGTTACAGGGTGAGCTGAGCATTGAAAAAAGCGGCTGTGATGACTACACGGTTCCCGTCACCGAAACCGCCCCCGCAGATGACATCAGCGTTACCCTGGCCTGTACGGAACAGGCTCAGGCAGCGCCCCCGGCTGCACCGGCAAAAACCGCACTGCCCGAAACTATGGAACAACGCCTGAAAAAACTGGAAAAGCTGTACCAGGATGGCGCTATTTCAGCGGATGAATACAAGCAGCACCGGAACCGTATTCTGGGCGAGCTTTAGGCATGCCGGAATGACGGGTAACGAATAAGGGCGCCGCCCGTCACCCCTCCAGCGTGTCCATGAGATCAATCATGAACTCCATGTCCTCGTTTTCGACCGCTTCCCAGCCATCCAGTCCAAGGCTTTCCAGCACCCCCCTGTCCTTGTCGTCCGCCTGCATGGCGATCAGCAGCTGCTGGATTTCATCGTGGCGTTCCGCCAGCCGGGGGCCCACCATAAGCGCATGATGGATGATGTGTATGCGGCTGCTGACCAGCGGGCGCAACTGACTGCGCACCATGTTGGACAGGTCCTGGTAAGCCTCGTCCAGGAAGAAACCCACCTCGCAGCCGCCACGAATCAGTTCTTTGGCAACCAGCACATAGGTGTCGCAGACCTGGCGTTCGGTGTTCTCCTTATCCAGGTCGGCCGGCTCCAGCATAATCATGCCCATCAGGTGTACATCGGGGTCGTCGGTGGACGCGATACGGATGCCGGGCTGAAGGTCCTCCACGCATTGTGCGGCGTGGTCCTGCTGCACGGCAACGATGGCCTCGTCGACCTTGTTCGTCGGCTTGACCAGCGGCCGGAAGTTCTTTTCCCGGACCAGCAGGGCGGCATCGTAGGGATTGGCATAAATCAGATCGATGCTGTCGTCCATCACCGCCTTGCGCTGGGCGGCAAAGTCGTCGTACAGCTCGAGGTGTATTTGCTCGTCCAGCGCCTTCTGCAGCCAGGTGTTGAAGATATACCAGCCCGAAATATGGTCCGGCGTGAAGTCCGGGCTTACTGTCAGATTCAAGGGCATTGTTGTCTCCGGCTCATTGGAACAGGGTTGGATAGAGTGCGGCGCATTCCTCCACTTTCCTGCGGGAGGGTTTTCTGCGGACTGAGGTAAAACCCGCAACTTCGTTATTGCGCACGTTCGGGATAACGGTGGCGTATACCCAGTAGAAGCCGCCGTCCTTGCGCAGGTTTTTCACATAGCCATGCCATTTTTTGCCCGCCCGTATGGTATCCCACAGGTCCTTGAAGGCTGCCGGCGGCATATCGGGGTGGCGCAGGATATAGTGCGGCACACCGATGAGTTCTTCCTCGGTGAAGCCCGACATCTCGACGAAGGACCGGTTGGTGTGGGTGATAATACCCTCCGGGTCGGTGCGTGAAACAATGAGACGGCCATCGGGAAACGGGCTCTCGACCTCGGTGTAAAGAATCCTGCGGCTCGTACCATCATGGTATTCGGTCGTCGTTTCCTGGTACTCCCCGACGATGTCCCCGGGTTCCATGTCCGCCAGTCGTTGTGTGCTTGCCATTCGGAAATACCTCCCCTGCAGCATCCGGGCATGTGCCCGGGATACCGGTCGCACCGGATGCGACGCGGATAGTGTCTAGATCAGCTTGGCGATGTTTTCCGACGCGCGTTTGACGTCGAGAAAGATAAGGCCGAGCTTTGCATTGGGCTTTGCCATGACGGTCACCACCGCATCGCCCCCGGCATGTGTCATGAGTACATAGCCGTTGTCACCCTTGACCAGCACCTGCTCCAGTCCGCCGCGGGCGAGTTCCTGGGAGGTACGGTCGCCGAGCGACAGCATGGCGGCACTCATCGCGCCCACGCGGTCCTCGTCGAGTTCAGCCGGTAGCTGGGCCGCCATGATGAGGCCGTCCGTGGAAATGATTGCCGAGGCCTCGATATCAGCCGAGGTTCCGTTGAGTTCGCTCAGGATCGAGCGGAGCATGTCTTCTCTCATTACTGCGTCCCCTTGTTACAATGTTCCATCGATTCATCCATGGGTCAGGCCTGCGCGTCAGTTCACGCAGTACTGGTGCCATAGCGTTTGTTCAGTGCCCATATCAGTCGCGTCAGCTCCGGCTGGTTGAGGTGTGGCAAACCTGCCATGGCCAGTACGAAACGCTGCTCGCCGATGTACAGGGGCCAGAAACCGATCTGGCTGTTTCCCGCCGCATCCACCACCGCCCAGGCACTGCTGCCCAGACCGAGGTTCCCGTCCAGCACGCCCTGGTGGCGTGTATACAGGGACGCCAGGTCTGCGCTCAGTGCCGACAGTTCTTCGGCGGTTTCGTGCGGGAAACCCCGCGAGGCCAGATAGAAGCCCTGGCTGTCCGCCAGCAGGGCCTTGCCATCACCGGAAAGCGGCCCCAGCAGTTGCGGCAGGGTCTCTTCCAGTGCGCCGGCGGGTGCTGTCTCCGGGCTGTCGCTGCCCTGTACCCAGCCCAGTTTCTGGATGTGGTACAGCAGCTCCCTGGCGCTGTCTTCGTCAGCCGCGTTGCTCCAGGTGACCAGGTTCCGCATGGTCAGCAGCGGGTTGCTTTCCTGCTGCAACAGGTGGCTGATGAGGCTCCGTGAATCATCTTTCTGCGGCGCAGATACGGCATAGTAGGCGCCGGCCGGCGTGGGCGAGATATACTGGTCTTCGATGAGACGGAAATTTGCCACGTCAGTCCACCAGTACCGGGTCCATTGAAAATAACAGCGCCTGCACCAGCAGGGACACGTCATTGTGTGTTCTCGCATCCACGGCAAACACCGGTGGTTTCAGGCCGTTTGTCATGAGTTCCTGCCGGTAGTCCCTGATGGTCGGCTGAGCCTTGATATCCATCTGGGTAACGCCGATAGCGACGCCGGTCCTGCCGATGAAATCCTCGAACGTGCGCAGGAAGAACTGCAGGTCCTGGAACGGGTTGTTGCGCGAGTTGTCCAGCAGCAACACCAGGCCGATACCGCCCTCCGTGAGAATGTCCCACATGAAGTCGAAGCGTTCCTGGCCGGGGGTTCCGTAGAGATGCAGGGCATCGCCCTTATCCAGTTTCAGGACCCCGTAGTCCATAGCGACAGTGGTTGCATTCTTGCGCTTGCGGGTCATGTCACTGGCCGTGGCATCGGTACTCACCGGTGGCACGTCGCTGATCGATGCAATGGCCGTGGTTTTACCCGCGCCCACGGGGCCGGTGAAGATGATCTTGTAGTTCGCCACGAATCTGTCCCTTTTCGTCGAGGTGTAATAATGGTTAGCCGGACCGCTTCATGCGATCTTCAGGCGTTGCAGAATACGCGCCAGTACACTGCGGTTTTCAGAGGCAGCCGTCGATGGTTCCACCAGCATGTCGGACGACCGCCGGCACGGACCCACCAGGTCGAGCGCCAGTGCCGCACTGTAGAAGGCGAAGACAAAGCGCTGTGGAATTCTGAGAGCACTGGCAGTCTGTATCAGCGAGTGCGGCTGGTGCGCCCACAGTGCCGTGATACGCAGTGCGTGCGGGGGTAGCAGAAGGCGGGTCATGTTCGGCCAGTGGCGCAGGAATACCGGTATCGACAGACTGGTTCCGTCCGGTATCCGGCCGCGCGAAGTCCAGAGCGCAAGCTTCCACAGAAAGGCATCCATATCCTGCAAAGCCTGCTTTTCTTCCATGACCTGGTATTCCCGCTCCGCCTGGCCGGTGCCGAGTATGGACTGGCGCATATCCTTCGGTTTGTTCGACATGACGTACACCGTGCGTAATTGCGGATCCTTCAGTTCGGTAGCCACCCTGTCCTGCCCGGGGAACACGGTGAGCGTGGACCACGAATCTTCCAGCCTGATCACCGACCCGCTTTTACGGGCCTCCGCGAATACCTTGCAGATATACCCGAACATATAGTCATCCGGGTTGAAACAGACACCCACGCGCTGGTCGGCGTTGCCAGGATCGATGTCCGGAGCCGAACCGACAAGGCTCCTGAATTCCTTCTCGTCCAGTTGCAGTGCCGCCTTGTGGGCAGCAGCGGACGAGCCCACGCGGGATACCTGGACCTTTTCCTGCTGCTTGAGGGGTACCACATTGCTGTCGGTGCTGCTGTCCGGCACCGGGTCCGGTGTCTGTTTCCCGGCCCCGCCTGTCGCCAGCTGTTTGCGTGCCTGTGCAATCGCTTCCAGCATCAGGGCAACCGACAGGGGCTTGCGTACATTGATGGTGCCCTTGATTGCCTGCCCGGACAGGGACAGAACAATCACCGGCCGATCGGGGAATCGCTCCCTGTGTTCCTCGAAGAGTTTCCCCGCATCGATTGCGTCCATGTCCAGCATGGCAACTTCCGCCGCATCCTCTTCCGCCAACTGGCAGCTGTTCCTGCAGGGGATTTTGAAAAACATCTGCAGTGTGCTCAGCGAGCGCTGGTCCATTCCGATGGCCGCTACCCGCAGCGCAACTTCCTTTTTGTCCGGCATCCTTTACCCGTCCTCTTCCAGTATCGTTTCCAGTGCTGACCAGGCTTCACCTGCCGCAACGTTTTTCGCATCCAGCCTCCGGCGCATGACCGAGAACCGTTCCCGGTCACGGGTCGATGCATAGATTTCCAGGAGATCCTGTTGCAGCTCGACGCGTTCGGGGTTTTCCAGCACACCCTGCTCGAGCAGATCCCTTGCCAGTTCGATCTGGCCGTATTCAATATGTTCGCGGGCTTCCTGCAACAGGTCGCGTGTCGTGGTTGCAGCATTATCCGTGCGGCTGACCAGCCGGTTACTTGCCTGCAGCCCCTTGCTCAGCATGGAGGTTCTCGACAGCGGCATTCTGTCTGTGGCATCGATACCGCGCTCCAGCACGGCATTCATGGCCTGGTACATCGGCAACTTCAGTACCGGCCGCGCACTGTCCAGTATGCGTTTGCGCAGGGCCAGTCCCCCGTCGTTAAGAACAATGAACAGGTCCAGCAAGGCACCGTACAGGCCGCCGGCATCCTGTATTGCAAGGTGCATGTTGATGCGCTGGACATGACTGCGCAGGTCGCCGGGCATACGTGCAATGTGATGTGCAAGATAGTCGGTGATCCTGTTAGCGCCGCTGCCCGTTCCGGGTTTCAGGCCGGTAAAAAGGGAGAGACGGAAGACATCCGCCTCATCAATCGGGTCAGTCACTCCGGTGTCATCAGCTTCTTCGGAAATCGAGACAACAAGCATTTCTAACATCACCGGCACAATAAAAAATGGTAACAACCGTATCGGTTGAGATTTCCGGTTTCTTGATGGAATTAATAAATACCCGATCAGTAATCGACGTACCTGTGCGCCGGGTCACACATAAGAAGCAATAAAGCAGAAAGAGTCGGAGCTTTAGGCACAAAGGGTGTGCTTAAAGTTACCTAAATAACAGGCGTCTCGAAAAATGTTGTACTCAAAATCCAAGATCCCATGCCGGCTGTTCACCGATCTGTGCAACTGCAAAATCAATAAACGTGCGCACTTTGGCTGACAAACGTTTCCGGGAAGCATACACCGCATAGATATTAATCTTCGGCGGCTGGTAAGCGGGCAGGATAATGTCGAGGTCGCCGGCGCGGACAGCATCGCCGACGATTGGCTGCGTGGCAGCACGGATCTGCCACAGCAACAATTGCCCGGCCGGCATTGCCACCCAGAAACCCGAGCTGAGAGACCGCCTCGACATCCAGCAGTCTGCCAGCCTGATGCAGGTCATGGCGCGGGCCTCGCTTCGGGTTTGACGAAGTGTGTGCCATTTACTGAATGGCTGTGACGCCAGGCACCTTACATGGCGAGGAGCCAAAGTTCTGATCATGCATGGCGGACAAGTTCCTAAACCAGTCCAAGCAGAGCCAGCGCAAGCGTAACCTGTGCGACCACACCTGTGGCAAAAGCCAGTATACGGACCACCGGGACACCAAGCGTAAATACCACATAGTGCGTCAACCTGGCAAAGAAATAGACCAGGCAGGCAGTAACCGTTACCGGGCTGGTAATACCTGCGAGCTGAAGAGCAAGAACCAGAGGCGCGAAAATTGCCAGATTTTCTACGGCATTCTGATGCGCCCGCATCATGCGGTCGGCCCAGGACACGCGGGTGGATGTTTCACCTTGTGGATCGAGCAAGGCGGGCAACAGACCCTGCTCCATCAGGCGATTGAGGATGTACGGCACCCACATGAGACCGGTCATCAGTACGGTCAGCGTCAGCCAGTAAAGTTCCGGGGAAAGTGTATGTATTTGCATATCAAAGCGCTCGCAGTTGGTGATATAAGAAACCCTTCTGATACATGGACGTGCGGAGATACGAGATCAGTCGCCTCCCGTCGGCCAACTCTTGTCACTTTCATTGTGAAAGCTACTAAAGACTAGATCAGCAGCTTTTCTTTTGCAAGCCTGTATATTACCAGTCTTGCCTGCCCGGCTCTGACGCGGCCAGGGGACCAATTGCAAACGTTACCGCTGCCCTGTTGAACCAACAGGGATGGCGCGCTGACTTTACCGCTACGCTACGGAATAATGGTCCGGGAATGCGATATGACAGCCTTGCTCACATCCTGACGTCAATCGCCTTGCACAGGAAGCGCATATAGCGGTCCGCAGCATGGAAGCGTTGACATACCGTATCGATAAAGCCCGGATCAAGCATGTCATCATGGCTCAGTTCGCTGCGGGCGATAAAGTCCTTGCGCTTGAGATCCTCGATTAACGGATGATCAGGACTGTAGCCACGCGGCGCGCGTTTCAATACCTCCCCGGACAGGCTGAAGTACTTCCGGAACCGCAAATCATCGCGCGCCGCAACCCAGGCCGGGCCGGCTTCTGCCAGGTGATCGCGGATTTTTCCCAGCGCGCGGCTATCAGGGCGCCATATCCCCGCCCCGACAAACACCGACTGGGGATCAATATGCACATAATAGCCGGGAGCATGTACATCACGGCCCTGCTCGTGCCGGAAATGGATGCCAATATTGGTTTTATAGGGTGTCTTGTCTCTGGAAAAACGCGTGTCACGATACACGCGCATCAGTGATCCACCGCTCTTCCTGGCAACAGCCAGAAAACAGGGCGATATTTCGGCCAGTCGTGGCGCCATATGTTCAATGAAGGTCAGGGCGGGCTGGCGAACATCGCACTCGTAAACGGGTTTGTTTTCGTTAAACCAGTCGCGGTTGTTATTGGCGGCCAGGGCACGGAGGAATTCAAGTGTCTGTGGTGTAAAACACGCGTCGGTCCGGCGGGTATTCATAGCATCTGCTGCCTCCCTCATTCCTTGCATAGCCTTCGGGAAGCCGCTCGAATAATCGAACATCCAGCCTGTCTTCAAGCGCATTAATCCGCCGGAACACCGTCGAGTGATTAACCCCCAGCACGCGGGCGGCGCCGGAAAGCGTGCCTTCGCGGCACACCGCCAGCACCGTGCGGAAATCGTCCCATGCGACATCCTGTGCATTCATGCAAGTCGGCCTTTCTTTTTGCCTAATTTAATTGCATCTGCACAAACAATATCATGGATTCCTGATTACACAAATGGAGGTATCCAGATGAGCTTTCTGATATATTCAAAGTACTTTCAAGGCGTTGCCGATATTCTGTTGCGCGACCCGGTACGTTACCTGCCCTTTGCACAGCTGCTCGACACCGTTATGTCCTGTGAATCCGACCTGAGCCAGGCGCAGCGCGAAATGACAGCGCTTTACAGCTCCCGCCTGAATCACTGCACCTACTGTGTCGACTCCCATGCCTGTGTCCTTGCCAGTCTGGGCGAGGATGACATTCTGGTCAGCGCCCTGGCGAACAGTTCTACAGAACCGGCAGATGACAGCATGAAAGCTGTCCTCGTCTTTGCCGGAAAACTCACTCTGGAACCGGGTGGCGTCAGGGAAACCGATATCGAGGCTGTACGCTCGGCCGGCTGGAGTGATCAGGCAATCGAGGACATTATCGGTGTTGTCGCCACCTTTGCCTTCCTGAACCGCCTCGTCGACGGCTTTGGTATTGAAGGGACGGCTGACCATTTCAGCCAGGTGGGCGGCATGGTCTCACAGCGGGGTTACACCCCGCTGGTACAGATGGTCCGTAAAAAGGCGGCTATCGGTGCCGTTCAATCGACAGGCGATCAGGCATCCGGCTGACAGTAAGCAGCGTTGCCAGCAATCCCGTGTCGCGTTACTACATCCACAAACCTGTTCCTAGGGCGCACAGTTCTCCGTGACAAAGAACCCCGTCCCGGGAACAAAGGGGCGCGCAGCATCCCTGACAAAGTTCGGGAAGCCGTTCGGCGCCCAGAGCGTGGCGGGTATGCAGGGCGCGGTTTCCCATGTGAATGTCACCGTGGCATCAACGCTGCCATCAGAATCCTGATCGTAACTCACAGTTGACGGCCGGTTTTGCGCATCGTATGAAACACTGCGGATGTAATTTCTTTCCAGTATTTCCGAATACCCGAAACCCTGTCCAGCATTACGCCAGATCCGGGTTTGCTGCAGGCCGGCGGCATCGTAGACAAGCGCAGCAGTACTGCTGGCACCATTGTCGCTTTGCGTATCGAGCGTATCGAGCTGGCCGTCCGGCCGCCAGGTGAACGTGGTTGTGGCATTAAGGCTGTCGCTGGCTAAAACAGATGTTTCCAGGAGACCGTTTGCGGCATAGGTGAAATCCAGGGTATTGGCAAGCAGGTTGCCGGGTCCGATAAAGCTGTTCACTGTATCCAGCTGCTGACCTGTGTAGGAAAACGTCCAGAACAGCGACGTCGTCTGCGCTCCGGCACTGTTGAACAGCTGAAAGTCTACCCGGGTAAGCAGACCGGCGGCATCATAGCTCGAATTGGTCTCTATACGCACCCACTGGCGATCCACAACAAATGACGTGACGTTTCCATCGCTGTCATAGGCGAATGAATTACTTTCCTCTATTGTTCCTGAATCCCGCAGGTTCAGGATATCGGGCGTACCGTCATCGCTGTAGAGGTAGGTTGTCAGATTCACGCGGCCATTGGCATCGTAGGATATGGCATCAGTCGCATCGACCGTGCCGTTATTGTCATAGTCATAATCAACGCGTGTAACGCGATTCGCGAAGGCTGCGGCGCCAGCGTTTCCTCCCGAACCGGTGCTGCCACCGCCACCGATTGTATCCCCGGTACTTCCAGTCGCCGGGCTGGAGTTGCCATCACTACCACCATCAAGGCACGCGGCCAGGGAAAGAGAGAACACGAAGGATGTTGCCAGTTTTGTAATCTGTGAGTATTTCATAATTGTATCCTTTTAGTTATCCATTGATTTCCGGTTGATGTTTTCCCTGTCAGCCGATTCCCGAACCGGACTTTGCGGAAAGAAGGGTGGCGACATGAAGGTTTTCCTGCCGTGTTCGGGAATTGCGGTCTGAGTTGCCGCTTCTGCCGCATCTTCAACAGCGCTCGTCAGCCCTGATGTTTCCTGATCAGCATTTTCAGGTCCGGGGTCCGCATACAGCGCCCGTGCACTGAAGGTCAGCACGAGAACGACACCACATGGCTTCCATAACGGTCTCCTGAGAGTCATAGACATCTCCACAACGCAGCCTGATTTGACGCCGCAAAGTGTAGAAACCGGAAGGTGCGATAACAACGTGAGAGACACATGCGTTTTCACATTGAAAAAACAGGTGGCAACACGGCATGGTAGGCATACAGGAGCGCCGCGTGTGTATTCGCGGACCCGGATTTTTTCAGAAAAGTCAGTCAGCCAGATGGAGTCAAGCGATGAAGATTTACACTGCCCTTATACTGTATTTCATGGCGTTTCCACTACAGGCGGCCACGTATTACAGGGAGCCTGATGGCCTTCTCCCTTTTACAACACGCCTCAAGATACTTCCGCAATACAAAACGCGTCATTCTCCGCCGTGGTTTATGCGTTTTGAGATTATTCACACTGACTATTCATCTACGGCTTCCCTGAGAATCGCATTTTCCCATTCCGAAAAGGAACACCAGGGACTTATCGGTTACCGGTTAATGCGGGACGGCATGGAATTATTCGCAGAAAATTATATTCAGCGTACGGGCAGCACCATCACCCTTGACCTTCCCGCCCTGAAAGCTGATGAAAAGATCATCTTTCTGGTCGGCTGGGAAAACGAGCATATCTTTTACAAAAAGATCAACGCACTGTTGACTACAGAACAGGGAACGAAATTACGCTCATGGACCAGCCGCAGATAATTCACAGTATGGGTCAGCATCCTGACTCCCTGTCGCAGAGGTGCCCGATGCAGTACGGATTGTTCAGGCCTGGTTCTGTCAAATACAGGGCGAATTCGCGGAAAATACAGCAAACGCGCTATAAATTAACCTGACCCAATAAACCGCTCCGTATGAAACAAGAGAATGCGGGGTCCGGGGATATCTTCCTGGCAAAATACGACACGCCTGGAAAGTTGATCTGGGTCCGGCAATTCGGTTCCGCGGCGCAAGATCATGACAGCCCCCAGGGAACCGCAATCGACCTTCGCGGCAACACATTTATCGGTGGCTTTAACTGAGCATGATACTGCTAATCCTGATTCACCGCTGAACCATCAACTCCAGCCTCGCCAGCAACGCCAGCTCGGTCTCGAAATCCCGATACATTTCCACTTCGATCTCCGCCAGTTCCTTTTGATCTATAGAACCGTCGGTCAGCGCCTGGTGAATGACGGTGACCGTATCGCCGCGTTCGTCGCTCCAGCTGGACCAGGCGTCAAGCAGTGCCATATCGTTTTCACCCTCGTAGCGGGGGATCGGAATGCAGGCATGCTTGAGGAAATGCGCAGCAGCGTGCAGTACCGGGAAGTTTCCGGTTTCAAGCATCAGTTTGAGCGTATCCTGGATGCTCAGACATTCCCCCGGGAAATCCGGGCTGGATTTTTTGTGTAAGTCCACTTCGCGCATGCCCAGTTTCTGTGCCAGGCGAGGCAGTCCGTCGGGATATTTTTGCACGGTTTCAAGGACGGCCTGTTTAAGGTCCGTGCTGACAGGCGGCTGTTGCCGGGACGCGTTGTTGCAAAATGCGTTCAGCCGGTCCAGCAGTTCGAGTTCGCGGGCGAAATCGGTGAACATCTCGGCGCAGATACCCCGGTATTCATTTTCATCGATGCGCTCGTCACTGAGTGCCTCGCGGATACTCCCTGCCGTTCTGCCGTGTTCCATGTCCGCGGCTGTCCAGGCATCGAACAGCACCATGTCACCGATATGGCGAAACCGGGCCTGTGGAACACAGGCGTGGTGCGTCTCCCGGCACAGTACTTCGAGTATGCGCACATCCTGGCTGTGATGCATGAGGTCCACCGCTTCCTGCAGTGTCAGGCGGTGTGATGGCATGCCCGGGTTACACTTGTTATACAGGGTACCCGGATTGACAGACATCTTTTCCGCCAGCGTCCTGATTCCTCCCGGGAAATCATGGCTGGTACCGGCGATGGCGTCTTCCAGGCTGTCTACAGGATGCTTCATTGGTATTATTCTGTTGTTTGCTGTCGCGGGTATCCGGTTTGCCCGCCTGTTACGGATGGCTTACCCTGTCATACAAGAACAATCTAACATCGTTTGGGATCATGAACCACATAAACCCCCCCGTTCTGGGCCTCAGGATCGGTATTGTCGGCAACCGCGATTTGTCCGGCGCTGATGAAGCGCTAGTCAGGCAGACACTGGAGGTGCTGCTGACAAAAATCTGCCTGGCCACCGAGACTATCCGGGTATCGCATTGCCAGCCTTCGAAACAGGCTATTTACGCGGCCGAGCCGGCACAGTATTCCCTGGTCAATGCGCTGGCAGAAGGCGCAGACCAGCTGGCGGCGGACGTGGTGCGCACCCTGCCCTTCCCCTTCAGGCTGAGTTGCCCGATCCCCTTCCCTCTGGACACCTATAAACACTGGTTTGCCACCCAAAGCGGCCGGGAGCAGTTTGACCGGCTGGTGGCCGATGAACGGCTGGACCCGGTCGTAATCGAACTGGATTGTCACGCGGATACGCCGACCCGGCGCCGGGATGGCTACCGGGCCGCGGCCGACATGCTGCTGGAACATACGGATATCCTGATTGCGCTTTATGACCCGGACGTACAGGGCAACAGCGGCGGCTCCCTGGAAACAACACAGATTGCGGTACAGCGGCAGATTCCCGTAATTCACCTGGATACAAAAAATCCGCAGGTAACCACGCTGATTCGCAAGCTCACCCGCTTTGAGGAAAACAGCATTCCGGTAACCGATGCACTCATCCAGGAGTTACTGGAAACGGTACTGCTGCCGGTTGCCTACAGGAAGGCTCAGTCACCCGCTGTAGCGCAAGAGGAAGACAAAACCCTTTGCGTAAGGGGTGTGCAGTGCTTTTTTGACGAGCCGCTGCTGAAGGAAGGCGGCGCACGCAGAAACCGGGCAAGGGCGCTGTACCGGCTCTATGCACCGGCATGGAAACTGACAGCCGGCATAATGAAACTCGCCACGGCCTCCGGGCGCCGGGAAGCCGGATCCGGCACAACGCGAAAGACACACGAATCGGCGGCACGCGCTGAGCAGGCTATTGCCGGAATGAAGGCGGCCTGTGCGCTGCAACAAGAGCCGGTCAACGCGCTTGCCTGCCACTATATGGATATCTACCGGGGCTCTTTTATCCTGAACTACCTGCTCGGTGCGGTCGCGGTATTGCTTGCCATTTCGTCCTACTTCGGTGATGCCGGGAAAGTCTTCACCGTGATCGAGCTGATTGCCTTGTTGCTTATCGTGGTTACTTACCAGTCCAGCCGCGCGGGGGACTGGCAACGCAAGGCGGTGGACTACCGGTTTATGGCCGAATTTTTCCGGCATATTGAATGGCTGACGCTGCTGGGACGCAACGCGCAGCTATTGAAACCTGCAACGCATCACCACGCGTATGACCCGGCAAATACCTGGATGGGCTGGTACCTGCAAGCCTTTATACGCTCCCAACACCCCTTCCGGGGCCTGGTGCCGGATACCGGCCCGGACCCGAAACAGCGCGTTGCCCGCCTGGACAGGGCATACGTGGGCCATGTGCAACATGCCATGTGTTCTGACTGGCTGGAACAGCAACATCACTACCACCGGACATTGCACGGTCGCTACTCTGCGTGGGACAGGATCTCGAATCGCATCATGGCTTCACTCTTCTTCCTGACACTGGGCGGCGTGTTGCTGCACCTCCTCCCGTGGCACCCGGACGACGCGCTGGTGAACCGTTATTACACCTGGGCGGTGGCCGTTTTTGTCGCGGCGTTGCCGGCATTCCTTGCAGCCGTGCACGGAATTACGGTACAGGGTGAATTTGAAAGGCTTGCCGAGCGTTCGGCAGCGACAGCCGGGTATTTAAAGAATTTGATCAGCCGCCTGCGCAGCATCACGCCGGAATCCCACACGCACTATGCCGACGCGGTCGGTGACCATGCCATAGAGGCGGCGCAGGTGATGCTGGAAGAAGTCACCGACTGGCAGGTTCTCTACCGGGCGCATGCGGTTGAACTGACCTGAGCTTCAGGTTTTCAATCAGGCGCAGGCTGTGCAGGACCACCGCCCGTTCATCCTTGCGTTTTTCCGCGTCCGGCAAACTGTCAAAATCGACCAGCAGCGGGGTCAGTTTCCGTTTGCTGTCTTTCTCACCGGCCGTGGGCCGCCAGCCTGCCAGGCGCTTCTCGGCCACCCAGCGCCGGTGCTCCATATCAGCCAGTGTATGTATCTGTTCAGGGGTAAATTCCGGGGCCTGCGCTGCATTCAGCACATCATCCAGTGACAGCCCGATGGCGCGGAGTTTGATCGGCAGGTGGTCAGCCTGCCCGCGGTTCGAGTCCTTGATGCCTTCCGGCAGGTTTTCCCAGGGCGCGAGCGAGGCGTTGGACTCGACAGTCTCACCCTGCCCGAATTGATCCTCGCGGTACAATTCATGGATGATTTTCGCGGCCTCATCCTGTTGCTCGCCAATAAGCTGCTCCATATCACCGGTGTTGCCAAGCAAGGAGAACAGTTCCACATTATCGGGTTGCGCCTGCCTGTCCGCGTAGAGCAGTTCAGTCAGTGCGTCTGTCTGCAGCAAGGCTGCAACAATCGGGATGTCTTCATACCCCGGCAGGGATACCAGCCGGCGTGCAAGCGTGAACGCCTGTATATCGGATTCTGCACAGATATAAATGACATCCGCCGGGCTGGCGATGATCTCCTGCAAACACGCTGCAGACAGGCCGTCAATCGGGAGATCTTGCGGTTTTATATCGACGAGCTGCTCCAGCGCAGGTGTGGACAGTGATAAAGCGGCCGTCTGCCGCGCAGCCTGTTCATCGATGAGGGAAATAACCACCTTCCGGCCATTCGCGTAATGCCCGATGCGTGCAACGTGCAGGACAAGACTTTTTGCGAGCGGGCTGAAACCGAAAATCATGATCGAGACCGGCGAATCGTCCCTGCCTTGTATCGGCCGGTAACGGTCCGGTGCAAAGGATTCAAACAGCAGCCTTGCACCGCGGTCAAACAGGCTGAAGACCTGTGCATTGAAGCGCTTCCCGCTGTCTGAAAACAGCGGGTGTGTATAAAACAGCGCCCTGGTGCGATGATCCGACACGTGCGCGTAACAATCCAGTACGCAGCTGTCCTGCTCACGTTCCCGGGCACCCACGATCCTGTGTGCCTCGTGGACAACCCCGATATTGTCGGCATCCCTGTCTGTGGCCGCGAACAAATAACGGGCGGTCTGCACTTTTGCGCGCTGCAGAACTGCCGCGTCCTGCACATTGCCTGCGACCTGTATGATGCCGGGGTCGGGTTTGTAGGGTGATACATCCGGCGGAGTATTATCGATCACGACTACACTCACACCGTTCTTCACCAGTTCCCGTGCGATGTGGACTCCGCCCTGGCTGGCACCGCACACAATGGCATGATCCTGGATATTTCTCAGCCTGAGCAGCGATTTCCCCTGTCTGTGAATCAGTGACAACACGCCTTTTATAGCGGCAAAAACGCCGGTAAAAGGCGCCAGCCAGCGTGCCATCTCCAGGGTGACGGGCAATGGCCCCTGAACGCCCCCGGACTCGAGCGTAAAGAGTTGCAGGGAGAGATACAGCAGGTCCAGCAGGCTTAACGGCGAGCCGTGCTCTCCTTGTGAGTACTGGTAGAAACCCACCATACCGAGTACCAGCGAGAGCATGGCAATGCCGGCTATAATCCACCAGTCAGGGATTTGTTTTTTTTGTTTCGGCATCGGGACAGATCAGGTTGGTGACGTGCAGCATTACCGCGTGAATAAAGGCCCCAACATAGTGCAAAAACCGTGTGAAAACAATCGCAGCATTCACCGCATTTCATCCACACGCCGGAGCGCTGCTCCAGACAGGGGAAAACCCTGTGAATACCGGGCAGGCTGTCACTTGCCTCCCCCCTGCCCCGCTGGCAGAATTCCTGTGCATGCCGGGTGGAACCGGGTCGGCATACTCTTGCCCGATGGACTGTGCCCGGCGACGTTGAACCATTTACGCTAACAGGCTGCAAGACAATGAGTGTTTTCAGACACCCTAAAACACAAAATGAACGCAGGGCCGATCAGGCTGTCCTGCACGATGCCGAGGCTGGTAACGTAAAGATCAACGCACGAGTACGATCAGGCGCTAAAGGTCAGGGCCTGCCGACCGAGCGGGATGACAGGTACCCGGCGGCACGTTCGGACCGGTCGCGCGGCAAGCGTGGGCACAGTCTCTCACGAAAGGCAAAGAACCGGGAAAGGCACATATAGCAGCCGTTCCTCCGGCAGGGGAAACACCACTGGAATCAGTGCACGTTTGGACAGCATATTCAACAATGACTGGCGCAGCTTGGTAAGATCCTGGCGAGCACTGCCGAGCCGCTCGCCACGTTCGATCCGGAACCGGTTATTGCTCTTGCCCATCAGGGGCTGCGTAGTACCGGCGACCTGGTCAATCAGGGAATCGACATCGAAATCCTCGGCGTAGACCTCCATTTTTCCTGATTCGATCTTGGACAGGTCAAGCACGTCATTGATAAGCGCCAGCAGGTGATTGCCGGCCTGGTTGATCTTTTTCAGGTCGGGTATACCTCGGCCTCCTCTATCAGCATCTCGCTGTAGCCGGGAATGGCATTCATGGGAATGAACTTGGGGCAAGTTGAGGCATCGGCATCCAGCCGTTGCTGCCCGGATGCACGGATTGCCACAAGAATATAACCCGTCGTTCTGCCGCATGACCGGGCGGGCATCAACTGGATATCTCCTGTTTTGCCCAATTGAGATTGATCGCCTGTCAAGTCACCGCTCAGGGAACAGCATCACCTTGATTTTGCGGCCGCTTCCCGCAACGAAACCGCCTCGAACTCTTTCTCGATGGCCTCCCTCTGCTTCCGGCTTGACTGGACCAGTACCGGGAGATCCTCTGTCGCAAAATCCCTGACAGCAGTGGCATTCAAAACATCCAGCAGCCTGGCCGTCGGCAGCGGGTTTTCTGTTTCGACAAAAATACGTTTTAGTTCTTTATCATTTTCCGGGTAAAGCTTGAGCGTTATGGCTTTCCCCGACGGCTGGAAAACAAAGAATATATTCCTGGTGTTTAGTTGTGCACTCGTCGCTGTCATCTTGCCCTGTTCATCCCGGACACTTAATGTCTCTCCCGCAATACTGGCCAGAACAAGATCTGACCCGGGGATACCGGAAAGCACGGCAACGCCATCCAGCCTGAACACCAGCGCATTTCCGTCATCAAACCTGGTGACACTTTTCAGGCTGACATCAACAGCGGAAAGCGGCCTGTTCTCCTGTCTGGCTGAATTTGGCGAGGTCGGCGCCCCGGGGTTCCGCTGATAAAGCCACGGTTCGTTTCGCGGAACCAGGGACAGGCTGCCAAACCCCCCATTCAGTTCGATCAGGCTGTAATACCCCGCAATTTCCTCGACCTGCGCCCCTTCCAGCACATTGTTCTCATATACAGCCAGCCTGTCTGTTTCTGCGAGACAGGATGCAAGTAACAGGGCTGCCACCAGGCAGAAAAGAAGGCGCGTCGATGCAGCGCGGGCATGCCGGTAATTATAATGTGTAACAGGCGCAACCATATTTTTCATCTGCAGGCTCCTTTATTGAAATGAAACGCGAAACTGTTCATAAAGCTGTTCATACAGACCGGTAACGTTTTCCGTCAGAGACTGCATTCTGTGGTCAGCAGGGATATTACGCGTGCCTTTGTCAAAGATATCATCGGTATCCACGACATTTACCCCCTCAAGGATTTGCGACAGATCGTGCAGCTCATCCAGTGCAAGCCTGAACGTAACAGTGTCTTTAGGCTCACCAGAGAAAATCATAAACTGTTGCAGGAGCCTGGAACGAACCTGCTCATCCACATTCAGAATCACGGGATCTATGTAAGCAGCAAGATCAATCATTTTACATAGATCCAGCACATCGGCACGAGCTGCTGTCAGCGTCAGAATTTTTTCGTCTGTGTTTTTAATATTCATTTTATCGACGCATGATAACCGGAATGCATTTCCCATAGCAGCATTATTCCGGCCTGACACACGTGAGAATGAGAACCCGTTTCACACCAATCCGGCTTGAAGACCCGTCAGTCGATATGCCGGCAGCATGTCAAACCCTGTGAATATAACAGGCAGTTTCACAGTATTTTTCCATGCATGTATGGCATCGACCCGCAGACGGGCATTTATTATTCCTTGTCCACGCGGTATATTAGGGGACACATAATCAAAAATAAATCCGGCGGACATACCGCCACTGGAGCCGCATGGAACCGCAGCCAACATCGAGCTATCACCAGGCTATACCGGACTACCTGGCCTTCATCTCCTACCGCCACGCGGACAACACTGATGAAGACCGGCAGTGGGCAACCTGGCTGCACCAGCAACTGGAAGTCTACGATATTCCCGCTGACCTGATCGGCACCACCAACCTGCGTGGAGAAACGATTCCTGAACGCATTTACCCGGTGTTCCGCGATGAGGTCTCTCTGCCGGCCGATGCCAACCTGTCGTCTTCGATTACCCAAGCGCTGGACCGCACCCGTTTCCTGATTGTCCTGTGCTCTCCGCGTGCCGTGCAGAGCTATTACGTCAACCAGGAAATCCTGCATTTCAAACAAACCGGCAAGCAGGACCGGATTATCGCAGCGATGGTCTACGGTGAGCCAAACGCCTCGATTGATGACGCCAAACAGGAAGACCCGGAACACGCCCGCACACTGGAATGTTTTCCTGAGGCCCTGCAATACCACCTGAATAATGAAGGCGAACTGGACAAGACCGCACCCACCGAACCGGTCGCG
>DRNU01000132.1 GCA_011374975.1 Gammaproteobacteria bacterium | reverse complement strand
GTAATTCAGTGGGTGCCATTACCGCAACCTGGCAACCACTGGCCACGGCCTGTACCGCGGCGGCAGCGGCAACCACGGTCTTGCCGGAGCCGACATCGCCCTGCACCAGTCGCATCATGGGGTGCGTCGCCGACAAATCGTGCAGTAACTCTTCGATCACGCGCTGCTGTGCACCTGTTAACGGGAAGGGTAATGACCGGATAAACTTTTCCCGCAGCGTGCCGGGGCCACTCAGCGCCTGCGCCTTCAGGCGCTGCGCACGCAGGCGGATACGCCGCAAGCTGAGATGATGTGCCAGCATTTCCTCGAAAGCGAGACGCTGCTGGGTGGCATGCATCCCCGCCTCCAGCGCATCGAGATCTGCGTCCGGCGGCGGCCTGTGCACGTAACGCAGCGCCGATTGCAGGTCATCCAGCCGGAACCGGTCGCGCAGCGCATCCGGCAACCACTCGGGCAGCCGCTGTTCCTGTAGCAGGTCCAGCGCCTGTTCGCTGAGCTTGCGCAGGGTGAGCTGGTGAAGGCCTTCGCTGGTCGGGTAGATGGCAGTGAGGCGTTCTTCGGTGGCTTCGGCCGCACCCTCTGCCAGGCGCTGGTATTCGGGATGCACCATTTCCAGCATTGCCGGTCCGCGCCGCACTTCGCCGTAGATACGCAACCGTGCTCCACGCACGAAACCCTGCTGCTGCAGTTTGTTGAAGTGAAAAAACCGCAACAGCAACGAACCCGTGCCGTCGCTGACCCGCACCAGCAGGCTGCGGCGCCGGCCGAACTTCACTTCGGCAAGTTGCACTTCGGCCTCGACCACGGCGCGATTGCCAAAGCGCAGGCTGCCAATGGGGGTAATACGGGTGCGGTCCTCGTAACGGCGCGGCAGGTGGAACAGCACATCCTGCACCGTCTCGATACCGAACGCGGCGAGCTTTGCCGCCGACTTCGGCCCAACGCCCCGCAACACCGACACCGGCAGGGTATCGAGCGTGGCCACCTTGTCCGGTGAGGCGCTCAGTCGTTCAGCACCATGATGGCGTCCATCTCGACCGCTGCATCTTTCGGCAGCGCGGCAACACCCACTGCCGCGCGCGCCGGGTAAGGTTCCTGGAAGTATTCGGCCATCACCTGGTTGACCAGCGGGAAATGCCCGAGGTCGGTGAGAAAGATATTCAGCTTGGCGATGTTGTCCAGGCTGCCGCCGGCTGCCGCTGCAACCGCTGACAGGTTGTCGAACACGCGCCGTATCTGCGCTTCCATGTTGCCCTCCGCCATCTCCATGCTTTCCGGCACCAGCGGTATCTGCCCGGACAGGTAGACCGTGTTGCCGGTACGCACTGCCTGCGAGTATGTCCCTATCGCCTGCGGCGCTTTATCCGTTTGTATTACCTCGCGTTGCATAGTCGTTCCTCTAGTTTTTGCTACGAATGATGCGCATCACTGACGGCAGTTTGCGGATACAACGCATCACCCGCGCCAGGTGCTGCCGGTCACGCACTGTGACAGTAAAGTTCATCGAAGTGTCCAGCCCGTCACGCTCTTCGATAGACACGTTCTCGATATTGGAACCCGCCTCGGAAATTTCAGCGGCAATGGTCGCCAGCACGCCTTTCTGGTTGGTCACATCGACACGTATCTCGGCGGAGAACTCGCCTTCGATATCCGGCTGCCACTCGACGTCGATCCACTTGTCCGGCCGGCTGCGGAAGTCGCTCAGGTTGTTGCAACCTTCGGTATGGATTACCAGCCCGCGCCCGGTGCTGATAAAGCCGACAATGGCATCGCCCGGTATCGGCCGGCAGCAACGCGCAAAGTGCACCACCATGCCCTCGGTGCCGCGAATCGCCAGCGGTTTGCTGTTCCCGGTCTCGGCCGGCTTTTCTTCACTGCCTTCTTCCTGCGGCACCAGGCGCCGTGCCACCAGCATCGCCATACGGTTGCCAAGGCCGATGTCGGCATACAGGGTGTCCCGGTCCTCGAACCCGCACTCTTCCATCAGCCCTGCAAACTGCTCTGCACCGATCTCCGCCAGTGAACTCTGGAGGTTGTGCAACGCCTTGTCCAGCATGCGCCGCCCCAGCTCGATGGCTTCATCGTTCTGCAGGTTTTTCAGGTAATGGCGGATATTGGAACGCGCCTTGGCGGTCGTGACAAAGTTCAGCCAGGCAGGATTGGGGTGTGCGCCGGTCGCGGTTATCACTTCCACCGTCTGGCCGTTCAGCAGCGGCGTGCGCAGCGGCGCAAGACGCCGGTCGACCTTGGAGGCGATACAGGTATTGCCGACGTCGGTATGCACCGCGTAGGCAAAATCCACGGCGGTAGCGCCACGCGGCAGCTCAAGAATATCCCCTGCCGGGGTGAACACGTACACCTCATCCGGGAACAGGTCGATCTTCACGTTCTCCAGGAACTCCAGCGAGTTACCGGCGTGGCTCTGCATCTCCAGCAGTTTGCGCAACCATTCGCGCGCACGCGCCTGGGCGTTGTTGCCGCTGCCCTTGTCGCTGCTCTTGTACAACCAGTGGGCGGCGATACCGGATTCGGCAACGCGTTCCATGTCGTCGGTCCGGATCTGCACCTCGATAGGCACACCGTAGGGCCCGAACAGGACGGTATGCAACGACTGGTAGCCGTTGGCCTTGGGAATCGCAATGTAGTCCTTGAATTTACCCGGCACCGGTTTGTAAAGACTGTGCATCATGCCCAGCACGCGGTAACAGGTGTCCACGTTGTCAACGATGATACGGAAAGCATATACATCGAACACTTCGTTAAAGGAACCCACCCGGTCACGGATCTTCTTGTACAGGCTGTAGAGATGTTTCTGACGACTGAGCAAGCGGCACCGGATCAGCTCCTGCTGCATGCGCTGCTGAATAGCAGACTCGATCTTGTTGAGGATTTCCTTGCGGTTGCCGCGCGCCCGTTTCACCGCTTCATTGAGCACCCGGTAACGCATCGGGTAGAGCGCGGCAAAGCCCAGGTCTTCCAGTTCCAGGCGGATCTGGTTCATGCCCAGCCGGTTGGCTATGGGCGCATAGATGTCCAGTGTCTCGCGCGCGATGCGGCGCCGCTTGTCACCGCGCATCACGCCCAGCGTGCGCATGTTGTGCAGGCGGTCGGCGAGCTTGACCATGATGACGCGAATATCGCGCACCATGGCCAGCATCATTTTACGGAAGTTCTCGGCCTGCGCCTCGGCCTGGCTCTCGAACTTGATCTGGGTAAGTTTACTGACGCCGTCGACCAGCTCCGCCACTTCCTCGCTGAACTCGCTGGTGACCACTTCCTTGGGCGTGCCGGTATCCTCGATGACATCGTGCAGCATGCCGGCGATGATGCTCTCGGGGTCCATGTGCATTTCGGCGAGGATGCGCGCCACGGCAATCGGGTGGTAGATATAGGGCTCGCCGGAGACACGGTGCTGCCCCTCGTGCGCCTCGGCGCCGAACAGGTAGGCACGGTAGATCTCCCGGACCTGTTCGGTATCCAGGTAGGATTCGAGCAAATCACACAGATCGCTGATCAGAAAGCGTGATTCATCGGTCTCGGAGACGGGTGCAGGGCTTGCCATGCGACCGATCATAGGCGAATTTCCATCCCCCGCAAACAAAAAAGCCGTTTCAGCGAGACGCTGAAACGGCCGGGTATGGGTCTGCGGCGGACTGGCCGGGAAATCAGCTTTCCGGGCTGCCCTCGCCCTGCGGTGCACTGACAGGCGGTTCCGGTGACGGTTCCTGCTCTGACGCAGGGGCGACACCTTCCGGCAGCGGCATGGCTTCTTCCGCCGCCAGCTGTTCCTCGGGCACTTCGTCGAGGATCTTCGGCGTGACATAGTCTTCCGCGATCTCGCGCAGCGCCACCACCGTGGGCTTGTCATTTTCCCAGTCGACGAACGGCTCGGCTCCGCGCGCCAGCTGCCGCGCACGCTTGGTGGCTACCAGCACCAGCTGGAAGCGGTTATCAACCTTGTCGAGACAATCTTCTACTGTGACACGTGCCATATCGGATCCGTTGTGCTCAGGTTCATCGGGCGCGCAAGTGTACTCGAATCAGCCCTGCGGTTCCAGCAACCCCTTCAATTCACGGGAATAGCGCTGTTTCTGAGCCTCGATGCGTAACCGCCGGGCGCGGAACAGGGCTTCCAGCTCATTCAGCGCGATATCGAAATCATCGTTGAATATCAGGTAGTCATACTCGTCGTAGTGCGACATTTCGCTGACCGCGTCCGCCATGCGCCGCGCGATCACCTCGTCACTGTCCTGGCCGCGTCCCTGCAACCGCTGTTGCAGGGCCTCGCGGCTGGGCGGCAGGATAAAGACCCGCACCGCCTGCGGCAGTGCCGCGTAGACCTGCCGCGCACCCTGCCAGTCGATCTCCAGGATCACATCCTCGCCGGCGTCCAGGCGCTCCAGCACCGTGGCGCGGTGCGTCCCGTAATAATTATCGAACACCCGGGCATGCTCCAGGAATTCGCCTGCCGCGACCCGCTGCTCGAAGCCGTCCCGGTCGATAAAATGATAATCGACACCATCCTGCTCCCCCGGCCGCGCGGCCCGCGTGGTGTGTGACACCGACACCGACACCCCCGGCAAACGCTCCAGCAGCGCCTTGACCAGGCTGGTCTTGCCCGCCCCGGAAGGGGCGGAGATGATATATAAGGTACCTATCGACATAAACTGACCCGTTATTCCACGTTCTGAACCTGTTCGCGCATCTGCTCGATCAGCACTTTCAGCTCCACCGACACGGCTGTAGTCTCACTGTCTGCCGATTTCGAGCCCAGCGTATTCGCCTCGCGGTTGAACTCCTGCATCAGGAAATCCAGCCGCCGGCCCACCGGCTCGTCGCGTTCCAGTACCCGCCGCACTTCCACCACGTGCCCGTCCAGCCGGTCCAGCTCTTCGTCCACGTCCATTTTCTGCGTCAGGAACAACAGCTCCTGCTCCAGCCGGTCGTTATCGACTTTCGCCTCCAGCTCAGCCAGCCGTGCCGTCAGCTTGTCGCGGATACGCGCCTGCACCTCCGGCAACCGCTGGCGCGCCTTCTGCACCTGCTGTTCGATGCCATCCAGGCGCGCCAGTAACAGCGCCTTGATCTGGGCACCCTCGCGCTCACGGGTTGCCACCAGCTGGTCCAGCGCCTCGTCCAGCAGTTGCAGCGCATATTCCTGCAAGGGCGCGGTCTCCGGCTCCGGATCGCGCACCACGCCCGGCCAGCGCAACAGCTCCATGACACCCGGTGACAGCGCTTCGGAAGAGCGTTTCTCAACCTCGCGGCAGACATCCAGTACCGCCCTGAGGCGCTCCTGGTCCAGCTCCAGGCCGCTTGCCAGCTGCGGCGTCAGTCGGCAGCGCAGGCCGCATTCCAGCTTGCCGCGCCCCAGCCGGGCAGCGACCCGCTCCCGCACCAGCGGCTCCAGGGCGCGCAGTTCCTCGGGCAGGCGCACGAAGACCTCCAGGTAGCGGTGATTGACCGATCTCAGCTCCCAGGTCAGCTCGGCGCCGGCTTTTTCACCGCCGACCCGGGCAAAAGCCGTCATGCTGCGCATCATCTCAAGTCACCCGCTTTACCTGCCGCTAAATACATTTTGCAACAACCTGTTTTTGTGAAGGATTTCACAATTGTGCCCCAATCCCAAAGGGCGACAGTCTAGAGGATCATGGCTAAAAAGCTAGACAGTTTAAAGCCCGGCACCTGCCTGGATGGCTACACACTGGAAAAAACGCTGGGCGGCGGCGGCTTCAGCGTGGTGTACCGTGCGCGCCAGCTCAACAATGACCGCCTGGTCGTCATTAAAGAATACATCCCCAACAAGCTCGCCAAGCGCGGCCGCGACGGCCAGGTGCGGGCACGCAACGAGCGCACCGAGGGCCGTTTCAAGCGTGGCCGCAAACTGTTCTTCCAGGAAGCCAGCACGCTGGCCACCCTCAAGCACACCAACATTGTCGATGTGTTCAATTTCTTCCAGGCCAACGGCACGGTGTACATGGTTATGGAATACCAGGAAGGCGAGAACCTGCAATATTACCTGCAGTCGCGGCGCGGCGGCCTCAGCGAGATTTTCCTGCGCACCGTATTTCCGCCCCTGCTGGACGGCCTGGACCTCATCCACGCCAACGACCTGCTGCACCTCGACATCAAGCCCGGCAACATCCACATCCAGCGCGGCGGTCAGCCGCTGCTGCTGGATTTCGGGGCCGTGCACGGTTTTCCGCAGAGCCGCCAGGAACAGCCCGGCCAGATCATCAGCCCCGGCTTTTCGCCAATCGAACAGTACGACAACCGCGGTTACGTCGGCCCCTGGACCGACCTGTACGCCATCGGCGCCACCATGCGCGCCTGTATTGATGGCCTGCCCCCGGTCAATGCCCGCAAGCGCCACGAGCACGACACCCTGAAACCGGCCCAGTTCGCCTTCCGCGGGCGCTATGCCGACAACCTGCTGCGCGCCATCGACTGGGCGATGGAAGTCGACCCGCTGCTGCGACCGCAAAGCGTGGCCGAGTTTCGCAACGCGCTGACCGCCGACACCGTGCCGGAACCGGAAGAACCACGCTCCGCCTTCGGCTGGCTGGCGGATACCTTGCTGGGCAGGAGCTGAATGTGAAGACCGTCACCGCGCTCACCAACCGGCTGGGAAACCGCAGCAACAACCAGGACCGCTGCCTGGTGCTGGAAAAGGCCGGGCGCGTGTTGCTGGTGGTGGCGGACGGCATGGGCGGCCACGCCCGCGGCGAGCTGGCCGCGCAAACCGCCATCGACAGCCTCAGCCGCAGTTTCATGGCGCAGCAGGGCCGCATCGACAAGCCACAGGAATTTCTGCGCAAGGCACTGCACGCCGCTCACCTGGAAGTGGTCGATGCCGGGCGCGCCGCCGACCCGCCGGTCAACCCGCGCACCACCTGCGTGGCCTGCCTGGTACAGGACGACCAGGCCTGCTGGGCCCACGCCGGCGACAGCCGCCTGTACCTGCTGCGCGGCGGCACGCTGCTGACCCGCACCCGCGACCACACGCCGGTGGAGGAACTGCTGCAAAGCGGTGTCATCACTGAAGATGAGCTGCACAGCCACCCCCTGCGCAACAGCGTCAGCCGCTGCCTGGGCGGGGGCCTGAAACTGCCGAAAGTCAGTTTCGACCAGGCCACGCTGCAGGAAAACGACATGCTGCTGCTGTGCTCGGACGGCCTGTGGTCAGCACTTCCCGAGCACAGGCTGGCTGAATTACCGGCCGACGGGGACCTGGAACATACCGTCAATCTGCTCACCGACGAGGCAGAACTCGCCAGCTACCCGCACAGCGACAATATCAGCCTGGTGTGTCTGCGCTGGCTGTCGGCGGGCATGCAAACGCAGGCCGACCCGGCCGCCGCCATCCTGGCGGAAACCGCGGCTGCACTTCCCGCCAATCAGGAAAATGACCCGCTGCAGGAAGCGATCAACGACATCCACCGCGCCATGCTGGAATACGCCTCTGAAATGAAAAAGTGACGCACCGCCTCCCTCCGCTATAATGCCCGCCAGTTCAGACTCCCGGAAGGAAATTACATGCGTCCCAGCAACCGCGCACCCGACCAGATGCGCCAGGTCACCCTGACCCGCGACTACACCATGCACGCCGAAGGCTCGGTACTGGTCGAATTCGGCCATACCAAAGTCCTGTGCAACGCCAGTATCGATGACCGCGTGCCGCCCTTCCTGCGTGGCAAGGGCCAGGGCTGGGTCACTGCCGAGTACGGCATGCTGCCGCGCTCCACCACCCAGCGCATGGGCCGCGAGGCGGCGCGTGGCAAGCAGGGTGGCCGCACCATGGAAATCCAGCGCCTCATCGGCCGCTCACTACGCGCCGTGGTGGACATGGAAAAACTCGGAGAGCGCACCATTACGATCGATTGCGATGTCATCCAGGCCGATGGCGGCACCCGCACCGCGAGTATTACCGGCGGCTACGTAGCGCTGGCCGAGGCGGTGCAGAAACTGGTCGCCGACGGCACCCTTGAGGAAAACCCGCTGACCGGCTCGGTGGCTTCCGTCTCGGTGGGCATCTATAAAGGTACACCGATCCTCGACCTGGATTACCCGGAGGATTCCAACGCGGAAACCGACATGAACGTGGTCATGACCGACAGCGGCCAGTTCATTGAGGTTCAGGGCACGGCGGAAGGCCACCCCTTCAGCGAAGATGAAATGCAGCAAATGCTGGCGCTGGCCAAAAAAGGCATCGCCGAACTGTGCGCGCTGCAACAGACCACGCTGGCCGGCTGACACCCCATGACACAGCGCATCGTACTGGCCAGTAATAATGCCGGGAAAGTTCGCGAGTTCAACCAGCTGCTGGACGGCAGTGAGTTCGAAGTCATCCCGCAGTCCGAATTCCAGGTCACGGAGATCGAGGAAACCGGCCTGACCTTCGTGGAAAATGCCATCCTCAAGGCGCGCAACGCCGCACAGCACACCGGCCTGCCCGCCATTGCCGATGACTCGGGCCTGGAAGTGGATGCACTGGACGGTGCACCCGGCATCTATTCGGCGCGCTACGCCGGTGCCGGCGCCAGCGACCAGCAGAATCTCGAAAAGCTGCTGGAGGCGCTCAGGGATGTCGATGATGCGCAACGCAGCGCACGCTTTCAGTGCCTGATGGTCTATATGCGCCACCCGCTCGACCCCACGCCGCGTATTTTCCAGGGCACCTGGGAAGGCCGGATCCTGCGCGCCCCCCAGGGCGATAACGGTTTCGGTTACGACCCGGTGTTCTACGTCCCCGGGCAGCAGTGTTCCTCGGCCGAACTGGAACCCGGGCTCAAGAACCACCTCAGCCACCGCGGCCAGGCACTGCAACAACTGGTTGCCGCACTGCGGGAATGATGGCCGGAAACCCGCGGTTCAGCTTCTCCGCCCCGCCACCCCTGTCCCTGTACATTCACTTCCCCTGGTGCGTACACAAGTGCCCGTACTGCGATTTCAACTCACACGCTATCGGCGGCGAAGTACCCGAAACCGCCTACGTCGATGCTTTGCTGAAAGACCTGGAACAGGAACTGCCCGCGGTATGGGGCCGCACTGTACAGACGGTGTTCATGGGCGGCGGCACACCCAGCCTGTTTTCAGCCGCGGCCATCGACCGCCTGCTGGCCGGCGTGCGCGCACGTCTGCCGCTCAGTCCCGAGGCCGAGATCACCCTGGAAGCAAACCCGGGAACGGTGGAACAGGCGAAATTCTCCGGCTACCGCGAGGCCGGCGTAAACCGCCTGTCGATCGGCATCCAGAGCCTCAACGACGCACACTTGCAGGCACTGGAACGGATACATAACGCGGACGAGGCCCTGCGCGCGGCACAGGCGGCGCGTAACGCAGGCTTCGACAATTTCAACCTGGACCTGATGTTCGGGCTGCCGCAACAGGGTATCGCACAGGCGGTCGACGATCTCCAGGCTGCCTTTGAGCTGCAACCCGCGCACCTGTCCTGGTACCAGCTCACCCTGGAACCGAACACCGCCTTCCACGCCCACCCACCGCCGCTGCCCGATGACGAGCACAGGTGGAACATGCAGCAGCAGGGCCATGTACAGCTGGTCCGGCACGGCTATACTCAATACGAGGTGTCCGCCTTTGCGCGGGACGGGAAGCGCTGTCGCCACAACCTGAACTACTGGCGTTTCGGCGATTACATGGGCATCGGCGCCGGGGCACACGGCAAGGTCACCGATGCCGGCGGGGGAGTCATCCGGCGCCGCTGGAAACAGCGGCACCCGCGCGCCTACCTGGCAGCGGCAGGTACACCACAGTGCAATGATGGTGAACGCGAGCTGACGGCGGAGGAAACCGTGTTCGAGTTTGCCCTCAACCGCCTGCGCCTCAACGCGGGGTTTGCACTGGACGAATTCGAATCCCGTTGCGGGCTGCCACGCGAATGTATACTGCCGGCACTGCAACGGGCGGTACACGACGACCTGCTCACCCTGCAGGACGACCAGGTTCAGCACACCGACAGGGGCTGGCAGTTCCTGAACGACCTGCTGGAATATTTTTTACCGGAGGACGCAGAACATGCTTGAAGCAGCCCGGATCGATTGTCCCTACTGCGGTGAAGCGTTCGATATCAGCGTGGACTGCAGCATGGGCGGACAACAATATATCGAGGATTGCCCGGTGTGCTGCCAGCCGATCGACATCAGCACCGAAGTCGATATCGACGGCAACCTGCTCGGCGTAAAGGTAAACCGTAACGATGACTGACTACACCCCCATCGACTGTGGCCTGCACAGCGAATACGAACTCGCCATCCTGCGCGGCAACCGCCTGCGCATCTCCTGGTGCGGCGCGGACGGACAACACCACATCGATGTGCTCAAACCCCTCGACCTGCAGACCCGCAACCGCGAAGAGTTCCTGATCGGCGAAGACCGCCAGGGCCGACAACTGGAACTGCGTCTCGACCACATCCTGAAAACCGAACAGCTTTAGCCCTGTCTCAGCCGAACAAAATACACTGTCATTGCGAGCGTAGCGCGGCAATCTCTTTGGGATTGGCGCCAGACGAGAAAGATTGCCGCGCTACGCTCGCAATGACGAACTGTTTCTCCTGAGTTTTGCTACCATGCATCTCCATGACATCAAGTGTTAATGACCTGGAAATACTGCTGCGCTCGCGTGTGCCCATCATCGTCGTCGAAACCCGCGATGAAAAACGCGCCCTCGACGTCTTCAGGCGCCTCGCCCTGCGCACCGGCCAGCCGGTCATGCGCTGGTCGGTCACCACCGGCCTGCAGCGCATCGACCTTGACCTGCAGGCCCAGGCACACGCCAAAGAGCCCGACCAGGCACTGGCGCAGATCAAGGCTACCGGCACCACCGGACTGTACCTGCTGCTGGACTTCCACCCCTACCTGGAAGACCCCACCCTGGTGCGCATGCTCAAGGAAATCGCGCTCGGCTACGGCAAGGCGACACACACCCTGGTGTTCATCAGCCACGCCTGCGAACTGCCGGACGAACTGCACGCCCTCAGCGCCCGCTTCGACCTCTCCATGCCGGACCGCGAGGCACTGAAACGCTGGGTCAACGAGGAAGCCCGGCACTGGGCCGCCGCCCACCCCGGCCAGAAAGTAAAAACCGATAACCGGACGCTGGATCAATTGCTCAAACAGCTCGGCGGCCTCACAGAAACCGACGCCCGGCGCCTGATCCGCAGCGCCATCCATGACGACGGCGCCATTACCGAATCCGACCTGCCCGACATCATGCAGACCAAGTACCGCCTGCTGGACCAGGGTGGCGCACTGTCGTTTGAACTGGACACCGCGGAATTCGGCGATGTCGGCGGCCTCAACGCACTGAAACGCTGGCTGGAGCAACGCAAACACGCCTTCCTCGAGCCCGACCCGGCGCTGGACGCGCCGCGCGGTATTCTGCTGGTCGGCGTACAGGGCGGCGGCAAGAGCCTGGCAGCCAAGGCGGTGGCCGGGCTCTGGCAACTGCCCCTGCTGCGGCTGGATTTCGGCACCCTGTACAACAAGTTCTTCGGTGAAACCGAGCGCAACCTGCGCAGTTCGCTGCGCACCGCCGAGGCCATGGCGCCCTGCGTCCTCTGGATCGACGAAATCGAAAAAGCCATTGCCAGCGGCGACTACGACAGCGGCACCTCGAAGCGGGTGCTGGGCAGCCTGCTGACCTGGCTGGCGGAGCGCGACAAGCCGGTGTTCCTGGTCGCCACCGCCAACCGCATCGACAACCTGCCGCCGGAACTGATCCGCAAGGGGCGCATGGACGAAATCTTTTTCGTCGATCTGCCGGATATCACGACCCGGGTGCAGATTTTCGAAATCCACCTGCGCAAACGCGACCGGCAGCCGCACCAGTTCGACCTGCTGCAACTGGCCGGCGCCAGCGACGGCTTCTCCGGCGCCGAAATCGAGCAGGCCGTGGTCGCGGCCCTGTACCTGGCAAAAGAACAGAACAGCGAGCTGGGCACCGACCACCTGCTGACCGAACTGCGCCAGACCCGGCCGCTGTCGGTGGTCATGGCAGAACGTCTGCAGGCACTGCGCGACTGGGCGCGCGACCGCACCGTCTCCGCCAATTAGGCAACCACTACTGTCATCCCGGCGCCGGCCGGGCTCCTGGTCCGCCATATATCTGACAGCACGGACAGCAGACATCGCAGGTTATTGAAAAAGACTTGCCGAAAATTTGACACACCATCCTTTTACGCGGCTCAAGCTGTAAGAAAACAGCTATTTCCATATATAAATGATGGTTTTGTTTTCCAGTATTATTCAAATTTCCATTTAATTTTCATAAGGTTAAATTTTTACTTCCACAAACTAGGGCTCTCACCGGCGCCTGTGATATTCTCGGTATCACAGATAACAACAACACTTGCAGGCACACTGCATTTTTCGGCGGAGGTCGTTATGCCAGAACTACAAACAGAACAGGCCCAAACCCGGACACCACAGGTCGACTTCGACAACTGGTCAGAACTCGCCCGCTCCGATCCCGAAGCCTTTGAAGCCCGGCGCGCCGAGGTCATTGAACAAATGATCCAGAGCATGCCCGAGCACAGGCAACAGCGCATGCGCTGCCTGCAGTGGAAAATCGACCAGGTGCGCGACCGTGCCGCCAACCCGATGGCCGCCTGCATCAAGCTCAGCGAGATGATGTGGGACTCGCTGGTCGGCCCGGGCGGGCTGCGTGAAGTCCTGGAACGCGTGGGCCAGGGTGAATTCGAACCGCCGCCGAAGGCCAGCGTGCTGGATTTCCAGCCGGTCTCGCGCGATAACTGAGTCATGGGGCTTGTTCGGCCCGCCTGATTACCGTATTATTCGCGACCTTTCGGCAGGCGCCTGAAATGGTCGACGCGCCGCCCGGTGTATTTTGAGGCAGAACCCATGAAAGCTGATATTCATCCTGCGTACGACGACATTAATGTAACCTGCAGCTGTGGCAACAGCTTCAAGACCCGCTCCACGGTGGGCAAGGACCTGACGATCGAAGTCTGCTCCCAGTGCCACCCGTTCTACACCGGCAAGCAGAAGATGCTCGATACCGGTGGCCGCGTGGATCGCTTCCGCCGCAAGTACGGTATGAAATCGGCCTGATGCCCCGGCTTCAGAGCTGGATAAAAAAGGCGCCCCGAGTGGGCGCCTTTTTTGTGCTCGCCCTGTGGCTGGCACCGGCTGCCGCCGACAGCTGCACCGCCCCCTCCGCCACCGAGCAGGTAAAAGTCCGCTACGTCACCGACGGCGACACGGTCATCCTGGCGGACGAGCGCAAAATACGTCTCATCGGCATCAACACCCCGGAGCTGGCACGCGACGACAAACCGGCCCAGCCGCTGGCAATCCGCGCCCGCGACCGGTTGCGCCAACTCTTGTTCCGACACGGCAACCGCGTCCGCCTTGGCTACGGCGAAGACCGCAAGGACCGTTACGGCCGCACCCTTGCCAACTTGTGGACACCTGACGGCGAGAACCTGGGCGCCGAACTGCTGCGCGAAGGCCTCGGCTGGATGATCGCCATCCCGCCCAATATCCACTTCCTGCCGTGTTACCAGGGTGCCGAGCAAAGCGCACGCAAAGCCGGCGCCGGGGTATGGAAACACCCCGCCTACACAGTAAAACAGTCCCGCGACCTGGGCCTGCGCACGACCGGCTTCCAGCGTGTGCAGGGCCGTGTCCTGCGCGTCAACCACGGCGGCGGCGCCACCTGGATCAACCTCGAAGGCCGCTTCGCCATCCGCATTCCCGATGCCGATATCAAATACTTCCCCAGCCGGCCACAGAACAACTGGGTTGGCCGAATCCTCGAAGTCCGCGGCTGG
>DRNU01000131.1 GCA_011374975.1 Gammaproteobacteria bacterium | reverse complement strand
TGCCGGTGCGGCGGCCGTGGCCTGTGCCGCAGACGGCTGGTCGGAATCCCACCAGCCACCTGCTGCGGCGAATGTGGTGGATGCAAAAAGCAGGGTCAGAATACCCAGAAACAAGGCCGGCCTCATAATCAAACACTCCAGTAAGTTTCATACGCTCCTGTGCATGCCGGGATTCAGCGTGTGACGCCGGATCCGCACCGGGTTGGAGGCATGTGCAGGAATAACGGGCAGGTAGGCCCGGTCTGGGCATACTGGAGAGCAAACGTTATGCCAGATAGGGTTATTCGGAGCTGGAGAAGTGATTAGGGATCGAGCGGGTGACCCTATGGCGGTGACTATCAGGCAGAGGTGAATTATTGATAACCGGTGGTAATCGTTAGATTATTTGTGTCTCGTGGGTGTGGCTCGCGGAGCAGGGTATGACCGACCCGGTTGGCGGTTTTCCCCTGGCCAATAGTTAAGAAATGCCATCGTGCGCTACGTCCTCGATGCGGATATGTGCGCAAACATAGTGCGAGTCAGGCGAGTTGTGCGCCAAATAAGTGCGCAGGGCGGTTGTAAATCAGCCCATGGCTTCGTTGCCTTTGCCGTTACAGTGGGCTTTCGAGTCCCACCACCACGGTGCGCGCGCGTAGATGTGAAAACACACCGGCGGGAACCTCCATTGATACCGTCTTCACTTTCTTCAGTGTATGCGCATCGTAGATCACCAGCCGGTCACCGTCGTATCCGGCGATTCGGTCACCACCAATTCCGGAACTGACATAGAGGTAATCACCTCGCGCCGTGTACTCCGGGAAATGTGAATGACCGAGTGTGCCTGCGACAGTCAGGGTCTTGGCAACTTTCAGAGTTTTCTTGTCGATGAACTGGATCTTGCTCGCATTCGGCCCCGTACCAACGATGTCGACCACAATATAAGGCGCTTTGGGATGTGCCGCGGGTGATTCAGTGGGGCCCAATACAGGAATGCGCTTGACCACTTCAAAAGTACTCATGTCAAACACGGTGACTTCATAAGACTTGCAGGGGCGTGAACCGATATTAGTACCAATACCCAGCAGTCGGCTATTCGACCGCACCACGGCACCCGAACCGAGGTGTGGCTGACACCCGGCAGGAATCTTTTTGGCAATACGTTTTTCGGCCAGGTCGATGACGGCGTTGATATTGTCAGCGTATGAGGAAACCACGACGTAACGGCCATCCGGCGAGAGGAAGGCATCGTGCAGGTGCCGGCCCACGCCGGTTATTCGGGTGACCGGCATGTCAGGTTTATTCAGATCCAGGACCCACACCTGGCCGGCCTGTTCGAGCGCGATCACAAAGACATCTGCGAAAGGCGTACTGGTAATCATGCCCGAGTCTGCCTCGACCATCTTGCCGTCCGGATCAATGCCGCGCAGTTTCATCAACTTGAGTGGCTCCAGGGTCGCGGCATCCAGAATCACCGCCGTATTGGGCACGAAGGAACCCGCGGCCAGGTATCGCCCGTCGCGTGATACCGCAAGTGATGTGCCATTCAATCCAGCCCGTATTTTGCGAACAATCTTTAACGAGTAAAGATCGATCTTCAGGATGTAACCGGCATCATCCCGAACATAGGCCCAGCGTTCCTGTTTGGGGTGAAAGTCCATCAGGTGCGGGGCAAATCCGGTGCGTACCTCACCAATCTTTTTATTGGTTCTGCCATCAAAAAACACGAGTTTGGCTTCATCCCCGGCGGCGAAGCGCCCACGCGCCATTATAGTCATCAGATCATCGAGGTTTTCTATCGGGTAGGTCGGTTTGTTTGGCAAGGTTGATTCATCGGCGACAAGCACTTCAAGTGAGTTGCGTATATCGTTCAATCCCCAGGACATGGATTGTTTCGGGCGTTTTGCTATAAGCGAGGCGAGCAGATTTATTTTCCTGAGCGATAATTCTCCAGGCCACGTAGGATGTTGCGGCATCAAGGTTGTGGCTCCTCCTTCCTGGATCCTGGCACTGATCTGATCCCGGGTGAGCCTGGTTTGATCACTGTTCAAGGCCGGTCCGATGTACCCGCCGCGGTCTGCTCCATGACACACCGCGCAATGATCGGCATACAGTCGCTCGGCCTCGTTGAAATTTTCAGCCCGGGAGGCAGACGGTATTCCCGTTAGTACTAGCATCCAGAGGATGGTAGAGAGGGCATGCTTCGTGTGATTCATTGGTCTATCCATCGGGACACTCTCCTGTGGGGGTTGCATAGTAATAATCCTGATCGGGTTTTTCTGCAACACTCAAATTATCGTCTTTTCGGCAATGTTTCCGCCAGACTCGCCGCGCTTAACAGGATCACTTCTATTTCTTCAATAATTTCTTCCTGGCGCCGGGCGTTGGATTGACGGCGCAACTCGTCGGATTCCTCATCCAGGTGTTTGACCGCGCCTTCCAGGTGCTGGACACGCTGTTGATTCTCGGCCATGAGTGAGGCGTAGAAAATCTCGTGCAAGGCTGCGAACAGATAATGGTCCGACAGTTCGATAAGAAAATCCGTGGGCTTCAGATTCAATACAGGTGGAAGGGAAAAACGTGACGGTCTGTCCAGGTAGTCCTGAAAGGGCGGCAGCAGCTGTTGTGTGGCAAGGGTGTCGTCATCAACTGCGTGATAAAGTGCATAAAGGGTCAGTGCTCCGTATTGTGTTTGCAGTGCCGCCAGTGTGTCGACAACACGCGTCAAAACCGCCGCCACTTCCTCGGCTACACCGGCGCCATCCAGTCGCGCAGCGACACGCGGGTCGTCAGGCAGTGAGGTATGCAGTTTCTGTCCCGCCGTGACCAGAATGGGGAAATCCTTGCCCTGTTTATCTTGTTGGATACGCTCCAGCTGGCGCAGTAAGGTCTCGTTAAAATCACCACAAAATCCCCGCTCCGAACCGATTACCAGATACACTTCCTGCGCAGCCTGCATTGCTGATGTTGCCTCAGGGTAAGCGCTGACAAAGTCGGCCGCCACGGTTTCGATACTGCTGACTACGGCATGCTGTGTGCCGAGAAGATGATCAAGCTTGCGGGTTTCCATGTGTGCCAGCAGCTTCATGGAATTCATGATGTCGCGGATTTCCCCGATACTGCGTCGATGTTCCTCAAGCTTGCGGCGGCCTGGCATGACTATGACTCTCCTGGAACCGGCGCCAGCCAGGCGGACACGGCTTTTTCCCATTGATCTCTGGGGCTGTCGAGTGTCATGGAAGCGTGTTGCAGTCCGCCTTCCAGGTCAGCAAGCAGTTGCGGGATGGATTCCAGCTCAACCGTGTCGAACAGGCTGTCGTTGAAAGCCACCAGCCAGGCCATTTGAAACGCTTCCGGAAGCGGTGAAAAACGTTCCTGTTTCAGGATCTCGCGCAGCACGCGTCCGCGCCGGATGGCCGCTTCCATGGAAGCTTCCAGCCGCGCGCCAAAACGGGTAAACACTTCCAGCTCCAGGAACTGGAGATAATCCAGTTTCATACGTCCTGCTTCTTCCTTCACTCGCGGGTGCTGTGCCTGGCCGCCGATGCGCGAGACGGAGCGGCGGATGTCGATGGCAGGACGGAACCCTCCGGCAAACAGGTTCCGCTCCAGGTAAATCTGTCCATCCGTAATTGATATCAGATTGGTGGGAATGTAAGCGGCGATTTCACCTTGTTGGGTTTCAATGATGGGTAGCGCGGTCATGCTGCCGCCACCGTGGGCGGCATCCAGGCAGGTGGCCCGTTCCAGGAGGCGGGCGTGGACGGAAAAAATGTCACCCGGGTAGGCTTCGCGTCCCGGCGGACGTCGCAGCAGTAATGATAATTCGCGGTAGATTTTGGCGTGGGTGGACAGATCGTCATAGACCACCAGGGTATCGCGCCCCTGTTGCATCCAGTACTCGGCTACGGCGCAACCGGCAAACGGCGCCAGGTGTTGCAGGCCAGGAAGACTGCTGGCTTCGGCCACGATGACCGTGGTGTACTCCAGGGCACCGTATTCGCGCAGAAGCTCGATGGTACTGACGACCGTGGAGCGCTTTTGTCCAACCAGTACGTAGACGCAATAGATGTCCTTGCCACGTTGATTGATGACGGTATCCAGGGCGATCGAACTGCGTCCCAGGCCTTCATCACCGATGAGCAACTGGCGTTGACCCTTGCCGATTGGAATCAGGGTGTCGATGATCTTGATGCCTGTATATAGTGGTTCATGGACGAAATCGCGCGCCACGATCGGCGGTGAGGCGGCTTCCAGTGGCTGCCAGCGGGTGTGTGTGGGTCGCGTACCGCCATCCAGCGGCGTACCCAGGGGATCGATGACGCGTCCGGGCAGGCTGTTACCTGCCGCTATGTTCAGGGTGCGACCGGTGAGTTCAACACGGGTGCCTGCGCCCAGCGCTTTGGTCTCGTGCAGTAATACGGCACCGATCAGCGTTTCGGTCAGATCGAAGACCATGGCACGGCTGCCATCTTCGAAACTCAGGATGTCGTCCATAGCAGCGGAGGGGAGGCCACTGATCCAGGCAATGCCGTCGCCCACCGAGACAACGCTGCCGCGCTCGGATACTCGCAGGGTAGGCCGGTAGCGTTCCAGCCAGTCCGCCTGACGTTCGAGCAGACTGTCTTTTACATCAGCTGTAGCGGGTATCATGGGCAAATTCCGCAAAGCTCCTGAGTTCGTCCCGGAGATTGGCGCCGAGCACCCAGGGGCCGATAGTGATGCGCACGCCGGCCAGGATCTCAACATCCTGTTCGAAATGTAGCGGGAGGTCCGTCCCGGTCGTTGCGATCAACGCCTTCCTGAGTTTCTGACGCTGGCTGTCCGAAAGCGGGAAAGCGCTGGCAACGACAATTGTTTCAGGTATTTGGCCTCGATTGTTGCGCAAGGCGGCGATCTGTTCGGCCGGTAACTGTGGCAGTTCATCGATAACCAGGCCTAACAGTTTTTCTTCCAGTTCCGGGCAGGCTACCTGTCCAAGCACGCGGGAGGCAAAACGGGCGGCCTGGATCAAAGCGGTTTCTTCGGCTTTATGCATGGCATCGGACTGACGGCGGGCCTCTGCGACCCGGGCTTTCTCTCTTTCCTGCTCCAGTTCCGATTGCAAGGCAGCCAGTCGTTGTGCACGTTCTTCTTCAATTTCTCTCACGAGTTGTTCGCGCGCCTGTTGCCGCTCCAGCTCCCAATCGGCCAGTCGGCCCCGGTATTGGGCCTGCAGGGCTTCGGCATCATGGTGCAGTGTTTTGGCGTCGGACAGGATTTTTTCAATGCCGGCGCGACGCCGGGCGAGGACATTCAGTACCGGCCGGTAGAAAAAGCGCTTCAGGATCCAGACCAGAACCAGGAAGTTGAGGATCTCGAGAATAAAGGTCGACCAGTTCAGCTCCAACGTCTGGCACCTTGCATCATGTTTGCCGGCTTGCCGCGAAGCATCATGCGTTGCTACTTGAGTAAATATTCAAGCAGTGGGTTGCGGAACAGCACGATGAGTACCACGACCAGTACGTAGATCGCCAGCGATTCAATCATCGCCAGACCAATAAACAGCGTTCGCATGATGGAACGTTCCGCCTCCGGTTGTCGCGCCAGGGCATCCAGGGCGTGTGCAATGGCGCGGCCCATGGCGAGTGCCGGGAGCATGACTCCCAGGGCAATCCCGATGATCGCAGCGACCGTAGAAGCCAGGGTAAAGGTGGACAGATCGGGCATAGCTTACTCCTTTGTCTTTTGCCGGAGTTGTTGGGACTGTAAACCTCCGGCGACGTAGATCAGTGCCAGCATACCAAAGATATAGGCCTGAACCAGTGCCTCAACAATATGCAACATAAGAATAGGGACAGGTGCCAGAAAGCCGGCGACCAGCAGGATCAGCAAAGCCGTCATCTCCAGGCTCATGATATTGCCAAACAGACGTACCGCCAGTGCGATGGTGCGGGTGACTTCACTGATCAGGTGAAACGGCAGCAGGATCGGGCTGGGTGTCAGGTAGTGACGCAGATAGCGTTTGAGTCCCTGGGTGCGGATACCGAACCAGTGCACCGACAGGAACACCAGTATCGCCAGCGCGGCGGTGGCGGACAGATCGCGCGTCGGTGAATGCACACCCGGAATCAGGCCGCTGAGGTTGGCGATCACCAGGAATATCCAGAGCGTTCCTATAAAAGGCATCAACTGCTGCGCCTGTTGGGGCGCGACAGCAGCGACAGCCTGTTCAATGCTTGCAACCACGCCTTCGAGGGCCGTCTGCAGTGGCCCTGGTTGCGTGGCTAAATGCCGGGTGGTTATCCAGGCAAACAGGCCGAGCACTGCCATTAACAACCAGGTGGTGATAACGGTGGAGGTGATTGCAACCGGACCGATTTGAAATACTACGCTGGCAAGAATGTCGATGTCTTCCATTTCTCGCTATTCTCTTATAAGAAAGTAAACATTGAACGTGCCAATGATAACGCCCAGCAGGATCAGGCTCACGGTCCAGCGGATGGAGTAGCCTGCTACCAGGCTATCAAGCCAGTTCCCCAGGTACGCGCCGCCCACTACCGGTAACACAAATACCAGGCCCAGCGTGCCGATAAAAATTGTCTGCGACATCAGAGTGGAGCGCTCGCGGTCCGCTTTCTCCATGCGTTGCGCCTGTTGTTCTACCCGTTTTCGCAGTTCATCATGATGCTGTTGCATGTGGCTATCCACCTTTGTGGCCCAGTTCCCACAGGCGTTTGAGTAACGATTCCTCCATGCGCCGCAGGCTTTCCCGGGTCGCGCGCAACAGTTCTTCTTCGGCGAGCAATTGCTCCTGCAGTGCTGCACTGATGCGCGTGTAATCAGCATCGCGCAGGTAGCGGCGTGTACTGAGTGTAAGCTCATTGTTGAAGAAATAGAGCACGGCGCCCGGCATCGCCAGGTATTGCCAGTTTGTATCGCCGATGCGAAAGCGCGCCAGCCCGATAACGAGCGTTGTCATCATGCGACTGTGATCGGCGAGGATGCCGAAGCTGCCGGATGCATCTTCTCCAACGAAGGAATTTACACCCTCGATACGCTCGGAACGGGAGGCATCCTGGAGTAACAGGATAAAGCTATTCATTGCCCCGCTTCCTGCATCGTGCCGCGCATGTAACAGCGATCCTCGGGCACCTCATCGTAGCCCCCCTGGAGAAAGGTTTCGCAGTCTTTCAGGGTGCGTTCAAGAGACACCGACACACCTTTGATCCCGGTGTGTGATGCGGTGGTCCGGAACGGCTGTGTGAGATAGTGTTGCAGTTTGCGCGCGCGCATGACAACCATGCGGTCCCTGGCAGAAAGTTCCTCGATACCCAGCATGGTGATGATGTCTTCCAGCTCCCGGTAGCGGGCGAGGTGCTCGCGAACGCCTTCGGCGACCGTATAGTGGCGCGAGCCCAGCGTGTGCCGATCCATCAGCTTGCTGGTCGATTGCAGGGGATCAACGGCCGGGTAGATACCTTTGCCGGCCTGGGTGCGGGACAGAATGACCGTTGTGTCCAGGTGGCTTAGAATGGTGCTGACGGCCGGATCGGTCATGTCGTCCGCGGGGACGTACACCGCCTGCACCGAGGTAATCGCCCCTTGCCGTGTCGACAAAATACGGTCCTGCATCTCTGCCACCTCGGTGGTCAGGGTGGGTTGATAGCCGACCGTGGCCGGCATACGCTCCAGCAGGCTCGAGACCTCGCTGCCCGCCTGTACGAAGCGGAAGATATTATCCATGACGAACAGCACTTCTTTATGCAGGGTGTCGCGCAGGTATTCGGCGTAAGTCAGCGCCGACAGCCCGACGCGAAAACGTACACCGGGCGATTCGTCCATCTGCCCGAACACCATCAGTGTTTGCGGCAGCACACCGGCCCTGTCGATTTCGCGCCACAGCTCATGCCCTTCGCGAATACGCTCACCTACGCCGGCGAAGACTGACACACCCTTGTGCAGCCTGGCTACCGCCTGCATGAATTCCATAATAAGCACAGTCTTGCCCACGCCGGCACCGCCAAACAGGCCGGTTTTTCCGCCTTTGACGAACGGGCATAGCAGGTCGATGACCTTGATGCCGGTTTCAAGCACCTGGCCGACACCGACAACCTCGTTAAGGGGTACGGGTCGCGCGTGGATATTACGGAATTCTTTCTTCGTCAGCGGGTCCCCGGTATCAAGCGGTTCGCCAAAGAAATTTAACAGTCGACCCAGGCAGGCCGGCGATACGGGAACATGGAGCGGGGCGCCGGTATCGTAGATCGGCATACCACGGCGCAGGCCGGCGCTGCGGTGGAGCGTGATGGCGCGGAGACGCTGTTCATCGAGGTGCTGGTGAACCTCGAACAAATAGGTTTCGTGATTCATCCGGGTGTACAGCGCCTGGCGCAGGGCAGGCAGCTGGCTGCAGGTGATGACGACTACCGGACCGTGGACTTCGGTGATGACGCCGATCGGGATGGACTCATTTTTTACAAGCGTTGTATCGGGCAACGGCGCGCATCCCCCTGGTTATACCGCCGGGCTGGAAACAGTCATGGCGGTACTGTAAAACGACTTCCCTTGCGCCCGGGAATACGAGTAAGGGTTTACCTGTTAAGTATAGTCTACCGGTAAACTGCATTCACCCTTGCTTTTCCCCGCTGTTCCACGTAAATCTAAAGCTATCTCTCTCGTTACGAATCCGTTATATTTTTCCGTCAGTTTTTCCCGAAGCGTCGTAAAATCGAGGAGGCAGTAATGGAAGGTTACCGGCATATTTTGTGTGCGACGGATTTTTCCGGCTACAGTGAACAAGCCGCTGAGCGGGCGCTGGAACTGGCACAATATTACGCTGCACGACTGACGTTGCTGCATGTGGTGGAGTACTTTCCGATCGACAGGTCCAATGAATCCATCACGCCCGAGGATGTGGATCCGGCGGTGTACCGGGAGCATCGGGCACGCGCTTCGCTCAACGAGTTGGTAAAGCGCATGGATAATGAGGAGGCTGCTCAGGAGGTCCGCTTCAGTCCGCACTCGGCCAAGCGGGAAATCGTGCAGTATGCGAAGCAAAACAACATTGATCTGATCGTGGTCGCGACCCATGGTCAGCACGGTCTGACCGCTTTACTCGGCTCAACCGCAGAAGGCGTCGCGCACACGGCATCCTGCGATGTACTGGTCGTACGCGCTCAAGGCAACACAGGATGACAGGGTTAGCTGTCAAGCCCGAGCCGCGTCAATAACTCAGGCATTTTCTCCAGCGCCGCCTGCCGGCCGCGCTCGATTTCCTGGTCAGGTCGGGAGAAATCGGCCCACTGTCGGAAGCCGGTCACCGGTTCGATCAGCAGATCGGAAAATTGGGCTTTGTACTGGCGCAGGTACAGCGATTTAATCCTGATTGCCCAGTCGAGCATCGCGATCACTGTAGACGGTCTGAGATCCGGGTTGGGTCGGCCGCCGACGTTGATTGCAACGACCAGTTGCCCGGGTTTGGTAACCATTTTTGCTTCCTTGGCCGGAAGTTCACAGGCCAGGCCGCCATCCACGAAATGCTGACCGCTAATTTCCATGGGTTCGAATACGCCCGGTATTGCCATGCTGGCCGCGATAGAGCGTGGCAGGTCGCCTTTGGAGAAGATCTCGATTTCGCCGCTTGGAAAGTGGGTCGCGGTGACGAACAGTGGTATCCGGATATCGCTGAATTCTTTCCCTTCACAGAGAGTTTTCACAAGGTTCAGGAGTGCCCCGGTATCGGTCAGTGCGACACCCTTGGCGGCGCGGGCGTAGAGCACGGATTGTCTGGCCGCCGCAGTGAGCTTGCCTAACCAGGTGTGGTCGGCGGTTTCGGCTTCGGCAAGATGTGGTAATTCCAGCCGGCTGAATGCTTCTGAATGCAGTAATGCCTCGACACGGCTACGCATCAGTTTAATGTCGGGCTCAAGTGCATACATTGCGCCGAACAGGGCGCCGATACTGGTGCCGATAATCGCCTCGGGTTTCAGCCCGTGTTCCTCCAGCGCTTCAAGCACGCCCAAATGGGCAAGCCCCCGGCCTCCGCCACCGCCGAGCGCCAGAACGAAGCCCCGGGATTCGATTGACTTTCCAAACATACGATGCCAGATATTTGTCACGGGTTTCGCAGCCATGTGCTTTGGTCAGTACGCTTATTGTACAGTTTATACGACTTCAGTGAGGTTTGAGCTGAAGGAATTACGAGGTGGCAATGGCGGTGCTTTGACGAATATCATACAAGTGTGTAAATAATTCATGGAAAATCCAGAGCGTCTGCTGTTGCTCCAGGAAAGGGGGCTACATGCCGGTTTCGGCCCTGTGCCCTCCCGAGGCGCCGGCCGAGGCCCGGGAATCAGCAATATTTCGCCCAGGGCCTGTTCCTGCGTCTACTGAAGGAGAAAGGATTATGCCAAAGATATCAACTGGTGAAGACTTCATGAAATCATTATCTTCCCTGTCGCTTGCCCAGCAGAGGCAGGTGGGTGCCCGGTTTGTTGCCAATGTGCTGGATTTGACGGATGACTCCCGGGTAAAAAGTGGTCAGGAAATTGCCGGGAAAGCGGGGGTTGCAGCAGACGAGTTGAATGATGCCTACTGCAGGGTACACGCTGTTTACGTTGCAACACATCCAAGATCACACTTTTCAGAACTGGATTACGCCAAGCAGGCAGCGCACTTCGTTGCAGAGGCGTGTATGGTTTGCCTTGCGCCCACCTATCATGAGGCGCACACGCATCATGTGGCAGACAGGGCTGCCATGTATTGCCAGATGGCACGCACCTGTTCAGCTATCCAGCACGAAGGAGAATACCCCGGGTTTGCCGGTGTCGAGGAAGCGGTGAAAAAGGAAGTGGATTCACAACATCGGATACTGAGTGAGTACCTGGAGGAAGGCTGAAGCGCGGGAAATCTGCACCCCGAAACGGGAATAGAATTTGCGCTATTGCAAATCCGCCACCCGGCGTGGTTAATGACCCTGCAATTTCTCCGCCAGCGGCCGGAACTGCAAGGCATAAAACATTTCCAGGTAACGTTGTGTTTCAGCCCGTTCCATGTCGGTGACATAGTGCCAGAACCCATAGACCCTCGACAGGGTCATCAGCCGTTCTGCATAGCGCTTC
>DRNU01000130.1 GCA_011374975.1 Gammaproteobacteria bacterium | reverse complement strand
TAGGAAGCGGCGGCATAGAAATTGCCACCCTTGTACTGGATACCCAGGCTGTAAGGATCGTCGTCTTCAACATTGCCCTGCTTGTTGGAATCAAAGGTGTAGGTAGCCATCACGCTGACACCGTTGAATTTCGGGGAATCATAACGCGCCGTGTTGGTGGCACGACCCTGACCTTCTTCGCCCTTGCCGGAATGCAGGTTGGACTGCAGGCCCACAGCACGCATCTGCAGCGGTGTGCGGTAGAACGCGTCGATCTTGCTGCCCGGTGATTTGTAGGCGGTGGACATGGTACCGAAGGACAGCTTACCGAACTGTTCCATCTTGATACCAATATACTGGTCTCGACCCTTGAAGCTGCCACCGTTGACCAGGTCGGCATCCCATTCAACCTTGAAGAAGGCCGACATGCCGTTACCCAGGTCTTCAGAACCCTTGACACCAACCGCGGAGGTGTTGGAATTCATGTTGATGTCGTCTTCATAACCGAGGCTGTTCTGACCGACTTCGCTTGCGCGACGGACACCGTCAGCGGACTGAACGTCCGAATCAGTTGCGTCCAGGGACACATCGAGCTGACCGTACAGTTTGACGTCAGCGTTGGCCAGGCCCATACCGCCTGCCAGCACCAGACCCATTGCTGTCACAATAAGTTTTTTGTTCATGAGAGAGCTCCTTCGTTACTCTTTTGCTATATAGCACAGGATAGTCGTTACGAGAGGGGAGCTTAGCGCACACCATGACGGGAATGCAACAACTTTTTCCAAAAAAACCACAATCGTGCAAATATGTTACATTTATGCCACAAAAGAGCCTGGAGATTGTCAAATAATCATCCAATTCAATGGACTACCCAGATTCCGCCATCAATGCGCGAAGGGGAAGCAGACGAAGGCATATCAAAAAGCCATAAAAACAAAACCCGCCTTGAGGCGGGTTTTGTTTTTATGGCTGGCGGACTAGGATTCGAACCTAGATTAGAGGAGTCAGAGTCCTCTGTCCTGCCGTTAGACGATCCGCCAAATACGGATCAGCGCTTGCTGAACTGTGGTGCGCGGCGAGCCTTGTGCAGGCCAACCTTCTTGCGCTCGACCTCGCGGGCATCACGTGTCACGAAGCCTGCTTTACGCAATGTGCTGCGCAGCTCGCCGTCATAGTCGATGACCGCACGGGTGATACCATGGCGGATGGCGCCTGCCTGGCCGGTGGTGCCACCGCCCTTGACGGTACAGTTGACATCAAACTGTTCGTGCAGATCCACTTTCTCCAGCGCCTGGCGAACAATCATGCGCGCCGTCTGGCGACCAAAGTATTCGTCCAGCGGCCGGCTGTTGACGGTGATGGCACCGCTGCCCTTCTTAAGGAATACACGTGCCGTGGAACTCTTGCGGCGACCGGTTGCGTAATAGGTTTCACTCATGTTGATACGATCTCGAAACGTTAGATTTCCAGCGCCTTGGGCTGCTGGGCGGCATGCTGGTGTTCAGCACCGGCATAGACCTTGAGCTTGCGGTACATGGCGCGACCCAGCGGGTTTTTCGGCAACATGCCTTTTACCGCCAGTTCCAGCACCCGTCCCGGGGCCTTCTGCTGCATCTTCTCGAAGCTGATGGAATTCATATTACCGATATAACCGGTGTGATGGTGGTACATCTTGTCGCTGGCCTTGCGACCGGTAACACGGATTTTCTCCGCGTTGACCACGACGATGTAATCACCGGTATCCACATGCGGTGTATATTCCGGCTTATGCTTGCCGCGCAGACGCCGCGCGATCTCGCTGGCGAGCCGCCCCAGGGTTTTGCCGGCGGCATCGACGACAAACCAGTCGCGCCGGACTTCATGCGCTTTGGCACTGAAGGTCTTCATTGAATACGCTCCGAAAATTCGGTCCTGCCACAAAAGAGCGGGAATAGTACAGAAAGCCCCCTGACGATTCAAGCCGGATTAACAGGCAAAAAAAAGCGCGACTGGAGGAGCCGCGCTTAAACAACCACCAAAGGAGGATTGGAGGAGGCTGACCGGTCAATTGGGGGCGACCGATCAGCTGATAAGTATCTTCTAATATTCTGGATTGCTTGTCAACAGCTATCGGCAAATATTTTTTCCTCCCCGGAAAAGCCAAATATCAGCCTATATTTCAACAAGTTAAAGCCCATAAAATCGGGGTCAGAGCACATATTTCGCTAATATTAGCGAAATATGTGCTCTGACCCCGATTTTATGGGCTAGATTTTGAGGCGTTCTACGATTCGGCCGTTGAGCAGGTGCTCATCGATGATCTCGTCGATGTCTTCCTTGTCGATGTAGCTGTACCAGACAGCTTCCGGGTATACCACCAGCACCGGACCCTCGGCACAGCGGTCAAGGCAACCTGCGGTATTGATGCGCACCTTGCCTGCGCCGCTGAGACCCAGCTCCTTGCAGCGCTGCTTGGCGTGGTCGCGCAGCGCCTGGGCATTGAAGCGCTGGCAGCAGGCCGCCCCGTCGGGCCGCAGATTGGTACAGAAGAACACGTGGTAGCGGTAATACGACATGCCCGGCAAGATACCCGAATGCTGTAAAAAGTGACAGGGGGGCTTGTCACCGCAGCACCACTTCCTGTATCAGTAACGCATGAACGACTTATCGGCAACAGACCGTTGCGTGAAATGCGGCCTGTGCCTGCCCCACTGCCCCACCTTTGCACTGACCGGTAATGAAGCTGATTCGCCACGCGGGCGCATCAGCCTGATGCAGGCACTGGGGGAAGAAACCACGGCTTACTCCCCCGGCCTGTTCAGGCACCTGGACCAATGCCTGCAGTGCGGCGCCTGCGAGGCCATGTGCCCGTCCAAAGTGCCGTTCGGACAGTTGATGGACAACGCACGTGCCGTGCTCGAACCCCAACGCAAGCGCACACTGTTACAGAAAGCCACCCGTCGCGCCGGTCTGAACCTTGTCGCATCACAACAGGGCTCCGCGCTACTGGCGGGTGCGCTGAACGGTTATCGCAGATTCGGCCTGCAGCGCCTGGCCGGGCACCTGCCTCT
>DRNU01000129.1 GCA_011374975.1 Gammaproteobacteria bacterium | reverse complement strand
GCATCATAGACGTATGTGCGGGCACCACGATCCGGACTTTGCTCAACGAGCAAGTTACCCAGATCGTCATAGGCATACGTCGTCCTGGCATTGTTCGGCGCCGTCATAGAAATAATGCGATCGTTGACATCATAGTCGTAGCTGGTCGTACCTGAAATGGCATCGACGGATTGCATGAGGCGATTCAGCGCATCGTAGCTGTGTGTTGTTGGGTTATTGTAGTTCGGATCGGTGGTGCTGATGAGGTTTCCCACAGCATCGTAGACCATCGAGGTAAGGCTGCCGGCGGCATTAATGCTGTCGACCCTGTCGTGGCTGTTATAGGTTGTATCGACCAGGCGCACGAGAATGCCGTCCGGGTCTGTGCTCATCTCCTGGATGCGATTTCCCTTTAGATCATAAGCGTACTCAATGCGGTTACCGAGGTTGTCGCTGATGCTGAGCAGGTTTTTTGCAGCATCATAGGTATACGTTAGCGTGACACCTACCGGGGTTGTTGCAGAGATTAACCTGCCAACGCCATCGTAACTGTAAGTGGTAGTGCGTGGAGCGCCCTGCGCCGGAGTGACCGTCTGGCTCAATACACGTTGGCGGCTGTCATAAGTGTAGGCTGTCACCGTGCCGTTCGCATCGGTCATTTGCAGCACATTACCGTAGGCATCATAGCTGTCATAGGTCACCGTATGACCCAGCGCATTACTGACAGTCTTCAACTGGCCGCGGTTTGTGCCCTCGGTCGCGTCATTCGCGTAGTAGGTCATTGCAGTGATATCCGCAACATCACTACGCGGACCGTCGATTTGCGCCACACGGCCATCAGCGGTGTATTTCAGGCTGATGGTGCGCACCGCAAGGGCACGACCATCTGGCGCAAAGCCGCTACGGGTGATGACGGTGGGCAGCCCGGGGTGGGCGACATCGTTATAGCTGGTTTCAGTAATAGCACTCTTGCCGGAGGCAACACTTGGGCGCGTAACTTTTACCGGCAACCGATAGTCGGGATGCCATTCGGTGGCGATCGTGCGGGCCTGCGGGGTGCCGGCGGCCTCGGTGCGGCTTAACTCCAGGCCACGCGCATCATTCACATAGGTCGTCACATTGCCATTCTGATCGGTACGGCTCGCCAGGAAACCATTGGCGTCATAGGTTTTAGCGGCGTCCTGCTCGCCGCAACTCGAACAGATATCCCCTTGCACCGAGGTTGTCTTGTAGACACCATACAGCTGTTTAAATGAATACGTTGTGATATTGCCAGCTGCATCAGTCAGTGTGGATGTGCCAGCAGCGCTGTATGTTACATCATAACGATCATGCCCACCTGCATGTTCACTGGATATAGCCCTTCCCTGGAGATCATAAGTCCAACTCGCGAAACGATCACCGTTTTCATCAATAATACCCGTTAGTGCATTCGGGAAGTTGACATCTTCATACAGGTATTGCCGCGTCGTCGCATCCGGGTATTCAACGCTGACAAGGTTATCATTGGCGTCGTAGCTATATGTATAGACCCCGCTATTGGGGTCGGTAACGGTTGCGATACGGCCTGCCGCATCATAGACGAACGTCAGGGAATGGCCATAGGCGCCCGTGACACTCGCAAGACGGTCGTTGGCATCATAGCTCAGTGCTTGTGCCCTGCCATCAGGCGAGGTTATCGACAGCAGCCTGCCTGACAAGTCATAGTGTTCAATTGAATTCGAGGCGGTAACATAGTCCCAGCCATCGAGAGCACCGCTGCCATCGACATGGTCCTTGACAGAGTCGGTAACGTCGCTATCACCCACCCAGGCGCCACTGCTCTTTGAAAACACAAAAATACGGCCATCGGGGCGATTAAAACTCAACGACTCCGTTGCCTGGCCATCAATACCGGCAAAATGGTCAACATAAAGTGAATAGCTGTGATTCCAGTTCTTCCCAATACTAATCAAATTGTATGATTCAGTACTATTGTAGTGACGGATAAAATCTCTTAACCCTGTACTGCCGGATTTGAAATCAAGTTCTTTCTGATACTTATTACCTGTAGCAATATTAATCGGATTCGTGGGATTACATACTTGGGGTTTACCGAGATCTTTTATCGTATCATCATCAAATAATTCACACCTGTACGTTCCAGCTTCAACTGGCCCATCATAGTGCCATTTATACGGTGGCCGACAGGAAAATAATGGCGATGCAGCAAAATATTTGGGGAGAAAAGTTATTGTGGTTGGCTGCCAACCCCAGACAGTCATCTTTTCTACGTCCAATCCGTAATAATGTGGTTCACCATTGGTGAAGCTATTGTCGTTCATCGCATGTGGACCACTTTGATTGAGAATCGTCCATTTATGGCAGTACCAATCGGTTCTGGAGCTTCCAGCAACAGATTCCATACATCTATTAAAATTATCTTCAAATATTTTATTTTTCCAGGCAAATAGCATCCCTAAAGTGGGTTGTGAATTAGCTGTCGAATCCCCAAACATGAAATACTTTACGGCAGGCGCTATTTGATGCTTGACACCTGAATACTCATGACCTGGCGCAGGTTGCGACCCCAATAAGAAAACGAGCCCGTAGAGGGCGCATTTAAGAAAATGTGACTTATGCATCGCAAGAATCTCTGATTTAAAGGTACAGGAATCCATTGTTTTCTTAAGGCAGGATCATCCCTGTTCTTTTTAGGCACCGCTTCCTGTGCGGACAAACAAGCACCATTAATACTATAATAATTTGTATTGGTATTGGAATAACACTCAACAGAAAGGTAGCAAACCAATTCTCCACAGGCGGAACGAATTCCAGCACATTCGCGCAGCCCGGCATATGCATCAAAAGTTACAGAAAGTGACGAGGTGATGTTGAGCAGTCAAACCCTGCTTCTTTCTGGCCATTCTTGAAATAAAAGCGGATACTTCAAAAAAACATAACAAGGAGGATCAAACATGCGCAAGCACACCCTTCCGCCCGTCGTTACAACTCTGCTGGCCGGCTTATTCTTCATGCTACCCGGCATCAGCCATGCGCTTTTAGTGAACTACCTGGATCCCGCTTACTCGTCTTCTTTTTTGTTAAACCCGGGTTTCGATTCTCGCGCCATTGAAGTGGATTCATCATTGAATCTTTATCTGGAAGACCGCGCCGATGATGGTTCGGGCACGGTCAATATTCTGCGGCTGGATGCTGCCAGCAATTACAGCACCTCCTCGATTTACGCTTCCTATGCCACGGATCAGAATTTCGTCAACGGCCTGCGCTTTGACGGCAACGGCAACCTGTACATCAGCGAAGCCGCCGCTGACCGGAATTCCGGTGTTATTCGCCGGCTCGATACAACCAGCAGGACTGTCACTGACAGCATTCTGCTGCCCGATTTTCGGCCGGTCGGCATCCATGCCACCGCAGCTGGAGATCTTTATTTTCCGGGACGCCTGGACTCTGATCCCGCATTCGGCAACGTCTTTCGCATAGACGCACTGGGGAACCTTGATATTGTCGTGCCCGGACTGGCCGGCACCGGTATCGCACTGGACGCGGCAGGAAACTACTATGTCACTACCCGTGGCAGCGACCAGACCGGATTCCTGGGCCGTTCACTTTACCGCATTGACCCATCAAGTCTTGATGCCGTTCTGCTCGCCACCTTTGATGAATCACCCCAGGAATTATCCATTGACGGTTCAGGCAATATTTATGTTATGGGCCGCAGCACATCGGATATTCTGCGTCTGACTGCTGTACCTTTACCGCCTGCATTGATATTACTGGCTTCCGGCCTGGCCTTGATCGGCACTGGATTCCGGCGCGGAAAAACACAATAGCGCCAAAGGGGTTCTGGGGGAGGGGTTCGGTAAGCAGTTGATTTAATGGTAGCAAGGGGCGGATTTGAACCGCCGACCCCCGCATTATGAGTGCGGTGCTCTAACCAACTGAGCTACCTTGCCATTGCTCTGTTCCCGGCCCGATCGGGCCCGGAAAGAGGCGAAATTGTAGGGACTCAGCACGCCCCTGTCCAGCCTCCAGACGCGATCAATCGAGTCTGACCCCATTGAAAGGGCTAGACGTTGAAGCGGAAGTGCATGACGTCGCCGTCCTGCACGATGTAGTCCTTGCCTTCCAGGCGCAGTTTTCCGGCCTCTTTGGCGCCCTGCTCGCCGTTGCAGGCGATGAAATCCTCGTAGGAGGTCACTTCCGCGCGGATAAAACCTTTTTCAAAATCGGTATGGATGACACCGGCGGCCTGCGGGGCGGTGGCGCCGATGCGTACCGTCCAGGCGCGGACTTCCTTCACGCCGGCGGTAAAATAAGTATGCAGGCCCAGCAGGCGGTAGCCGGCGCGGATTACACGGTTCAGGCCCGGTTCTTCCAGGCCCAGTTCTTCCAGGAAGGCCCCCTGCTCGTCCTCGTCCAGCTCCACCAGCTCGGCTTCTATCGCCGCGCATACCGGCACCACCACGGCGCCTTCCTTCTCCGCCAGTTCACTGACGGCATCGAGCATCGGGTTGTTCTCGAAACCGTCCTCGGCGACATTGGCGATATACATGGTGGGCTTCAGCGTCAGCAGGTGCAGGTCATACAGCTCGGCGCGGGCGTCGTCATCGAGCTGCATGGCGTGCGCCATCTGCCCGGCATCGAGGTGCGCCTGCAGCGGTTCGAGCACCGCCAGCCTGGCACGTGCGGCCTTGTCACCGCTCTTGGCAATCTTGCCGGCGCGGTGCAGGGCTTTTTCGACCGTGTCGAGATCGGCCAGCGCCAGTTCGGTATTGATGACTTCGATATCGGACAGCGGATCGACGCGACCTTCCACGTGCACCACGTTATCGTCCTCGAAGCAGCGCACCACGTGCACGATGGCATCGGTTTCACGGATGTTGGCCAGGAACTTGTTGCCCAGCCCCTCACCCTTCGAGGCACCGGCAACCAGGCCGGCGATATCGACGAACTCCATGGTGGTCGGCAACACACGCTGCGGGTTGACGATGGCCGCCAGCTTGTCCATGCGCGGGTCAGGCACAGGCACCACACCGACATTGGGATCGATGGTGCAGAACGGGTAATTTTCCGCCTGGATTTCTGCCTTGGTCAGTGCGTTGAAGAGGGTCGACTTGCCGACATTCGGCAGGCCCACGATGCCACATTTAAATCCCATAGTATTGCGATCCCGAGCGTACTGTTTTCATTGACTGCTGTGCAGTGTATTCATGGCGCGAGCGAACTCACCGCGGACAATATCCGGCATGACGGACTGCGCCTCGTACAGGGCATCCTCGATCAGGCGCCGGTCGTCCTGCGACGGTTTTTTCAGCACGTAATCGACCACCTGATCGCGATGACCGGGATGGCCGATGCCCACCCGCAAGCGGTAGAAATCCTTGCCGCCGAGGTGGCTGATCAGGTCGCGCAAACCATTGTGCCCGCCGTGGCCACCACCCTGTTTAAGCTTGATCACGCCGGGCGGCAGGTCCAGTTCATCGTGCACCACGAGGATCTGCTGCAGCGGAATCCTGAAGAACTGCATCAGCGCCCGTACCGCCTGACCGCTGCGGTTCATGAAGGTCAGCGGTTTCTGCAGGCGGCAGTCGACGCCATCGATCCGGCAGCGTGCGACTTCACTCTGGAAGCGCTGTTCTTTGCGGAACGACTGCTGGTAACGTCGCGCGAGTTCGTCTACAAACCAAAACCCGGCGTTATGCCGGGTTGGTTCGTATTCGGCACCGGGGTTACCCAGCCCGACGATGAGTTGAATCTCCGGCACCGGCCGGACGAATCAGCTTTCGCCTTCGGCGGCGGCTTCTTCGCCACCTTCGGCTGCGGCTGCCTCTTCCTCGTCTTCATCGCTGCCGCCACCACGCCGTGCGTGAATGGCAACCACCGGCTGGTCGTGGCTCTCGCCGCGGCCCAGTTCGACCAGGCTGCCGGATTCAGGCAACTTGAGGTCGGTCAGGTGCAAGATGTCGCCGATGTCCAGGCCCGAGACATCGACTTCGATGTATTCCGGCAGGTGCTTCGGCAACACTTCCAGCTCTACTTCCACCAGGTCGTGCGAGATCATGCCGCCGGCCTTGACGCCCGGCGCCACGTCGGCACCCACGAAATGCAGCGGTATACGTACGCGGATCGGCTTTTTCTCGTCAACGCGCAGGAAATCCATGTGCATGATGACCGGCTTGGCCGGGTGGCGCTGCATATCGCGCAGTACCGCCTTGCTGGCCTTGCCGTCGATGTTGACGGTGAGGATGTGCGCATAAAACGCTTCGTGATCGAGACGCTTCAGGATATCGCTGTGCGACAGCATGATCGACTGCGGATCTTTGCCGGCACCGTAGATAACGGCCGGTATTTTGCCTTCACGACGCAGGCGGCGGCTCGCACCTTTCCCCTGATCAGAACGTGACTCGGCATCGAGTTCAAAAATTGACATAACTTCTATACTCCAGATTGAGCAAACAACTCTCCCGCGACCAGGAGAGACCTTAATAACCCTCCCGCAAGCGGGAGGGAAAATTCTTCAGTCCATAAACATCGAGCTGACGGACTCTTCGTTACTGATGCGACGAATCGCCTCGGCCAGCATCTCGGCGATACTCAGCTGCCGGATGCGCGTGCAGGCCTGTGCTTCCGGGCGTAACGGAATGGTGTCCGTCACTACCAGCTCGTCGAGATCCGAATCGCTGATATTCGTAATCGCATTGCCGGACAGTACCGGGTGCGTGCAATACGCCACCACCCGCTGTGCACCGTGCTCCTTGAGCGCCCTGGCCGCCTGGCACAGGGTTCCGGCGGTATCCACCAGGTCGTCGACCAGCACGCAACTGCGGCCCTCGACTTCACCGATGATGTGCATGACCTTGGCCTCATTGGCTTTCGGCCGACGCTTGTCGATGATCGCCAGCTCCGCTTCATCCAGGCGCTTGGCCAGTGCCCGTGCGCGGACCACGCCGCCCACGTCCGGCGACACCACCATCAGGTTCGGGTATTTCTGCCGCCACACGTCACCCAGCAGGATCGGCGAGGCGTACACGTTGTCGACCGGCACATCGAAAAAGCCCTGGATCTGCTCCGAGTGCAGGTCCACGGTCAGCACCCGGTCGGCGCCGACATCGCCGATCATCTTGGCCACCACCTTGGCGGTAATCGGCACTCGGGCGGAACGCGGCCGGCGGTCCTGGCGGGCGTAACCGAAGTACGGGATGACCGTGGTGATGCGGCCTGCCGAAGCGCGCCGCAAGGCATCCACCATGACCAGCAGTTCCATCAAATTGGTGTTGGTCGGTGCGCAGGTCGGCTGCACCACGAACACGTCCCGGCCACGGACGTTTTCCATGATCTCGACCATGATCTCGCCGTCGCTGAACTCGCTGGTCACCGACTTGCCCAGGTTCAGGCGCAGGCGGCTGGCAATCTGCCGGGCCAGCGGCGGATTGGCATTACCCGAAAATACCATCAGGCGATTATCTGCATCCGATGGGGGGGCCATGCCTCTCATACTATAATCACCTGTCGTAGAACAAAAATTAATACAATATGGCTGGGGCGGCAGGATGATTCGGGACTGCGTCCCTCACCCCTGCGGGGCCGGCTTCGCCGTTCAAATCCGCTACGCGGATTAGTCGAACCCTGAGCTTCAAATCCAGCCGCCTGCGTCACCGCAGCGGGTTAATACAATATGGCTGGGGCGGCAGGATTCGAACCTGCGCATGCTGAGATCAAAACCCAGTGCCTTACCGCTTGGCGACGCCCCAAAAAATCCCGGCTTCATACCCCTGCCAGCCGCTCCAGTAATGGGGACCGGTTACAGCCGCGCGCCACGAAACCTGTCCACGGCGCGGGCAGCTGCCGCAGAATGGCCTCTGCCTGCCGGCGATCTTCACAGGCGGCAAAGACACAGGCGCCACTCCCGGTCATGCGAGCAGGCCGATGTTTTTCAAGCCAATTCAATGCCCTGGCAACTTCCGGATAACGCCTCTCGACCACCGCCTGCAAGTGATTGAGCGCCGTGCCCGAGGCAAAGGCGGGTATTTTGAGGGGGGGCGCGTTGCGTGTCAATTGCGGATCGGAAAATATCTCGGCGGTTGATACGCTTACCTTCGGGTTAAGCACCAGGTACCAGGGCTCGGGCAGGTCCGGCATCGGCGTCAACTGCTCACCCACGCCTTCCGCCCAGGCCGCCGCGCCGTGCACGAACACCGGGACATCCGCGCCCAGTTGCAGGCCGAGAGCCGCCAGTTCGTCGACCGCCAGCCCCAGCCCCCACAGCGTATTCAGCGCCAGCAGCGTGGTCGCGGCATCTGAACTGCCGCCACCCAGGCCGCCACCCGCCGGCAGGCGTTTTTCGACCCGCATACGCACACCCTTCCCGCAGCCGCTGTGCCGGGCCAGACTCTGCGCGGCGCGCATAATCAAATCCTGCTCAGGCGCCACACCGGGCAGACCACCCGCAAGCGTTATTGCGCCATCATCCGTCACGTCGAACCACAGGCGGTCGCCCCGGTCGAGAAACTGGAACACGGTCTGCAGCTCGTGATAACCGTCGGCACGACGCCCGGTAATATGCAGGAACAGGTTAAGCTTGGCGGGTGCCGGCCAGGCGGCACTGGTGTGCAGCGTGCTCACGGGATCTGCCAGTCGTCGATAATCAGTTTGACGCTCACGCTGTCGTGCTGCAGGCGCAGCTTCTGCGGCAACATCAGTTCATCTTTTTCCAGGTAGCGCTGGTAATCGATCTGCCAGTCGTTCTGCGCCAGGTGTTGCAGACGGCCCTGCGCGTCCCACTGCACGACAGGCTCACTGCCTGCCACCGGCATGCCGCGCAGCCAGGCACCCAGCCCGGAAACCGGCAGTCGCCAGCCGGTTTGCTGCTCAAGCAGGGTTTCGGCATCAAGCGCAAACACCGGCGACTGCTCGGCCTGCTGCAGCCATACGCCGGACGCGTTGCCGTGTAACTCCAGGGCGCCCTGCCCGAACGGGCCACGCAGGCGAATGCGGTACTCGGCACCGCGTTGCTGCCAGTCGAAACTGGCACTCCAGCCTTCATCGGCGGTACGCATCGCCACCCGGCCCTGCACCTGCCAGTCATGCAATGTTTCGAGTGTGGCGCGATGCTGCAACCAGGCACTTTCCGCCTGCGGCTCCAGGGATGTCGGCTGACTGGCACAACCGAGGATGAAGACTGCCAGTACCGGTAGCAGCCGGCGTATGCGGCCTGTAAACATCATGGGTAAGGCGGGCGGGACAACACTCAGGGGGAGAAACGGCGTACCGTTTCTTCCAGCACGGGATCGCCGGGCGTGGCTTTGCGCGCCTTGTTCCACAGCGCGCGTGCGGCATCGCGTTCACCCATCTGCCACAGGACTTCGCCCAGGTGAGCGGCAATTTCGCTGTCGCCGGTCATGTCATAGGCTTTCTGCAGGTGAGCACGCGCCTCCTGCAGGCGGCCGAGCCGGTACAGCACCCAGCCCATGCTGTCGATTACAGCCGGGTCTTCCGGGGTCTGGGCATAGGCTTTCTGGATATAGCCCAGCGCTTCCTCGTAGCGGTCAGTGCGGTCCGCCAGTGTGTAACCCAGCGCATTCAGGGCGCGGGCATTGTCCGGCTCCTGCTTCAGCACCGCACGCAGATCGCTTTCCGCCTGGTCTATCCGGTCAAGGTGGGTGGCAATCAGGGAGCGTGCATAGAGAATTTCCAGGTCGTCAGGCCGTGTTTCCAGGTACTCGCTGTACAGCCTGTAGGCTTCGTCGTACCAGTCGATCCCGGCCAGAATTTCACCTTCCACCAGGAACAGGCGTTGCGTCTGGCCAGGCTGCGCCAGGCGCAGCCTGCGCAGGCGTTCACGCGCCGCGTCGACTTCATTTTCCTGTGCCTCGAGGCGCGCCATGCGAATCTGCACCTCGATCCAGTGGTCGCCCTTGTCGACCTTGCGGTACCACTGCATGGCCCGTTTCGGCTTTTTCTGTTCCTCGGCAATGGCGCCCAGGTAGTAGTAGGCCTGCTGGGTCTGGAAATCCAGTTTCACCAGTTTCTCGAACAGCTTGCCGGACTCCTTCAGGTCGCCCGATTCCAGCGTCAGCAAGGCCAGCGAATAGACCACCTGGGCATTGTCCGGCTGTTTTTTCAGCAGACGACGGTACTGCTTGCGCGCCGCGCCGAAGTCTTCCAGGTCGACCAGCAGGCGCGCATAGGCCATTTGCAATTCCATGTCATCCGGCAGGCGCTGCAGGGCAGCCTCCATCCGGGCGCGCGCCTCGTCACCCCGGTCCTGCTTGATGCTGACCTGCGCCTGCAGAATCAGCGCCTGGGCCCAGTCGGGGCGCAGCTCCAGGCTGCGGGCGATTTCCCGCTCGGCCAGTGGCCAGTTTTCCGCGTGTACCGCGAGACGTGCGTAGGCGTAGTGCGCCTCCGGGTCGTCCGGCCGCAGTGCCGCCAGCTGGTCCATGACCTTTAAGGCTCGCTCCCGGTCCGGTTCCCTGGCCAGCAGGGCCAGTAGTGTCTGGTAGGGGCTGCCGGTGGCGGCCGTGTTGTGTTGCAGCAGGTACTCGAACTGCTCGATGGCTTCCTGCTGCTGGTTTTCGCGTAACGCCAGCACCGCCAGCATCTGCCGCGCTTCGGCACTGTCCGGTGCCAGCTCCACCCAGCGGCGCGCCGCCTGCAGGGCCATCTTCGGCTGCTTGGCATAGACCGCGATCTTCAGCGCACGCGCGGCGATACGCGGGTCATCGCTCTGTTGCGCAGCCCGCAGGTAGCTGGCCGCGGACACATCCATACGACCGCGTTGCCCGGCAATCTCGCCCAGCAAGACACCGTATAACAACGGCGCAGTGAGCTGTTCCGGCTTGCCGGCAGGCTGCGGCGGCTGCCCGGCCGCTTCCGGCTGGGCCGGGGCAGACTCAGGGACAGACTCCGTCGGTTGTTCGGGTGACACCGCGGGGCGCGTACATGCACCCAGGGTAGCTGTCAGTACTATCCACAGGCAGTGCAGTTTCACATTTTTACATTTAAAACCAATCATCTTGTCCGGTATTTAAATACCCTTAGCGTCGTTCGCGTCACTATACGTTAAAGCATTGGGAAGCTACAGCAGGCCCCGGTCGCTTGTATTCGGCCGGCCCATCCCTCAATATTTCCCGTTTGTATTTATAATACGTGTTTTTATGTCCCTGATCGCGCTCGGCATCAACCACCGTACCGCCCCCGTCGAGTTGCGGGAGCAGGTTGCCATCAGTGGTGAGCGTGTAACCGAGGCGCTGCACGAGCTGGTCACCCTGCCCACGGTGGACGAAGCCGCCATTCTGTCGACCTGTAACCGTACCGAGCTGTACTGCGGCATGCAGGACGGCCAGGTCGACACGCTGGCCGAGTGGCTGGCGCACTTCCACCGGCTTGAGCCGGAAACCATCCGTCCGCACATCTACAGCTTCCCCAACGACGACGCCGTGCGTCACCTGCTACGCGTCGCCGGCGGCCTGGATTCCATGATCCTCGGCGAGCCGCAGATTCTCGGCCAGATGAAGGCGGCCTGGCAAATGGCCAATGCCGCCGGCACCTTGGACGCTGCGCTGGGCCGTTTGTTCCAGCACACCTTCTCGGTCGCCAAACAGATCCGCACCGACACAGCCATCGGCGAAAGCCCGGTCTCGGTGGCCTTTGCCGCGGTCAGCCTGGCACGACAGATTTTCAGCGATTTCAGCGAGCACACCGCCTTGCTGGTCGGCGCCGGTGAGACCATCGAACTGGCCGCGCGCCACATGCACGACCAGCAACTGGGCCGCATGGTCATCGCCAACCGTACCCTGGAACGTGCACATACCCTGGCATCCGCTTTCGGCGGCTACGGCATCGGCCTGGACGAGATACCCGCGCACCTGGCGGAAGCCGACATCGTTATCACCGCCACCGGCAGCAGCGAACCGCTGATCGACAAGGCCATGATGAAAACCGCATTGCGCGGACGCAAACATAAACCGGTCTTCATGGTTGATATCGCTGTGCCACGCGACATCGACCCTGCGGTTGCGGATCTCGAAGACATCTACCTGTACACGGTCGACGATCTGCACGAGGTCATCCAGGAAAACCTCAAGTCACGCGAACAGGCCGCACAACAGGCGGAAGAAATCATCGACGTCCAGGTGGAACGTTTCATGGCCTGGATGCGCGGCCATGATGCCGTCTCCACGATCCGCGATTACCGGCGCAAGGCCGAGCAGCAACGTGACCAGGTGCTGGAGAAGGCGCAACAGATGCTGGCCAAGGGCAAGGACCCGCAACAGGTGCTGGAATTTCTCGCCCGCACCCTGACCAACAAGCTCACCCACGCCCCCAGCGTGCGTATCCGCCAGGCTGCGGAAAACGGCGATATCGAACTCCTGCAGACCGCGCTCGAACTCTTCAAACCGGACCAGGACTGACGTGAACCCCTCGCTGGAACGTAAGCTGGAAAGCATCGTGGAACGCGCCCAGGAAGTGAGCGCGCTGCTCGCCGACCCGGATGTGATTTCCAATAACGACCGCTTCCGCGAACTGTCGGTCGAATACGCCCAGATCAACCCGGTGGTAGCCTGCTTTGAAGCCTTGCAACAAACCCGTGCCGACGAACAGTCCGCGCAGGAGATGCTGAACGATCCCGACCCCGAACTGCAGGCCATGGCCAGCGAGGAGTTGCAGGAAACCCGCGCACGGCGTGAACAGCTGGAACTGGAACTGCAAACCCACCTGCTGCCACGCGACCCCAACGACAACAAGAATGCCTACCTGGAGATACGCGCCGGTACCGGCGGCGACGAAGCGGCGATTTTCGCCGGCGACCTGTTCCGCATGTACTCGCGCTACGCGGAAAACCGGCGCTGGAGCGTGGAGATCATGAGCGCCAGCGAAGGCGAGCACGGCGGCTACAAGGAAATCATCGCCCGCATCAGCGGCCAGGATGTCTACGCGCACCTGAAGTTTGAATCCGGCGTGCACCGCGTACAACGCGTACCGGAAACCGAATCGCAGGGCCGCATCCACACCTCGGCCGCCACCGTCGCGGTGCTGCCGGAAGTCGAGGAACAGGGTGCGGTCGATATCAACCCGGCCGACCTCAAGGTGGATACCTACCGCGCCTCCGGCGCCGGCGGCCAGCACATCAACAAAACCGATTCCGCGGTGCGCATCACCCACCTGCCGACCGGCATCGTGGTTGAATGCCAGGACGAACGCTCGCAACACAAAAACCGCGCGCGCGCCCTGTCACTGCTGGCAGCACGCATGCAGGCGGCGGTGGATGAAAAACGTCTCAGCGAGGAAACCGAAACGCGGCGCAACCTGGTCGGCAGCGGCGACCGCTCGGAGCGTATCCGCACCTACAACTACCCGCAGGGGCGCATCACCGACCACCGCATCAACCTGACGCTCTACAAACTCGATGAAATCATGCAGGGGGCACTGGAGCACGTGATCGACCCGTTGCTCAGCGAAGACCAGGCGGACCGGCTTGCTGAACTCAGTTCAAGCAATGCATGAGGAAGCCCTGACTAACCCGTCATTGCGAGCGCAGCGCGGCAATCTCCCAACGCCGCAACAGCCGTCAAGAGATTGCCGCGCTGCGCTCGCAATGACGTAATAACTCACGTGCAACATACAATAGAAAACCTCCTCAACCATGCCACTACACAGCTGGCACAACACGACCAGCCGCGTCTCGATGCCGAGGTGCTGCTGTCCTACGTGCTGGGCAAACCGCGCAGCCACCTGCACGCCTGGCCCGAGAAAGAACTCGACGCCACACAGGCGGCAGATTTTCTGGCGCTGGTCGAACAGCGCGTCACCGGCCACCCGGTTGCGCACCTGACCGGCCGACGTGAATTCTGGTCACTGGAACTCGATGTCAGTGATGTCACGCTGATCCCGCGCCCGGAAACCGAACTGCTGGTGGAGCAGGCACTGGCATTGCTCCCCGCACACGAAGCGCTGCAGGTCGCCGACCTTGGCACCGGCAGTGGCGCCATTGCCATTGCACTGGCACACGAACGCCGGCGCTGGCAGCTGCTCGCTATCGACCGCAGTATCAACTGCACCCGTATCGCCCGGGGAAATGCACAGCGCCTTGATGTGACCAACCTGAACTGCATCAATGCCAACTGGAGTACGGCACTGGCCGATAACTCGTTGCACGCCATCGTCTCCAATCCGCCCTACGTGGCAATGAGCGATCCGCACCTGCGGCGCGGCGATGTGCGTTTCGAGCCGTTGATTGCACTGGTTGCCGGTACCGACGGGCTGGAGGCCTTCCGCAGCCTGCTAGGCGAGGCGCCCAGGGTGCTGAAAAACGGCGGCAGGATATTCCTGGAGCACGGCATGGAGCAAGCCGAGGATGTTCGTAACCTGTTGAAAAAACATGGGTTTACAGACATAGAAACCTGTCGCGACCTGGCCGGCCTGGAACGTGTCAGCCAGGCCCGCAAACCCGCCTGACAGCACGTTCGCCTTATCCCTGTTTTTACTATAGGATTCAGGGATGGACCAACCGTCCCCGGATACTGTCAAATACCGGGAAATCGGGTTTTCAACTCTGCACCCGGACCCGCAGCAGGCACTCAGCGCCGTGCTGGTGCTCGCCGATATCGATGGCATCCTGGACGTCACCATCCCCGACCGCTCGCGTAATTTCATCCAGGTCAGCTACGACCTGAACCGCATCTGCCTGCGCCTCATTGAAGACCTGCTGTCGGAGCTGGGCTTTCACCTCGACAACTGCCTGTTGTCCAAGCTCAAGCGTGCCCTGTACTACTACACCGAGGAAAACGAACGGGAAAACCTGGTCGGCGCCTCAGGGCAGGAGTTGAACACACGCGAGATCTTCATGCGCTGTTACCAGTGCCACAGCCACGGCTGCCGCGACGAACGACCGGACTACTGGCGAAAATACCTGTAAACCCGGGCTGTTTTTTATGGCCCCGCGCCGGTATTGTCGCTAGCCATGGACGACCAGCAACTGCTCCGCTACAGCCGGCAAATCCTGCTGCCACAAATCGATGCCGCCGGTCAGCAGACGCTGCTCGACGCGCGGGTTCTGATTATCGGTGCCGGCGGCCTGGGTTCCCCCGCCGCCATGTACCTGGCCAGTGCCGGTATCGGGCACATCGTCATTGCCGACGACGACGTGGTGGAACTGTCCAACCTGCAACGCCAGATCCTGCACGGGGAAAGCGATCTCGGTCGTCCCAAGGTCGAATCCGCCCGCGACACCCTGCGTGAACTGAACCCGGATGTCACGGTAACCACGCTGCACACCCGCCTCGATGCAGACGGGCTGGAACAACAGGTCAGAGAGGCCGACCTGGTACTCGATGCCTGCGACAATTTCACCACCCGCTTCGCCGTCAACGCCGCCTGCGTACAGCACGGCACGCCGCTGGTGTCCGGCGCGGCGATCCGCCTGGAAGGCCAGCTCTCCGTTTTCATTCCCCGGCGCAGCGACAGCCCCTGCTACCGTTGCCTGTACCGGGAAGGCGAGGAACCCGACCAGACCTGCACCGACAACGGTGTGCTGGCACCGGTGGTCGGCGTGATCGGCAGCCTGCAGGCACTGGAAGCCATCAAGGTGCTGTTGAATATCGGTGAACCGCTGTGCGGCCGGCTGCTAATCTTCGATGCGCTGTACCATGAGTGGCGCAACGTCAAACTGGCACGCGACCCGCACTGCCCGGTGTGTGGCGACTGACAGCCGGGCTTAACGCTGCGCCGGAAGCTGGTTATAGTATGGCTATGGAACGTATCATCCTGCCCCGCCAGCTGGTCAACCAGATGCTGCACCAGGCCCAGAGCTCACCGGACGCCGAGGTGTGCGGCCTGATCACCGCGCGTGACGGCCGACCGCAGCGCTGTATCCCGGTACCCAATGTCGCGGAGCTGCCACAGCGGCTGTTCGCCATGGACCCGCAGCGCCAGATCGACGCGCAACGCAGGATGCGTGAACAGGGTGAAGAACTGTTCGGCATCTACCATTCGCACCCGCACAGCCCGGCGCAACCTTCGGACACCGACCTGCAACAGGCCGGCTACCCGGAGGCGCTGTATATCATCGTGTCGCTGAATACCAAGGGTGTGCTGGAGATGCAGGGGTTTCGCCTGCGGGACGGGGAAGCGGTGCAGGTGCAGCTGGAGATTTAATTGGGGTCAGTGGCGGGTTTTGGGGACGTCGGGTTGGTCTGCTGCTGCGAACAGCGCCTCGACATCGACATTGTCGAAGTCATAGCTGTGACCGCAGAACTCACAGTTGACGTTGACCCGGCCCTGCTCCTGCAGGATATCCTGCACCTCGGCATAACCCAGCCCGCGTAATACGGTTTCGATGCGTTCACGGCAACAGGTGCAACGGAAACTGACCGGCTCGGCCTCGAACAGGCGCACGTCTTCTTCGTGGAACAGGCGGTGCAGCAGTTCGCGCGTCGGCAATTGCAACAGCTCGGTTTCGGAAATGGTTTCGCCAAGGAACACGTCGCGCTGCCAGTCCTCGTCGTCGGCATTCCTGCCGGGCAGGCGTTGCAACAACATACCGCAGGCGCGGGCGGCATCGGCTGCCAGCCACAGGCGTGTCTCCAGTTGTTCGGAGCGGATGAAGTAGTCTTCCAGTGTTGCCGCCAGTGTCTCCCCGCTGACTTCCACCAGACCCTGGTAACGCTCGCCGCCCCGGCCGGGATCAATCGTGAGCGTGAGCCGTGCCTTGCCGACCTGGTCCTGCAAGATGCCGGCCGGCACCTCCCCGTCCCAGCGCGCCAGGCCGCGCAGGGTGCGTTGCGCGCTGACCTCGACCAGCAACAGGTTAAGCGGTCCGTCGCCCTGTAATTGCAGGTGCAGCGAACCGTCGATCTTGATGGTGGCGGACAGCAGCATGGCGGCGACCAGCGCCTGGCCCAGCAGGTCACGTACCGGTGGCGGGTAGTCCCGGTGCTCCAGCACTGCGCGCCAGCTGGCATCCAGGTGTACCAGTTCACCGCGCACGTCGGTGTGTTCGAAGACGAAGCGGTGCAGGCAGTCGGTGTCGCGGGTGGTCATAAATTATATAGAGATAACTTTGTTCAGACTTGATGCTCCCGTCATTGCGAGGAACAAAGTGACGTGTTTGTCAGCAGCTCCTTAGACGAGCATCTGTTTGAGTATCTTGTTCACCTCACCGGGATTGGCCTTGCCCTGGGTGGCTTTCATCACCTGGCCGACGAAAAAGCCCAGCAGTTTTTCCTGCCCGCCTTTATATTGCTCGACCTGTTTGGGATTGGCATCCAGCACTTCGCGGATGATTTTCTCGATCGCACCGCTGTCGGTGATCTGTTTGAGACCCTGTTTCTCGATAATACTGTCCGCATCGCCCTCGCCGTTGCACATGGCCTCGAACACCTGCTTGGCGATCTTGCCGGAGATGGTGCCGTCGCTGATACGCAGCAGCATGCCTCCCAGCTGCTCAGGGCTTACCGGGCTTTCTGAAATATCCTTGCCGGCCTTGTTGAGCAGGGCCGACAACTCACCCATCACCCAGTTGGCGCTCAGCTTGCCTTCACCGCCGGCCGCCTTGACGGTCTGCTCGAAGAAATCCGCCAGTTCGCGACTGCTGGTCAGGGCGCCGGCGTCGGCATGCGACAGGCCATAGTCCTGCGTGAAGCGCTCGCATTTACGGTCCGGTAATTCGGGCAGGGTCTTGCGGACGGCTTCAATGAACTCCGGCTCGATCACCACCGGCAGCAGGTCGGGATCGGGGAAGTAGCGGTAGTCGTTGGCTTCTTCCTTGCTGCGCATGGAACGCGTCTCGTCCTTGTCGGCATCATAGAGGCGGGTTTCCTGCACGACCGTGCCGCCACCCTCGATGACATCGATCTGGCGCTCGATTTCGTAGTTGATGGCACGTTCCACGAAACGGAAGGAGTTGATGTTCTTGATCTCGGCGCGGGTGCCGAATTCTTCCTGGCCTTTGGGCCGGATCGAGACATTGGCGTCACAGCGGAACGAGCCTTCCTGCATGTTGCCGTCGCAGATGTCGAGGTAACGCACCAGCGCGTGGATTTTTTTCATGTAGGCCACGGCCTGTTTGGCCGAGCGCAGGTCCGGCTCGGAGACGATTTCCAGCAGCGGCGTACCGGCACGGTTCAGGTCGATGCCGGTCATGCCCTGGAAATCCTCGTGCAGGGATTTGCCGGCGTCTTCTTCGAGGTGCGCGCGGGTGATACCGATGCGGCGCGTGCTGCCATCCTCCAGGTCGATATCCAGGTAACCGTCATGCACGATGGGCAACTCGAACTGGCTGATCTGGTACCCCTTGGGCAGGTCCGGGTAGAAGTAGTTCTTGCGCGCGAACACCGAGCGCGGCGCCACCGTGGAATGTGTCGCCAGGCCGAACTTCGCCGCCATACCCACCACACCGGCATTCAGCACCGGCAGCACACCGGGCAGGCCGAGGTCCACGGCACAGGCCTGGGTATTGGGCTCGGCGCCGTAGGCGGTCGAGGCGCCGGAAAAGATTTTACTGCGGGTAGCCAGCTGTGCGTGGATTTCCAGCCCGATGACAACTTCCCATTCCATCCTGATATCTCTCTTCTATAAACTCATTCGAAACCGGCCGGCATGCGCGTGTGCCAGTCGGTGACCTGCTGGAAGCGGTGCGCGGCGTTCAGCAGGCGGCCTTCCGCAAAATAATCGCCGATCAGCTGCAGGCCGACCGGCAGGCCGTCGACCATCCCGGCGGGGATCGACATGCCCGGCAGGCCGGCCAGGTTGACGGCGATGGTGTAGATGTCCGACAGGTACATGGTTACCGGGTCGTCGGCGCGCTCACCCAGCCGGAACGCGGTGTTCGGCGAGGTCGGCCCCATAATGATGTCGACGTCCTTGAAGGCCTGGACGAAATCGTCGCGGATCAGGCGCCGCACCTGCTGCGCCTTCAGGTAATAGGCGTCGTAATACCCCGCCGACAGCGCGTAGGTGCCGATCAGGATACGGCGCTTCACCTCGGCGCCAAAACCTTCACCGCGTGAGCGGGTGTACAGGTCTTCGAGATCTTTCGGGTCTTCGCAGCGGTAACCGAAACGCACACCGTCCATGCGCGACAGGTTCGAGGAACACTCCGCCGGCGCGACCACGTAGTAGGCCGGCACCGCCAGCGCGGTGTTGGGCAGGCTGATCTCTTTCACCTCGGCACCGAGCTTGCGGTATTCCTCGATCGCCGCCTCGACCGCCGCACCCACCTGCGCATCCAGCCCCTCACTGAAATACTCACGCGGCAGGCCGATGGTCAGGCCCCTCAGATCCTGCTCCAGGCTCTGCGCGTAGGACTCGACCGGCTGGTCGATGCTGGTGGAATCGCGCGGGTCGAAGCCGGACATGGCTTCCAGCATGTACGCCGCGTCCTGCGCAGAGGTCGCCAGCGGGCCGGCCTGGTCCAGGCTGGAAGCGAACGCGATCATGCCGTAGCGCGATACACGCCCGTAGGTCGGCTTGATGCCGGTAATGCCGCACAGTGCAGCCGGTTGGCGGATAGAGCCGCCGGTATCGGTGCCGGTCGCCAGCGGCGCCAGACGTGCCGCCACTGCCGCGGCGGAACCGCCCGAGGAACCACCCGGCACCCGTTCGGTATCCCAGGGGTTTTTCACCGCGCCGTAGAAACTGGTCTCGTTGGAAGACCCCATGGCGAACTCGTCCATGTTGGTCTTGCCCAGCATCACCGCGCCGGCCTGTTTCAGCCTGGCGGTGACGGTAGCGTCATACGGCGCCTCGAAATTGTCCAGCATGCGCGAACCGCAGCTGGTGCGTACGCCCTCGGTGCAGAAGATATCCTTGTGCAGGTAGGGGATACCGGTCAGCGGCGTGGCATCGCCGGTTTTCAGGCGCGCATCGGCGGCCTGTGCCGCCGCCAGCGCCGCCTCGGCGGTCAGCGTGATAACGCTGTTCAGCTGCGCATCGTGGGTTTCGATGCGCTGCAGGCAGCTGCGTGTCAGTTCCTCGCTGGAAAATTCACCGGCGCGCAGGCCGGCGGCCATTTCGACAATTGTCTTTTGATGCATGTGCAGGTTCTACTCGATGACTTTCGGTACCAGGTACAGCCCGGCCTCGACGCTGGGGGCCACTTTCTGGAATTTCTCGCGCTGGTCGGTCTCGGTGACTTCATCCGGGCGCAGGCGCTGGCTGGCATCCAGCGGGTGCGCCATGGGCTCGATGCCCTGCGTGTCCACCGCGTTGAGCTGGTCGATGAAGGACAGGATGTCGGACAGGTTGCGCGCGTAGCTTTCGTGTTCACTGTCATCCACGCCCAGCCGTGCAAGATGGGCGATGCGGGCGACGGCCTCGGTATCCAGAGACATACTTGATCTCGACTGTTATTCCGGGAAAACGCGAAAGGTAGCACAGTTGCCGCACCGGTTGCAGGCCGTATTGACCTCGCGGGCGACCTGCCCGACACAAATCAGGCGCGGTATTTGCTTGCCCAAAAACGTAACCGTTGTTAGATTACATGACTTTAACCGTGCCAGGGATTCAGCACTCCATGTTCAGAAGTCTGATGGGGATGTTCTCCAATGATTTATCCATCGATCTGGGTACCGCCAATACCCTGATCTACGTGCGTGGCCAGGGTGTCGTGCTCAATGAGCCGTCGGTGGTCGCCATACGCCAGGACCGGGGTCCG
>DRNU01000128.1 GCA_011374975.1 Gammaproteobacteria bacterium | reverse complement strand
GCCCACCATGGTGATCATCTATCTGCTCGCCTGCCTGTGGGTGATCGGCTCCCATGCCAGCGAGGTACCGGCGGCGCTGGGGCTGATCGTGCATGAGGCCTTCACCCTCGATGCCGGTATCGGTGGCCTCATCGGCGTGCTGGTGCAGGGCTTCAAGCGCGCCGCCTTCTCCAGCGAGGCGGGCATCGGCTCAGCGGCCATCGCCCACTCCACGGCGCGCACCCCGTACCCGATCCGTCAGGGCATGGTGGCGCTGCTGGAACCCTTCATCGACACGGTGGTGATCTGCACCATGACCGCACTGGTGATCGTCATCACCGGCGTCTACCTGAACCCGGAGTACGCCCCGCTGGTGCAGGCCAACCACGGCGCGGCGCTGACCTCGGTGGCCTTCGGCTCGGTGATCTCGTGGTTTCCACTGATCCTCTCCCTGTCGGTGGTGCTGTTCGCCTACAGCACCATGATCTCCTGGTCCTATTACGGTGAGCGCTGCTGGACCTATCTGTTCGGCGAGCGCGCCTCTATGGCCTTTCGTATCATCTTCGTCATCTTCGTGGTGATCGGTTCCATGACCAGTGCCTCTAACATCCTCGATTTCAGTGACCTGATGCTGTTGTCCATGGCCTTCCCCAATCTCATCGGGCTGTATATTCTCAGTGGTCGCGTGCGGGAGGCGCTGGATGACTACATGGCACGCCTGAAGAGCGGTGAGCTGGACCGCGAAGTCGGCCGCGGCTGAGCGCCGCTTTCCTTTTCCATCAAACCTTCTCCATCAAACGCAAAGAGCCATTACCTTGCCAACGATCAGCAAAACCGCCCTTGTTCCTTATAGCGCCGCCGAGATGTACCGTCTGGTGAATGACGTCCGCGCCTATCCCGAGTTCCTGCCCTGGTGTGGCGGCAGCCAGGAGCTGTCGCGCACGGACGACGAGGTGCGCGCCCGTGTGGAGATCGCCTATGGCGCGATACACAAATCCTTCACCACCCTCAATCGCCTGCAGAAGGACAAGATGATCGAGATATCGCTGGTGGATGGACCCTTCAAGCATCTGCACGGCTTCTGGCGCTTCGAGGCCCTGGATGAGAAGGCCTGCAAGGTATCGCTGGACATGGAATATGAATTTTCCAACAGGCTGATCAGCCTGACCCTGGGGCCGGTCTTCAGCCAGATCGCCAACAGCATGATGGATGCCTTTTGCAAGCGCGCCGAGGTAGTCTATGGAAAAGCCTGAACAGCAGGAGAGCGAGATGAATACCACGGTGGACAAGACCGAAACCAGCACATCGCTGGAAACGACAGCGGCGGTGGGCGACGGCGCTGAACCGGCGGTGGCGAAAAAGATTCACGTCGAAGTCGCCTATGCACTGCCGGACAAACAGGTGATTATTCCCCTGGAGGTCGAGCCCGGCACCACCCTGGAGCAGGCCGTGGCGCTGTCCGGCATCACCGAGCAATTTCCCGAGATCGACCTCAACGTCAACAAGGTGGGCATCTTTAGCAAGCTCAGCAAGCGTGATACGGTGCTGCGCGAGCATGACCGGGTGGAAATCTACCGCCCGCTGATCGCCGACCCGAAAAAGGTGCGCAAGGAACGCGCGGCGCAGGGCAAGAAGATGAAAAAGGGTGGTGGGGAAGAGACGGAGAAAGGCGCGACGAAGGCGGTGGAGAAAGGCTAGCGACTAAGGCCGCGCAGGGTCGGCATCATCACGTCCTTTTCGGCGGGCGGCGCCTTGACCACATCGATGCGGCTCAGGGTGTCGCCGTCGAAATAGAGTACGATATGTGCCGATTGCTCCGCGTCGCGCATGCCGGCCTTGAACGAATAGACGTAATCCCAGCGGTCGGGATGAAACGGGTCCCGGATCAGCGGCGAGCCGATGGCCAGCTGCACACGGCGCTTGTCCATTCCCGGCGTCAGTGTTTCCAGCATCTCCTGGGTGATAACATTGCCCTGTTGAACATCGATCTTGTGCACCGAGCAGGAAGCCAGCGAGAGGCCCGACAGGGCCAGGAAAAGAAGAATGAATCGGCGCATGATACCCAATGAAAAAGAAGACCGGACAGGCGCCGAATCTTACCTGATTCGTGCCGGTGTTGGTACCGAGTAGGAGAGAACAGGTGACGAGCGAAGATCTCAGGGCCGCAGGCCTGAAGGCGACCGTGCCGCGGCGGAAAATACTGGAAGTGCTGGAATCAAAGGCCGGCCAGCATCTGACCGCTGAAGACGTCTATCGGCTGCTGCTGGAGACCGGCGAAGACGTGGGGCTGGCGACGGTGTATCGCGTGCTGACCCAGTTCGAGGGCGCCGGGCTGGTGGAGCGCCACCATTTCGAGGGTGGGCAGTCGGTGTTCGAACTCAATCAGGGCGAGCACCACGACCACATCCTGTGCGTCAAATGCGGCAAGGTCGAAGAGTTCGTTGATAACATCATCGAGGAGCGCCAGCGCGACATCGCCGAAAAGGCCGGCTATACCATGACCGGCCACTGTCTCTACATCTATGGCATCTGCGCGGACTGCCAGAAATCGGAAGGACACTGACGCGGGCGTATGGTGGTAAATACTTGGCTTGGCGGGGGCTCCCGCGCCAGAATGCGGCGCGCATTTGATGTCAAGTCTGGCTTCGGATCTTGCTTATTTTGTTGATGTATTCAAAACCCCAGTCATGGAGTGCCTTAAAAACTGGTGTAAGGGTCATGCCAAAATCAGTCAGGGAGTATTCTACTTTTGGCGGCACTTCCTGAAATATTTTTCTATGCACGATTTGGTCGGCCTCCAATTCTCTTAACTGTTTTGTCAGCATTCTCTGGCTGATGTCTGGAATCAGGCGCCTTAATTCATTAAAGCGACGGGTGTCTGACCGCAAGTAAAAAAGAATCAGCCCCTTCCATTTTCCTCCCAGTATTTCCAAGGCCGCCTCGACGGGGCATCTGAAATTGCACTTTTGTTTGGTCACTTTCATTTTTAACGCCCTGTTTCAACGGTATACATTTTGTGCCTACGTTACAAAAATGTGCGTTCTTACATGATCTGCATGCATCGCATAGTATCAGGCTTTGTTGCTGTATCCATACAGGAGATCGACATGAATACAAGAGAGGCCATTATCAGCCGCCGGGCTATCAAGGCATTTGACTCGGAACATGTAATGACGGACAGCGAAGAAAAGGAACTGTTGTCCCTGGCTATGTTGTCACCCACCGCCTTCAATATTCAAAATTGGCGATTCGTGGTGATAAAGGATAACGCGTTACGCAAGCAAATCAGGGCGGCCGCCTGGGGCCAGGCACAGGTAACCGACTGTTCTCTATTTATCATTATTTGCGCAGACTTGAAATCGTGGGAGAAAGATCCCGCCAGGTATTGGCGTAACGCGGCGAAGGAAGTTCAGGATTTTATGCTTCCAGTAATCGACAGCTATTATCGTGGCAAGGATGAAGTACAAAGGGATGAGGCATTCAGATCATGTGGCATCGCCGCTCAAACTCTGATGCTGGCTGCCAAGGAGATAGGTTATGACTCTTGTCCCATGGACGGGTTTGACTTTGAGAAAGTTGCCCAACTGATTCAGCTTCCGGATGACCATGTGATTGCCATGTTTGTCGCCATTGGAAAGGGCACGAAACCGGCTTGGCCAAGGGCTGGTCAGCTCGATATGGGAGAGGTTGTCATACAGGATAAATTTTGACACTGGTACTGAGTGGACTCTGCAAAAATAAATGGGGTGGGATAACATCCCACCCCGAAATAAAGATCACGAAATATGTATAAGTATTATCGCTACCTCAACTGGCAGGCTCACGGCGCTTTGCCCGGGAAGAAAAGCCAAGTCCGATAAGGCCAATTCCCATCAACAAAATGCTGGCGGGTTCTGGAACCTCCGTGCTGCCAAAAATGCCTTCGAAATTGTCGATAATGTAACGCTGTCCGCCGCTTGTATGATTGTTAAAGTCAAAGATGGCGTAGGCAGCCGTTCCTGCAAAGCTGACATCAATAATGCCTTCGGGAAAGCTGCTTGGATTTGAACCATCAGGCAACGTGTAAAGCCCCAACTCAAAGGCAGATGTGAGCAGAACGTCGCCAGCGTCATAGACTTCAAAGGAAGCCCAGGTATCCAGGGTCTCTGTGAAGTCATCCAGTGCAAAACCAAACCGCAAGAAGTCTGTGGCACCTACCAGAAAGTCCACCCTGAGGTCAGGATTGATCAATGTCGACCCTTCAAGTCCTGGTTCATCAATGTAGGACATGTTTGGACCCGGGCCTGCGGTATTAAACCCATAAGGGTCTGTCGTGGAAAAGATCACGTCGTCAATGCTATCGCCATCGCCATCAAATGAATAACTTGTGGCTCCACTGATCGCATCATCGAAAGTTATCAGCGCGGCATTCACGCTGACGCTAAACAGTAAAACGGATACTGCTATGGTAAAGGTAGAAACGAGTTTTCTAATGTCCATAGCTGCTTCCTCCATCACTTACTTCAAGTGTGTGTCTTTCTTCTCTCTTGCATGTAAAACACATGCAACAACTACACCACACCAAAAAAACACTTATTATTTATGTGGTTAGTTTTTTGCGTATTGACCTGACCAATGAAGTGTAAAGTTTATCGACACTAATGGTGGTGGAATGAAGGAAATAGAAAAGCCATATGCCGAGCATTTGAAAATTATTTATCCATTGAAATTTAATACGTTGTAGCTGCTTTAACGTGTTTTGGATCACTGCAAGCCAATTCGATAGGCCAAATATCAACTACCAATTATCATTTCTGCTTTGGTGACAAAAACCTCAGTCACTTTTTTCGCTATGCCTGCTGTGCAGGTTATGAGCTCATCTATCGCACGGTATCCCTGCCCGCATCCTTGGCCGCATAAAGCGCCCGGTCGGCGCTGGCGACGGTGGCATCCGCTGTCACTTTTTCCCCGGCGGCGACAACTGTGGTGCCGATGCTGACGGTTATCGTCAGTGGGGCGTTGCCGGGCTGCGTTTCGATGGGATTGGCCGATATGCTGGCGCGCATGCGTTCGGCAATGCTGCGGATTTCGTCCTCTCCGGCGTGAGGGCAGATGAGTAGAAACTCTTCGCCACCCCAGCGAACCACAGCGTCGTAGCGTCGCGCCACGGCCTGCAATCGCTGGGCGGCGACTTTCAGTACCCTGTCGCCGGCCTCGTGTCCCAGGCTGTCGTTGACCTTTTTGAAGTAATCGATATCGGCCATGGCAACGGCCACGCTTTGCATGCCGCGCAGGCTGCGATCCAGTTCCGTGGTGAGGATCTCCAGGGCCCGGCGCCGGTTTAGCAGGCCGGTGAGGGGATCGGTGCTGGCTTGTTTCACCAGATGAATATTGGCCGTCCGCAGGTCATTTTCGAGGCGGCAGGTGCGTATCCCCACGCGGATGCGGGCTATCAGCTCCCGTGTGTCGAACGGTTTGGCGATGAAGTCGTCGGCGCCACTGTCGAGGGCCTTTTCGATGTTTTCGATGCCCTGCCTGCCGGTCATGAGGATCACGTAGTAGTGAGGGGCGTCTGATTGTCTGTTATGGGCGGTGGCGGTGAAGTGCTTGCACAGGCTCAGGCCGTCGATGCCCGGCATCATCCAGTCTGTGACCAGAACAGCGCCGGCGCTGTTTTCGAGGTCGGCCATGGCATCCCGGGCGTTGTCGTGGAAACGCATGTCCCAGCCGCTGCGCAGGCACCGCAGGCGGTCTCGCAGGGAATTGAGGAGCTGACGGTCATCGTCGACAAAGATGATGCTTGGTGTGCTGCTTGCCCACATCGTTCAACGACCCGCCTCCAACGCCCGCACCAGCGACGCCATGTCTTCCTTGGTGTCGGGGAAGATCAGCCTGCCTTCGGCATCGCACTCAAAGTGGGTGATGCCGGGGTGCCTGGCCTCCAGGTCCTTGAGCATGGCTTGCCGTCCCCGTGCCGAACCCAGAGTGGGGGAGGCGTCCTCGGTCATTTTCTTGAGAGCGAGGGCCTCATGAAGGGTTTGGGCGAGTACGGTTGCCGTCACGGGTTTGGTGAGGAAGCGGTAGATCTCGCCCTCATTGATGGCCTGGATGGCGGCACTCATGTCGGCCTGGCCGGTGAGGATGATGCGCACGGTGTCCGGGTAGGCTTGGCACACGCGGGCAAGGAGTCCTGCACCGCAGATGCCGGGCATGCGCTCGTCGGAGACGATGATGTCGATCACCTCCTGCTCGAGTATGGCCAGTGCCTGATCGGCCGACTGGGCGCTGAGAATGTGGAAGGGTTCCTGGCGTAGCGCGTTGCGGATGCCCTCGAGCACCGCCGGTTCGTCATCGACAAAGAGAATCTTGGGCATTACTTGCACTCCTGCTCGAAACAATGACAACCACGATTTTCTGTCGGCAGCCGTGGACATTAAAACGTTTACGTGGCCGGAATGGCCGTCAGGCCGCTGCAGCCGGCATGCCG
>DRNU01000127.1 GCA_011374975.1 Gammaproteobacteria bacterium | reverse complement strand
GTGTTGTCGGGGTCCAGTGACACGGTCAGTTCCTCCTTCTGGTCTGGATTCGATATTCGGGTGGCACGGTTGAGACAGCCCTTGGTCAGGGCAGCGCGCGGATAGCTGATTTCCCGCTCGGCGCGGCAGCGCCGCACGGCGGCGGCCAGCAATGTGTGGGGATAGGGACGGCCTTCGAGAATAGCGCGCAGAGTGTCACCGGCAAGGTTGGGCGGGATATTATCCGCCTTGCCCTGCACCGACGTGCTCGCCAACAGACGGAACAGCGGCAGGTATTCCGGCTGTTTGCCGCCATGGGTGATACGGATGTCCTCGAAGTGGCGGACGATGTGGACGGCCAGCTCGCCCACCGTGGTCACCTGCCAGAAACGCACCGCAATACGGGCGGCGTTGGGCGCCAGGCCGAGGATGTAAAAACGGGTATCGGCATCGTCCCCCACGTAGCGCCCGTGGTGGATGGATTTGAATAGCGCAGCGATCTTCCGGGTTTGACGATCGGGGTCGTCCTTCAGCGGTTCGTTGAAGATATCGACCGCCGTGGTTTCCATTTCGGTCTCTTTTTCCGCCCAGAACACTGTCGAGCTGTCGCCGACCTGCAAGCGCTGCGGTGAGCCCTTGCGTAGCAGGTGGTTGAGTGCGGTTGTGTAGGCAAAAACGGGACGCTCGCCAATCGGTGAGTTGAAGCCCTGCTGCTTCCGGTAAGACGCAAAAGCCGGTGTTGGACCCGCATTGTTCTTGCCCGAGATCTTGTTGTTGACCGAAACGATATTGGCGCCCGAACTTTGCGCGCCCCAAACGCCCTTGATTGCTGGATGCAAACGGCTGATACCGCGTTCCTCACCGGTAATCAGGCAAATGCCCTTGTCGCTGCTGTCCGCGGCGGATTCCGCCAGTTTCTCGATGGTTTGCTTGACGGTCGGGCGCTGGCAGACCAGTTCGCTCTCCCCGGCAAGACGAAAACTGAGATTGGGGTTGGTACGCAGATCTCGCCACACCGGCAGGCGCATCAGCTCACGGCAGGCCAGGTTATCCAGAAAGGTGAGCACCGCGACGATGCCCGGGTCACTGGCCGCCGGTTCCGGCAATAAGCGGATGCGTTCGATGAAGGCTTCGTGTTGTTGCAGGACGCGGGCCGGGTCGGGCTTCTTCTGTCCCTTCTTCACCTTGCGGGGGATGGCCAGCACATACTCGGCATTGTCCCAGAGCAGGTTGGTAGCGATGCCGGAGGTCTTCTTCACGGCCTGGGGCACGAGAAAAGCCCTGGCCTGTTTCTTTCGGCCCTCGCCGCTGCGGGTATCCTCGATCTGCACCAGGCACCCGTCGGTGTCGATTTCGATGACGAAGGGTATCTCCTTCCACTCGAAGCCAAAAGGGGGCAGCGCATCCTCCGGGTCGGCCTGTTTGCGCTGATAGTAGTCGTAGAGTGCTTGCAGGATCATCCGCGCACCTCCTCGCTGTCCCAGTCGGGCACCTCGATGACGCCGTTCTCCATTCGTGCCTGGAAGAAGCACG
>DRNU01000126.1 GCA_011374975.1 Gammaproteobacteria bacterium | reverse complement strand
TCAGTCCCCTGCAACATCAGCCAGTTGGCCGCCTGGGCCTGACCGGCAATCCCTCCCATGACCGCAGCCACGCCGGCTGCAATCAGTGTCTTCTTGAAAGTGGTTTTCATTGTTCTGAAACTCCCCATATTGATTCTTCGACAAATCGGAACGCGGATTCCGACTTCCTGCTTATGGCTTGATCAGCTTGTAGCCCTTGTCCATCAGGTCCACGATGCGGACGACTCCCGCCGTGACCGGCACGGCATTGGGATTCAGCTCCGGCGGATGACCGAGTTTCTTGCCCATGTTCCGGATCGTGTTCTTGCAGGCGCTGAACCGCACGCCACTGTCTACCAGGCTCTGGATACGACCCTTGTTGGCGTTCTCGGCGAACAGCAGGCGCAGGCCGGGACCAAAGGCCACAATCTCGATGGCGACCCGGTCCTGCCCATAGTGGCGCAGAATGTTGCCGGCCACATTGAGAACCAGGGTCTGCTTGAAGGGATTCGGATCGCTGATTTGCAGAACGATCTTCTGTTCGGCGAACTCGCCGGCGGCCGAAGCCGTAAAGCTGCTGAGGGAGAGTCCCAGCATCAGCACCATGGCGAGCCATCGGTATGCCATTCTCATGATTTCCTCCACGTCGGTTTCGATGAAACGGTATTGTTATTCGATGCCGGCCAGGCAATGGATTTGACCGACACTCAGAAGGGAGGACGTCTCCATTTCCGAAAATATTCCAGCGAAAGGCAAAAATTTTTCGCCATGCACGTAACGCGACAGCAAATGACACAGACAGGCCAATAACCCCTGACAACATCCAACACAACTCATTGATGTTTCGTTACACATTCATCTATTAGCATTTTATGAAATAATAATCTGCAACCATCCCTTGGAATATTTTGTCAGGCAGCGACGTCTGACGTTATAGTTGCGGTGTCTTTCCGAGTCGTCTGGATGGTCCGACATGACACCGCTGTCCCTGCTGCAGAAGCGCCGTGCGTTCAAACGCCGAATCGAAGAGTTTCGCCCTCGCCTGTTCCGACTGGCCTGTTCCTGGTGCCACAACCCGGACCTGGCAGATGATCTGGTTCAGGAAGCCCTGCTCAAGGCTCTGAAGAATGCACAGCAACTGCGGGATCCGGAAGCCTTCGAAAGCTGGCTGTTCTCGATCCTCAACAACTGCTGGCGGGATCACTTCCGACGCCGGCGGGAAATCGAGGACATCGACAACGTGGTGCTGATCGAGGAGATGACACCCTCCCACTATGCCGAACAGCAGAACATCGTCGACAAGGTGCGCAGCGCCGTGGCCTCACTGCCGGCCGGTCAGTGCCAGGTGCTCACCCTGGTCGATCTGGAGGGACTCAGTTACATGGAGGTGGCCGAGGTACTCGAGATTCCCATTGGCACGGTCATGAGCCGGCTTTGCCGCGCCCGCAAGACACTGGCCGGCAAACTGCTCGAGTTCCAGCCTGAACAACACCAGTCACCAAACCGGCTGCGGAGAGTGAAGTAATGAACAAGCACGTATCCGACGAACAACTGAATGCCTATCTGGACGGTGAGCTGGACACCGAGGATCGGCTGATGCTGATGGAGGCCCTGCGTTCAGACCCGGATCTGGCCAACCGTGCCTGCCAGTTGCAAAAGGTCAAGGAAATGGTGCAGTTGGCCTATACCGTCGGACATGACGTCGACCAGACCAAACCGGCCCGTCGCCCCCGCAACTGGCTCACGCCGGCCATCGCCGCATCCCTGCTGTTCTTCTTCGGCGTGTTCGGCGGCTGGTATGCCAACCACCAGCTCAACCCCACGCCCAGCCTTCTGGAAATCGCCCGCACGGCGAATTTCAGCCCGGCCAGTGAGGGCAAACCCTGGCGTCTCATGCTGCATGTCAACAGTGGCGATACCCACCGTTACCAGGTCATGCTCGCGGAAACCGAAGCCCTGCTGCGCGCCTCCGCCGAGGAAGGCCGCCCCGTACAAATCGAAATCGTCACCAACGGCCCCGGCCTCGCTCTCCTCAGTGATCGCGACGATCCCCTGACCCGCAAGCTCCAGGCTCTGGCCCGCCAGTACGACAATCTCGACCTGCGCGCCTGCGAACGCGCCATCCGCCATTACCGTGCCCGCCAGGGCAAGGACATCAAACTCATCCCCGAAGCC
>DRNU01000125.1 GCA_011374975.1 Gammaproteobacteria bacterium | reverse complement strand
CTGGTGGAAGCCGGCTATACCCAGTTCGTCCGGCGCAGCCTGATCGACGCCGGCGCACAGATCTCCGCCATCAAACCGCCCGGATTTTCCGTACAGCAACCGGCCGGCAAATGGACCGTCGAACCCGAACAGGAAATCCCGGCCGATGACCTGCAACGCTTCATCGATGACTGGCAACAGGCCGCTGCACTGAACGTACAGGCCGCGGACACAACAGCAAACGGCGACACCGTCGAGATCACCTTTGCAGGCGAGCCGGGCAGCCTCAGCTTCGTCATCGTATCGCGCGAACCGGAACTGGTACTGGCCCGCCCCGACCTCGGCATCCAGTACCGCATGGGCAGTACAGCCAACAGACTCCTCACACTCACACCACCCCCGACCGAAGACACGGAAAACTCACCGTAAAACGAAGCCTCCCGCCACCCGGGACTACAATTTTTTGCGCCGTGCCGGGTATGCCTTTCCTGCGCCTTGCGCCCCGCGCCTGAAGCCGGAAAGGCATACCCGGCACGGCGCAAAAAGACCCAATACAGAGAACCAGCCTCATTTTAGGGTAAGCTTGAAACCCGTCTCACCCGCAACAGATTCCAGCAACATGCCTGAGTTACCCGAAGTTGAAACCACGCGACGCGGCATCGAACCCCACCTGCAAGGCCGGCAGGTAAAAAAACTCGTGGTCCGCCAGGCCGGCCTGCGCTGGCCGGTGCCCGCACAACTCGCCAGACGTATCCGCAACACACATATCCAACAGGTGTCACGGCGCGCCAAATACCTGCTGATCGACACAGACAACGGCACACTCATCATCCACCTCGGCATGTCCGGCAGCCTGCGCATCCTCAATGGCAATACCCGCCCCGGCCCACACGACCATATCGACCTGGAACTGAACAACGGCGTGGTGATGCGCTATACCGACCCGCGACGTTTCGGTGCATGGCTATGGACCGAAGCACCTGCGCAACAACACCCGTTGCTGAGCAAACTGGGGCCGGAGCCCCTGGATGACGACTTCAACGACGACTATTTTTTCAGCCGCTCGCGCGGCCGTAAACTGGCCATCAAATCCTTCCTGATGGACAGCCATATCGTGGTGGGGGTGGGCAACATCTACGCCAGCGAGGCCCTGTTCCGTGCCGGCATCCATCCGGCACGCGCCGCCGGACGCATCAGCCGACAACGCTACAAGAAACTGGTCGGCGCGGTAAAGCAGGTACTGGCCGAAGCCATTCGCCAGGGCGGCACCACGCTGCGCGACTTCAGCAACGGAGAAGGCAAGCCCGGGTATTTCCAGCAGTCATTGAATGTTTACGGACGGACGGGGGAAGCATGCCCGGTGTGCGCAACATCAGTACGCGAGACCCGTACCGGTCAGCGCTCGACGTTCTATTGCCCGCATTGCCAGCGCTGAGCTGCCTCGCCATGCCCACAGTCAAGAATAGACACGCCTGCCCAGGAAACGGCTAACGCACGCGGGCCTCACCCACCCCGCGGGGATCCGAGGCCGCTTTTACCTGTTTGTTTTTATAGTCCCAGAAAACCGCCTGCATGTTCCCGTAGCTGTTCTGCAACGGCTTCAACTTGTGCCCCATGTCCGCCAGCGAATCAAGCACCGGCTGCGCAAACGCCTCCGGCTCATACTGGATCACATCCGGCAAATACTGGTGATGGAAACGCGGCAGCGACACCCAGGACTGCGGCGCACCACCGTTCTCCAGGTCCAGGATGCCCAGCAGGACCATGGTGATAATACGGCTGCCGCCCGGCGTACCCAGGATTGCCACGCCCTTATCGCTCTCGACAAAGGTCGGCGTCATACTGGACAGGGGGCGTTTGCCCGGCGCAACGGCATTGGCTTCGGCGCCCACCAGGCCGTAGGCATTCGGCACTCCCGGTTTGGCCGAGAAGTCATCCATTTCGTCGTTGAGCAGCACCCCGGTCCCCGGCACCACCAGCCCGGCGCCAAAGGGATAATTGATGCTCAGGGTTGCGGCCACCCGGTTACCCTCACGGTCGAGGATGGAAAAATGCGTCGTGTCCGTCCCTTCAACGGTGGTTACAGTGCCCGGCAGCGCGGCACTGGGGGTGGTGCGGTCAGCCCGGATCGAGGCGCGCAAACCCGCGGCATAGTCGGGGTCGACCAGTTGCTGCAGGGGCATATCGACAAAATCGGGGTCGCCCATGTACTGGGCCCGGTCACGGTAGGCACGGCGCATGGCCTCGACCACCAGGTGAGCCCGTTGCGCCGGCGCAAGCTGCGACAGGTCCCAGCCTTCGAGAATATGCAGCATGGTCGCCAGCGCCACGCCGCCGGAGGAGGGCGGCGCAGCCGATACAATACGCAGACCACGGTACTCGAAACTGACCGGTTCACGTTCGACAACGCGGTACTGCTGCAGGTCTTCCAGCGTCCAGATACCGCCGGCGGCACGCACCCCGCTTACCAGCCGGTCCGCCACCGCCCCCGCATAGAACCCCTGCCGCCCCTTGTCCGCCAGGGCCTGCAGTGTCGCCGCCAGCGCCGGCTGTTTGATCACCGTCCCGGCCGGCGGCACTTCACCGTCACGCAGGAATACAGCCGCCGTGGCGGGATAGCGCTGCATGACATCGAGCCGGAAACGCACCATGCGCCGGTAATACTCGTCCACCACAAAGCCATCCGCGGCCAGCTGTATAGCAGGCGCCAGCGAACGCGCCAGCGGCAGGCGGCCGTAATGTTCGGCAAGATAGGCCAGAGCCGCGGGTTCACCCGGAATGCCGGCAGCCAGTGCACCGTTCATGGACAGGCCCGGCACGACCTTGCCCTGCTTGTCCAGGTACAGGTCACGGTGCGCGGCCATTGGCGCGCGCTCACGGCCATCGAGCATCACCTGCCGGCCGTCGGCGGCACGGTGCAACAGCCAGAAACCACCACCGCCGATGCCCGAACTGTAGGGTTCAACCACCGCCAGCACCGCGCTGACCGCCACGGCCGCATCGAAGGCGTTGCCGCCGGCATCGAGAATCTCCATACCCGCCTGTGTCGCCTGCGGGTGCGCACTGGCAACAGCCTGCGCGGGCGGCGTAGTACTCTGTCCGGCTGCAGCTGCCAGTGACAGGAGCAGCAGGCCGAAAACCAGAAAGGCCCCGCTGAGGGGCCTTCCGGTACGGCGCATGGCGTGGCGCGCCATCAGGCAGTCTCGCCGGACAGCTTGCGGTACTTCGCCATCAGCTCTTCCTGTGTTTCCTCGTAGTCGGGATTCAGCGGGATGCAGTCGACAGGACACACATCGACGCATTGCGAGGTTTCATAATGGCCAACACATTCGGTACACAGCTCGGGGTCGATCACGTAGATTTCCTCACCCTGGCTGATCGCGCCATTCGGGCACTCCGGCTCGCACACATCGCAATTGATGCATTCGTCGGTGATCATCAGTGCCATACCGGCCTCCTCGAAAAGAATGTATATAAGTGCAGGTTAATATTAGCCCAATCGCTGCTGTAATGCAGCCACAACTTTTGCGTGGACGAAACCCGACACATCCCCGCCCAGCGCTGCAATTTCCCTTACCAGACTGGAAGATACATAGGCATAGTGCTCATCGGGCGTCATGAAAAGCGTCTCGATTTCGGGCGCCAGGCAACGATTCATGCTGGCCAGCTGGAATTCGTACTCGAAATCCGACACCGCGCGCAGGCCGCGCAGGATCACACCGGCCTGCTGCGAACGGGCAAATTCCACCAGCAGGCCGTCAAACCCCTCAACCACCACGTTATCGAGCCCGGCCAGGACCTGCTGGGCAAGTTCCATGCGCTGCTCCCAGTCGAGCGCCGGTTGCTTGGGGGCACTGCGGTGGATAGCGACAATCACGCGTGTGAAGCGTTTCGCGGCCCGCTCGATCAGATCGGTGTGCCCGTTGGTAATCGGGTCGAAGGTGCCCGGGTATACGGCTGTTTGCATGGATAAAGTGTCGGCTGGCCAGAGTATGTCCGGCCAATCTAAGCATATTCGGGCAAATTCTCAAGCGGCAAACGCCCCGTCCTGCGAGTACTGTAATAATCCGCGCCTTTCCTCTATCCTCCGGGTAAGCATTGACCAAGCGATCATGCCGGGGAAAGAGACTCAAAACGCTGCCGATGTAATGTCACGCCAAGATGTATATCCATTCATGCTCAAAGCCCACGATTTCAGACGTCGTTTCCTGTCACTGATCCTGCTGGCCTGGGTACTGCCACCGGTAATGGGGCTGAGCTTCATCCTGTTTACCCGCATCCTGACATACGAGCAGATACTGGGCATCATGCTGGCCCCGATCGAACCTCTGTATATTATCCTCTGGATCAGTTTCGCTATCTGGTTTTTCCCGCGCTATGTGCAACCGCTGCAACGCTGGCTGGAACAACGCGATATGCAGGCCGCGCCGGAAGTCCTGCGCCGGATGCAGCACTTCCCGTTGCTCTTCTGGGGCATTTTCCTGGTCTATCTGTCGCTCGCGCCCAGTACGGTGCTGGTCAGCGCCGAAATTTTTACAGACTTCGTCGCACAACCCGTGGACTGGTTCCGCATTCACCTGGTGGCGCTGATTGTTTCGATCATTGTCGGGCTGCCTATTTTCTTCAAGATCCTGGACCTGTTCGGCCAGAGCCTGGGCGACATTGCACTCACCCGGCCGCACGTCACGATCAAGGCCAAGGTATTCCTGATCGGCGCGCTGGTACCGTTATTGATCGACACCATGCTGGTGCAGTATTACTGGACACGCACCGGCTTCTTTACCACCGAGACTTTTTTCGTATGGCTGATGCTCGAATTTCTGGCCATCGCAGGCAGCCTTATCTTCATGCAGAGTATCGGCCAGTCCCTGGCACCATTGCGCAATATGCTCGGGCACAGCAAAGACGGCACAAGCCCGGACCAGCCTGCCCTGTTGCCGATGTCGACGGACGAGCTTGGCGTCCTGACTACCGAATACCGGCAACTGCTGAACGAGCTGCGCATCCATAACGATTTCCTGACCATGAACAACCGCCTGCTGCGCAGCGCCAGTCAGATCGATGAACTGCCCATGCTGCTGGACTCCATTGTCGACCTGTGCCGGGAAGCCATTGACGACGACATGTCCTTCCTGATCCTCAAGGATGAAAACAGCGAAGAGCTTCTCGGTGTAGCCCAGACCGGGTGCAGTTATAACCCGGAAGGATATTTCCGTCTTGCCATGCACGAAACCTCAATTGCCGTCTGGGCATTTAATGAAGGGAAAACCGCGGCCATCGACAACACCGCGCAGGACCCGCGTGTCAGCAAACGCATGAACGAAAAATTTGAAATCAAGTCGGCCATTGCCGCACCGCTGAGGTCAGACGACACAACCATCGGCGTATTGATGAGCGTCAACCGCAAACAATACCGTCATTACACGCAACGCGAAATCACACTGATCGAAGGGCTGGCGCGTGAAGCCATGCTGGCGATCAGCACCACGCGCCTGAAGGTACAGCGTCGCCAGGCGGAACAGGCGCTGCGCCGCCACCACGAGGAACTGGAAAAGCGCGTTATAGAGCGTACCCGGGAACTGGAATCCTTCAGTTACTCCGTGTCGCACGACCTGCGCGCACCGTTGCGCGCTATCGACGGCTACAGCCACGCATTGCTGGAAGACTGCCATGACCAGCTGGACGATGAAGGCCGGAATTTCCTGGAGCGCATCAGCCTTAACGCGGTACGCATGGCCGTGCTCATCGATGACCTGCTCGACCTGTCGCGCATCGGGCGCGCCGAGATGAAAACCGGGCCGGCCAAGCCGGGGGAAATGGCGGATAAAATCATGCTCGCCCTGCAGGAAACCCGGCCGGAAGGACGGCCGGTGAAGTTTGACAACCAGGTCGATATCACCGTGCAGGCCGACAAACGGCTGCTGTACGTGGCGCTGGAGAACCTGCTGAACAACGCCTGGAAATATTCGGGTAACGAGCCGGATGCGGAAATCACTTTTGGCACACAAACAGAGGACGGCAAAACCATCTTCTACATCAGGGACAATGGCGTCGGCTTCGACATGGCTTATGCCGACAAACTGTTCGGCGCCTTCCAGCGCCTGCACCGGCATGACGAATTCGAAGGCACGGGTATCGGTCTTGCTACCGTGGCACGCATTATCCAGCGGCACGGCGGCAGTATCTGGGCGGAAGCTGAAACCGGTAAAGGCGCCACCTTCTATTTCACCCTGGGAGCGCAGTAACAAAGGCAGGCAGGTCAGGTCGTTCAGGGGTTCAGCAGGCCTCCGTATACCGGTACAGGCGGTAAGCCACCTGCCCCGCTTTTTTCTGTTTCTCCAGGATCCAGTTTGCCGGCACCACGGGCTCACCGGATGCCGCCGGCGTTTCAATATAGATACTCGCCCCGGCTGCCAGCCGCCCGGGCGCGGATAAACCGTCAATCGATTGCAGCAACAATTCAGGGCTATTGAACGGCGGGTCCAGAAATACCACGTCAAACGGACCGGGACCGGTCGCAAGATAAGCCGCGGCTTCCTGCTGACGGATCTGCAAGGTGGACGCCGACAGCCGTTTTGCATTCTCCTGCAACGCAGCTGTCACGTCACGCGCACTGTCCACCATGACCACCTGTGCAGCCCCGCGCGAGGCCGCCTCGAAACCCAGCGCACCACTGCCGGCAAACAGGTCCAGGCAATGCGCCCCGTGCAGCACCGGTGTCAGCCAGTTGAACAGTGTTTCACGTATCCGGTCCGCTGTCGGCCGCAAGCCCTGTGCATCCGGAAACGGCAGCTTGCGGCCGCGCCACTGCCCGGCGATGATGCGTACCTGGTTGGACCTGGCGGCCAGAATCAACTACCGGCAAGCGCTGTCAGCTGCCGGAATCCTTCGCTGCACCACCGACAATCACGGTAACCATGCGATCGGGGTGTACACGGCGCCGGTAAGCATCGCGTATCTGCTCCGTGGTCACCGCCTCGACATTGCTGGTGAACTTCGACAGGTAATCCAGCGGCAGGTCATAGAAACCGATAACCGTCAGGTATTCGGTAATCTTGCCATTGCTCGATACACGCAGCGGGAACCCGCCGACGATATTGTTGCGTGACGCCTGCAACTCTTTCTCGGTCGGCCCCTTGTCGATATAGGTCTGCAAGGTGTCGCGCAGGACTTTCAGCGCCTCGTCACGCTGATTGTTGCGGGTCTGGAAGCCCAGCGTATAGGGCCCTTTGCGCTTCATCGGTATGAAATAACTGTAGGCACTGTAAGCCAGGCCACGCTTCTCGCGAATTTCATCGCTGATGCGCGACACCAGCCCGCTGCCGCCCAGGATGTGATTGCCCACGTACAGCGCGAAATAATCGTCATCGCCACGCTTGCTGCCCGGCGCACCCATCAACACATGACTCTGCGAAGAGGGATGCTCGATGAAAATGTCCTGCCCGGTCTTCAGGTCGTCCACGACCGGCAGCGCAGCCGCCTTGCTGCCTTCCGGCAGGGCATCGACAAGACGCGTGGCCATAGCTGCCGCCTGCTTCCTGGAAATATCGCCCACGATCACGACTGTGGCATTACGCGCCACATAATATCGCCGGTAAAAGTTGCGCAAGTCGTCCACGGATAATGCCCTGACGCTGGCCTCGGTGCCGGACG
>DRNU01000124.1 GCA_011374975.1 Gammaproteobacteria bacterium | reverse complement strand
GACAAGCTGCGTTCCAGCGATGCCATCGGTCGTTACGGTGGCGAAGAGTTCTGTCTGATTCTGTGGGATAACGATATTGAACAGGCCGCCGCAAGTGCTGAACGCATCCGTGCGGCCTTGGAGGCGCATCCTGGCCGCCCTCCCGTGACCGGCAGCTTTGGCGTGGCAGTGCTGGATGCCAGGGTGAAAGACAGTGCAGCACTGGTTAATCGGGCCGACGAGGCGCTTTATGCGGCAAAGCATGGTGGTCGTAACCGGGTCGAATGCTGGAAGCCAGATTCAACCGCACCGGCAACGGAGCGTGTATCGGCTTGATGCTTGCGTTGGCGGGATCAGGTATCGTGTATTTATTACGCCTTGGCGCTGGACTGAGGTTGCACGGGCAGGCCGATTCCACTAACAGAACGCTTGGCCAGGGCCTGAAAGTCCCGACGAGGTAGAGCCGGGCTGAACAGAAACCCCTGTATTGCATAGCAGCCATGATCGCGGAGTACAACCAGTTGTTCTTGTCGCTCAACACCTTCAGCGACGGTCTTGAGTTGCAGATTACTGGCCAGGGCCAGAATGTTTTTGACAATACCGGCGTCATGATTGGATTCAGTCATTTCACTGATAAAGGATCGGTCGATTTTTAAAACATCTACTGGCAGGCGGCGCAAATAGGACAGGGACGAATGGCCTGTGCCGAAATCATCCAGCGCCACGCCGAAGCCCATATCTTTGAGTCGCGCCAGTCGCAGGGAAGCGCCATCGACATCCACCATGGCAGCGGTCTCGGTGATCTCCAGTATCAAGTGTTCCGCGATTTGCGGATGGTCTATGGCAATAGTATCGAGCACCTGAAAGAATTCGCGGTGATAGAGTTGGTGGGCGGAAATGTTTACGCTCAGCCGTAGCACGGGTAGTTCCGTGAGAAGTGAGGCGGCATCTTCCGCCACACGCTTGAGTACCCAAACACCCAGCTCAGTAATGATGCCGGTTTCCTCTGCCACTGGAATGAATTCACCGGGAGAGATCCAACCGTGTTTGGGATGCCGCCAGCGGCTCAGCGCTTCAGCGCCAATCAGGTGCTGATCGCGCACACCCACAATGGGTTGGTAGTATACCGACAGCTCCTGCTTCAAGAGTGCGTTGCGCAGGTTATTCGCGAGCGACAGTCGGCGTATGGCGCTACGCTGCATGCCTTCGCTGTAATAGCGGCAGCTGTTTAGCCCGTCCGCCTTGGCCTGGTACATGGCGGTATCGGCTTGTTTAACAAGATTTTCCGCATCCTCGCTGTCCTCCGGGTAGACGGTTATACCGATACTGACACCCACATAATGTTGATAGTGCTTCAGATCGAAAGGGGCCGTAAACGCCTCGATGATTTTCTCAGCAACTTGTCCTGCGTCCGTCCGCTGTTCGATGGTGGAAAGCAGAATTGTGAATTCATCGCCCCCCACGCGGGCGACGACATCGGTTTCGCGCACGCATTCCTTCAGCCGCTTGCCAGCCTCCTGGAGTAGCAGATCGCCGTATTGATGCCCCAGACTGTCGTTGATGACCTTGAAGTGATCCAGGTCAAGAAACAAGACAGCCAGCCGGGACGCGTAGCGCGAGGCCCGTGCGATAGCCTCATGCAGACGCTCGAGGAACTGTTGCCGGTTGGGTAATTCGGTGAGCAGGTCATGATAGGCCATGAAGTGAAGTCGGTCCTGCAGTTCCTTGTGTCGGGTAATATCCTGTACCAGCAGCACGTACACGCGTCGCCCACCCTGCTGGAAAGAACTGGCTGCTATGTTTAATTCGGTCGGTTTGTCACCCACGGTGCTTTGAAGCGTGAGTAGCTGCCGGCCTTCAAGGTGAAAGGCGCCATCGTGTCCGCTGAATCTGTCTCCATCCATCCCGAGCGCTGTGGCCAGCGGCATGCCAATATAGTCATCGGCCTCTAGTCTCAGAATCTGTTGCGCTGACGGGTTGGCTGTCTGAATGCAGCCTTTATCATCCAGTACCAGAATGCCTTCGGCAGCATTATCGAGCACAGCAGCATAGTGCGCTTCGCGGGCGACCAACGCCGCACGCATGCGTTCCAGGTCTTCGCCCAGACATTGCAATTCTACAATACTCGTATCTTGTTTGATTCGGGCCGATACTTCTCCGCCAGCAATGGTGTGAGCGCTGTTGCGCAGTGACTGAATTGGCCGGGACAGCGAGCGCGCCGCCAGCAGCGACAGTGGGATGAGAAGCAGCAGGTAGAGAGCGGACAGGTACAGGCCGTTGTAGTAGATCTGGTCGATGCTTTGCTGCACACCTTGCTCGGAAAAGCCGAGATGCAGGCTGTCTGCGCCTGCCGGATTGTTCATGGGGACGCTAATGAAATAGATCTGGTCATCGTGCTCACCAAAACGGAAATCTTCCTGGAATACAGTTTCAGAGTCCTGCAGGCCGGATGTCAGCAGCGGGGTGTCCAGGCCATAGTTTGCATAGACAACTTCCCCGGCCAGCATGATGTCCTGGAGCGCAGTTTTCACGCTGCTACTATCCATCTGCTTCGGCAGTAGTCGCGCGATCAGGTCGCTTTTTACTCGCGCGGTTGAGACAAAATCCTCCTGGAGGTTGGTTACCATAACGTTGACAATGGCAAGATAAAATAACGATACCAGCAGCAGGTTTACAGAAACGGCAGCAAAGACAATACGGCTGGCGAGACACCCGGTGAACCGTCTCAGTTGTTCACGCACGGCACCTCCAGGAGGATTTTGAGCTCATTATTCTCCGGAAAATCTGACTTCCATAGATAGGAAACTAGATAGGGGTTGGCCAGTAACATCTGTATAAGTTTGTCGATATCTCGTGCTTCGGCCGGTCCTGGTTCTCGCAGACGCACCAGTCGCGCGGCCAGAACCCGACGGTAGGCGTTTTTCGACATAGCCAGAATTTTCTGCAGAAACACTTCCTGCAACATGGTGTCCGAAGTATTCCGTACCGGTTGTAGCGTGCCGCCTTCTACCTGGAGAGGTACGCCGAGGTAGAGTCGCCGGATTTCCTGTCGGGACAGGTAATCGATTGGCGCGGACCGGGCTGCAACCACCAGCAATGGGCAGTCCATGGCAAACCCGACCAGTGGATTTACAACGCCTAGCAGTAGTATGAACAGGGGCCAGCGGTGTTTCACGGAAAGATCATGCTCCACTGCAAGGCCCATTGATTGGATTCTTCATGCAGAAAATCGCTTCTGGCGTATTCTGCCTTGATTGCCTGGTTGTCGAGGAAATCCCAGCGCAGCCCCGCCAGTTGGCGGTTACGGATAAAGCGCGGGAACAGGGCGACATAGGGGTCAGAGTGTCGGCCATTACTGTGCTCGATGCGCACATAGGGCATCCAGTTGGCATTGACGTGGTAGTCGCCCTGCAACCAGGTGGTATAGAAGCTATCCTGCCGGCGCCCGGAAATTGTTTTCAAATCGTTATCTACGCGGTACAGTGCGCCATACAGCCGTAATGCATCGAAACGGACATTGGCGTAGCTGCCGAGCACTCGCTGTTTATTCTTTGAGAGCAGGGCGTGGGCCATAGGGATGCGATTATGGACGAAGAAAATGCCGACTTCAGTATCCGAACCCGCATCCGGCATATAGGACAGACGCAAGCTGGCCGAAGGTTTGTGTCCACCGTCCGGATCTAACAGATCATAGGCCTCAAGCCGTTTGCCGTTGAATTTCGCACCGGCCCCAACCCCTGCTTCCAGTTGCAGTGTCGAATTGTCCGGCAGCGCCCAGCGATGCCGTGTATCTATGCCGGCAAAATGGGCGGGCAGTAAGCCACCTTCCTCTTCGAATCCGGCAATACCCGGCGGCTGGATGGAAGGCTGGATGTAGTTTCGGAAATGGAAAGTTTTGTTCCAGTAACCATGATTTATATCGAAACGACCCAGCCAGAAGGTTGTGCCGCCCCGTGTTTCGTAGCCCGCATGCAGTCGTGCAAGCTCCTGTTTGTCATCAGTGGCGGTGAACTCGGCAAAGAAACGGTATTGGCCGACGTCCAATCCATATAGTAGATCGAGACTAACGCGATAGTCTTCATCGGTGTTGCCCGTGGTATCCGGTTGCTGATGGAGGTACCTGAATTCCGGCAGAACAAGGAACTGCTGGCTGGTCTGCGCAGCGCAAATTGTTGGCGCCAGCATGGCAATAAGGCAAAGGTGTTTATTGGTAAGACGTAAAAAATGCTCGGTAATTATCATAGGATAATCATTGTCTTAACAGCTACTTATCAAAGAATTGCCTGTGTGATGTCTATTATATTCGGTTAATAAATGTACAGTTGATTGCCGGTCTGGTGGCCACCCGCTCCGGATGTCTGTCCTACAGGTTAAGTATAAATGTACAGTTGAAGCGTTCCTATAAGCTGTACTTTTAGTTACATTTTTTGGTTTGGCGCAGTATTTTTTCAACAAAATATTTCTTTTTTGGAACAAATATTACAGACGATAGGGGATTACCCTGATATAACTAGTCCCAGATCATATCCACCCCCTGGGTTGATGTGGCAGATGTAGTAATAATTTGGGAATCACGCTAAGCCAAAAATTGATCGGGTTTCAGGGCGTGTGCAGTCGAGAGGTTCGCAGACTGGGTTGGAAGTGTTGAGCAGGAGTGCAGGTGCCCTGAAACCCTGATCATCGTACAGATTTGGAGGGAGCAATGGCGAAACGAAGAGAAGTACTCAAGGCAGGAGCCATGGCAGTCGCCAGCACGCCTGCCATTTTCGGGGGCGCCGCGCTGCCGCGCGCCGTACAGGCCCAGCTGTGCCGGCCGGAAGGCATTCGCAG
>DRNU01000123.1 GCA_011374975.1 Gammaproteobacteria bacterium | reverse complement strand
CCAGCAGCAGCAATGATGTCGCCATTAACCTGAACACCCGCCGAATTGCGCGCACGGTCCTGCTGTTCTGTATTGCCATTGAACTTGTGCTCGTTGCTCTTGACCTGTTTGTCTATTACGGCCCCAATGCCAATACACCCAGCGCCCGCGACCTGGTCAACCTTGCCCGGGAAAACAGTCTGGGAACCTGGTTTTCCAGCACCCAGACCCTGGTCGTCGCTATCCTGCTGTGGCTGCTGCGCCAGCGGCTGAAATCAATACCCGCCTGCTCGGCACGACGTATTGCCGGGTGGACATTGCTGGCCGTTTTTTTCACCTATATGGCCATCGACGATGCCATCGCCATACATGAAAACATCGGCTCAAGCCTTGAAGACCTGCATGCAGAACTGGATGACGGCATCCCCGGCCCGCTGGGGAGCCTGCTTGAGGCTTATCCCAGCTATGCCTGGCAGGTTACTGTCGGGCCGCTGTTTGCAGCCATGGGACTGTTCCTGCTGCTGTTCCTGTGGCAGGAACTGCAAACAGCACAGTTACGCTGGCTGATTATTCTTGCGCTCGGCTGCTTCTCGCTGGCGGTAGGACTGGATTACGTGGAGGGCGTCTATGGTGGCTACAAGCAGATTATTGTAGCGACCGGCTGGCAGTATGAAACGATCCGGCATGTCTCGAAGGTCATCGAGGAATTTATAGAGATGCTGGGCACCAGCCTGTTCCTAACAGCCTTTCTGCTCCACTTCGGCGCGATTGCCGGGCGGATACAACTGTCCTTTACTGCTATGGACAAAGCCTGACACATTAAAAAAGCCCGCCTTGAAAGGCGGGCTTTTTATCTTTGACGAGGCAGGAGCTTGACTAACTGCCGCGCTTGCGGCGTGCCAGCCCGGTCAGGCCCAGCAGACCCGAACCAAACAACCAGACAGCCGCGGGGACGGGAACAACCTGCATGGTTGCGTTCGCCGAGGAGGCAACGGTCGTCGTCACACCGAACGACATGGCATCCCCTATATCAAAGGTCGTAGTACCGGCAGCCGTGACATCGAGCAGCGGATTACTGAACCAGAAAGCAATCGAGGCATTCCCTTCCGCCAGGCCACCGGCGTCGAAGGTAAACTTCGGGCTTATACTGTTACCCTCGAAGGTCATGCCTGCTCCCAGGACGCCTCCACCGGTTGACGCGTTCGAGAAATTCGCATCCCCGGTGCCCAACTGAAATGCATTCAGGGTGATATCGGAAAGAAACGCAGCCTCACCATCAGTGTCCGCATCCAGCACCAGCTGGAACATATAGGTGTAGTCCGTACCCACTGTCGGTACGGCATCACCGGTACGGCTGAAAACATCACCGCCGCTGCTGTCGAACACCTCCAGGAACAGGGTACCGGAAAAACCAGGGCTGGTTACGCCACCACTGGGTTCACTGATAATCTGACCTGTATTCAGGCCGCTTCCATCTGACCCATACGCCACAAACGCCGCCTGGGCCTGCGTACTGAGCAGCGCCCCACTGGCCAACGCCCCCAGCACAGTCCCCACAAATCCTCGCATTATCATTTTATCCTCCAAGATACCTTGATTCCGGCCGTTTTATTTATACGGGCGTCAAAACCTATTCACACAACCCTGTGGTACAGATACCGCTGCCACAATCCGAATTCGCCACGCACATCCAGCCTGTTTCACCCTGCGCAGGCGGTGTGGCATCGCAACTCGGGTCTATACCGCCGCACTTGTTGGTGAGCTTGCCAACCGCATCCGACAGGCCGGTAACTTCAAAGTCACCCGCAGCGTCCGTTACCCCGCACTGGATACACGCCTTGCACGAAGTATCAAATGTCGCGCCGGAACCCGACTGGATACTGACCGTCGTCGACGGGTGCCCGATATCCGAACCGAATATCTCGATGATCTCCTGGTCTGGCAGCCCTTTGTGATAAGTCACTTCGAACGAAGACAGGCAACTGCGGCTGTGATGCCCGTAGCCGTTACCGCTGTCATTGGCAACGGAACTGTCATCCGGGCGCAGCTTGGGACACTCGAAGCGGGGCTTGCGGTGGAACTTGACGTGCGTCACCTTGTTGTTGTCTTCGGCCACAGTCAGGGGAACCAGGTCCTGTCCCTTGACATCGCCGATCATCAGCATCACGTTCAGATCCGCTGCATTGATCAGTGTCGTTATGTCGGTCTTGCCGATACGGACCGACCATTCGCCCTTGTCTACATTGATGCGGAAACGAACCTTCGGCGAAACACCGGACCCGGTTTCATACTTGAACACCTCGCGCGACCCCTTGCGCTCAAATGAGCCCGCCGGAATCGACAACACATAAGCACCGTTGTTGAGGTCAAGTTTTACGATGTCTGTGGTCGGATCAAACGAATCACCCGCGGTGAAACCGAAGGCGGTTTTCTCGATCTTGATCTGGTCATGACCGGTCTTGTTCTTCTTGAACAGCAGCTTGACCTTGTTCACGCCGTAACAGGCAAAATCCTTGTTCGGAAGCGCGAACGGGCCACGCAGCAACTGGTCGTCATTGGAACCGCCGAAAGCCACCGTTGCCGTAACATCGCCGGGACCGTTCGGACTGTGGATAACCAGCTGGTTTGAAGATTCCGCCGGATTGATGAACGGCGACGCAAACAGGAAAGAGACTTTTGTCAGAATACTGGTATCGATACTGCTGGGTGCGACACCCGTACCGATGCTGCTTGCGCTCGTGATATTCGCGCTGGAACCGACGCCGATGTCCAGCCGGTCCAGGGGAATATTGACCTGCCCGGCCGGCGGGGCGACCGCCTGGTTAGCCAGGGTATACACATAGGTATAATCTGTTGTGGAAGGCGCGGGGCTGGTTGCATCGCCCGGCGAAAAAATCTCGTAGTTTACCGTTGCCTTGAAATAGAGTGGTGGTGTGTCCAGGTTCTCGAATATCGTGGTACCCGATTCGAGAGACGCCATAACAACCGCAGGCAACATGCCTGCAGCAGCAACGGCGACCAGCAGCCTGCGCAGTGGCTTGAGCATCGACTATCTCCTCCAATGATTTTTCTTATTTTCCAGATACTTCTTGGTATCCGAATATCTTCTTTAATTCTGTCGTGTTGCACTTTTTCTGTGTGCAATCAACACGGACGGGCTGCAAGAAATGCGCCCAAAATAATTTCCCTTTTAATAACAAAATGTTAACAAAACACCCGCTCAGTAGCTCAAGTCACTCTGTAAAGTAAACCGACCCGTCCCAGGCACCGGCAATCCCTTGTTTTATACCCTAGCCACTGTTTTCTATATAAAATCCGGTAAAAAGAACGCGTCCATGTACAAGTGTCAAACAAACCGACAATGTTTCCCGAACCATCCCCCCCTGATCAGACAAAAGCAGCCAGGCACGCATGACATCTCCCTCAAGTCATTGGCTGAACTGCCGAAATATTTTCTATGACACGCATCACAATTCTCGAGAATCCGGCTTCATAGGCTCGAGAGGGAACACAACATGGCAGCTATGAAATATTTTGTGCTCTTTATCACTCTTCTGGTATCCACTGCCGGCTTTGCCGGCGGCGAATTAGCGTTCGAGCGCAAACTGGAAGCCGCAGAAAAAGGTGATGCAGAAGCACAATACAACGTCGGCTACCGTTACGAAAAAGGTCGCGGTGTCGACAGTGACGATGAACTCGCCGTCGAGTGGTACCTGAAGGCAGCGGAGCAGGGCCTGGACAAGGCCCAGTACAAGCTGGGACGCTGTTACCTGCAAGGCAAAGGTGTGGACAGGAATTTCGCCGATGGCGAAGCCTGGCTGGAAAAAGCCGCCGAGCAGGGTTACCCGCCAGCCCAGTACCAGCTCGGCAAGCTGTACGCCAGCAAGCGTAAAGGCGACTACAGGCAGGCACTGAGCTGGCTGCAAAAAGCGCAGGAAGGGGGTTACGAACCCGCCATCAGCGAGATCCGCAAGGTCAAACGCAAACTGAATTAACCCGGCAACAGCGGTGCCACGTCGATGATACCGACCTGTTGTTCCGGCGCCATAGCCTCCGGTATATAGCGTTGATCCGCCAGTAACGGTGCCGGCAGGCGCCGGCATAACGCCGCCACGTTCTCATCCTGACAGGCACACTCCGGATCGATGCGGTTGGCGACCCAGCCGGCCAGCGGTAACCCGGCGGCGCGGATCGCCTGCACCGTCAGCAGGGCATGATTCAGACAACCCAACCGTATTGCCACCACCAGCACCACGGGCAGGCCAAGTGCAAGCGCAACATCCTGCATGGTCTGCTGCGCATTCACCGGCACCAGCCAGCCGCCAACACCTTCCACCACTACGTAATCCGATAACGCCGACAGCGTGCGGAATGCCGCCTCGATGCGCGGCACCTGTATCTGCACGCCGGCGCTTTCGGCCGCCAGGTGCGGCGCCACCGGTGGCTCGAACGCATAGGGGTTCACGTCCTCGTAAGGCACCTGCAACGAGGCACAGGCCTGCAAATGCAGGGCATCCTCATTGACCAGCCCGGACGCGGCAGTACGACAGCCGCTGGCCACCGGTTTCATCCCCGTGACTGTGTAACCACTCGCCTGCAAGGCGCGCATCAGGCCCATACTGATACAGGTTTTACCCACACCGGTATCGGTGCCGGCAACAAATACGCCACGCATCATCGCCTGCCAATGTCCTCGAGAGAAACGCTGCATTCCTGTGAGCTTGCCCAGGCATGCCCGTTAACGATTTCATAGCTGGCGGGCAACACACCGTCACGCCGATATTTTTCATAGGCCTCGACCAGGCGCTGGATATGCGTCTTGCCGGTCAGGCCGCGCGGCCGCCCGCCGGTGACATTATGTGCACCGATCTGCTTGAGTTCGCGCATCAGCTGCCAGACATCCGGATAAGTCAGCGTCAGCCGCTCCACGTCCATCACCGGGTCTGCAAAACGTGCCCGCAACAGCGCATCGCCGACATCGTGCATGTCCTGGAAAGCATTGACGTGGGAATAGTCATCCACCTGCCGCCAGCTATCGCGCAGTTCATGCAGGGTGTCGGGGCCAAAACTGGTAAACAGCAACAGGCCGCCGGGACGCATGACGCGTTGCAACTCGGCAAACAAGGACGCTGTATCGAGACACCATTGCAGCATCAGGTTGGAAATCACCAGGTCGAAACTGTTATCCGCAAACGGCAGGCGTTCGGCATCGGCACAGACACACTGCGGCCGGCGCAACCAGCGACCGCGCCGGCGCGCATGGCGCAACATCGGCAACGCGATGTCCAGCGCCACGACCCCGGCTTTTTTATAACGTGAATACAGGCCGGGGATACAGCCACCGGTGCCCGCGCCCAGGTCGAGGATACGCTGCGGCTGGATCTTCATGATATCCAGGCGTTGCAGCAGGCGTGCACCGATCTCCTGTTGCAGCACGGCCGCCTGGTCATAACTTTCCGCCGCGGCTTCAAAGCTGCGGCGCGCCATAACTTTATCCGGGAGTTGTTCACCCGGCTGCATGTTGCACCTGTTTATTACCCGGTAACCAGCGCTGCAACTGCCCGTTGCAATGGCCGGGGTGTGACAGAAACGGCGCGTGCCCCGCGCCGGGCACCAGCGCTGTGTGCACCTCGGGGAAGGCACTCGCTACCGCCGGTGGCACCAGTGTGTCGCGTTCACCCAGCAACCAGTACACCGGCATACTGAGTTCAGCCAATGTGCTACGCAGGTCGCATTCGCGCAGGAATTCCAGACCGGTGCGCAAGGCCTGCAGCGCCGGCGCCGGCCTGCTGCCCCACGCCGCGCGTAAACGACGCAAAGTTTCACCGCCGTGTTCGGCAGTGCGCACCTGCAAGGCGAGAAAACGGCCCAGTGTGCGTTCGATATCGTTTTCCAGTTGTTCGGCAAACTGATCGAACACATCCGCGGCCACTGCCGTCTGCCAGTCTGCCGCCGTCACGAAACGTGGCGTACTCGCCAGCAGGACCAGGCTGCGTACAGGTTGCCCGTTGCCGGCCGCTGCCAGCGCCACCTGACCGCCCAGCGACCAGCCCAGCCAGCAGGCATCCGCCGGAACGACATCGCCGACCTGCTCCGCCCACGCATCGAGCGTTTGCGGCACCTTCTCCTGTACGCTGTGGCCGTGCCCGGGCAGATCGACAACATGCACCCGGAAAGACCGGCCCAGCTCAGTCGCCCACGATTGCCAGAGCCCGCCATGCATGCCCCAGCCGTGCACCAGCACGAGGTCGGGACCGTCGCCATAGACATCAACGTGCAGCAAGGGAACCTCTCTTCATGCAGGCCGCCAGCGCTTCCAGCAGACGGTCCACCTGCTCCGCCGTATGCCTGGCGGAGAATGTAATGCGCAGCCGGGCGGCACCTTTCGGCACTGTCGGCGGGCGGATCGCGGTCACCAGGATGCCCCGCTCGCGCAATGCCTGACTCAGCACCAGTGCCGCGCCACTGTCTCCCACCAGTAGCGGCTGGATCGGTGTATCCGATGCCATCAGCGGCAAACCCAACGCGGCGGCGCCGTTGCGAAACTGTGTCACCCGTTCACGCAGATTCTCGCGCAGATCATCACCCTCGCGCGCCAGTTGCAATGCGGTCCGCGTCGCCCAGGCCAGCGCCGGTGGCGCGGCGGTGGTATATATAAAGGTACGCGCCTGCTGGATCAGGGTTTCGATCAGGTCTTCACTGCCCGCGACAAAGGCGCCAAACGTACCCAGCCCCTTGCCCAGGGTCGCCATCAGCACCACATTGTCGGGCACCTCGGGCAGTTGCTCCAGCAACCAGCCGCGCCCCTGCCTGCCCAGCACCCCAAAACCATGCGCCTCATCGATCAGCAACCAGGCATCATGCTGTGTCGCCAGTCCGGCCAGCCCGGCAACCGGCGCACAGTCGCCGTCCATGCTGAACACCGCGTCGCTGGCAATCAGGCGCTCGCCGGTTTTTGCCTGCGCGAGTTTTTTCTGCAGGACCGGCATATCGTTGTGCGGGTAACGCACCAGCTTTGCACCGCTCAGCTGCGCCGCATCGATCAGTGATGCATGGTTCAGGCGATCTTCGAAAACATGGTCGCCTCGCCCGGCCAGTGCCGACACTACACCAAGATTGGCCATGTAACCGGTGGAAAACAACAAAGCGCGCGGCCGCCCGGTAAATTCAGCCAGGTCCTCTTCCAGCGCCTGGTGTGCATAACTGTGCCCGGTAATAAGATGGGCCGCGCCACTGCCGACGCCAAAGCGTTCGGCACCCTCGCGCAACGCTTCGACCAGACGCGGGTGACTGGCAAGGCCAAGATAATCGTTACTGGAAAAAGACAGGTAATCGCGACCGTCGATGCGCAACTGCACATCCTGCCTGCCCTCCAGGGTCTGGCGGCTGCGATACAGCTGTTGCTGTTTGCGAGCAGCCAGTGCAGTGGCTAGATCCTGCATGCAGGTTCAGGCAGGTCGCAGCCCGAGACGTTCGAACAGTTGCCGGTCATGGTCCGCTTCCGGGTTGGGCGTGGTCAGCAACTTCTCGCCATAGAAAATAGAATTGGCACCGGCCAGGAAACACAACGCCTGCAACTCGTCGCTCATTTGTTCACGACCGGCGGACAGGCGCACATGCGACTGCGGCATCAGTATCCGTGCTACCGCCAGTGTACGCACGAACTCGAACGGGTCCAGTTCATCCTGCTCCGCCAGCGGCGTGCCCTCGACCCGCACCAGCATATTCACCGGTACGCTCTCGGGGTGCGGCTGCTGGCAGGCCAGCTGCTCCAGCAGCGACACGCGATCGCTGCGCGCCTCGCCCATACCGACAATGCCGCCACAGCAGACGTGCATACCGGCATCGCGAACATGACGCAGGGTTTCAAGGCGATCTTCGTAAGTACGTGTAGAGATGATCTCGCCATAGAACTCCGGCGAGGTATCCAGGTTGTGGTTGTAATAGTCCAGGCCTGCATCCTTGAGCCGGCGCGTCTGCTCTGCATCCAGCATGCCCAGTGTCATGCAGGTCTCAAGGCCCTCGGCGCCAACCCGCTCGACCATTTCCAGCACGCGTTCAAAATTGCGCCCGCGCGGGTTACGCCAGGCTGCCCCCATACAAAAGCGGCTGGCACCCGCCTGCTTTGCCGCCCGCGCCGCCTCGACCACCACCTCAACATCCATCAGCTTTTCAACCTGCACCGGCGCCTCGTGATGGATACTCTGCGGGCAGTAGCCGCAGTCTTCCGGGCAACCGCCGGTCTTGATGCTCAGCAGCGTGCTGACCTGGACCTCGTTGGGATCGAAATGCTCGCGGTGCACCTGCTGGGCGCGGAACAGGAGATCATTGAACGGCTGCTCGAACAGGGCGGCAATTTCCGCCTGCGTCCAGTCAAAGCGCGGCGGGATAACGGGTGTTATGCGGGTATTTTCAGTGGCTGTCTGATTCATGTGTCTCTACCGGTAATTCCATGTCGACCCAGGTGTCTTTGCGAATCCGCACCAGGTCCAGGATCGACCAGGGGATCAGCACCAGGGCCATGAGCCCCCAGGCAATCAGGTAATAATCCCGGCCGCTGCCGGGTATGAAGGTGGCCGCCGCGACAAAAAAGCCCGCAATCGCATAAAAACGATAGGCGGCCTGCTGGGTGTAGTGCCCGACCTTCTTGTTGGGGTGATGGCGGTTCATGGCATAGACCAGCATGGACAGGCCCAGCCACAGCATACCCAGCGGAATCGGCAGCAGCACGGCGAGAATATTGCCGTAATTGAACAGCGCGGCGGCGGAGCGCGCCTTGCGGCCGGGCAGTAAATGGATACCGGTGCCCACCGCCTCGGGAAATTCGGATTCAGACATAAACATCAATCGGTTAAACTGGATGCGCGAGCCGCATGATGCGGCCTGACAAACCTCGATGTCAACCAGGGACGGTGACCAATGGTTTACAACTGCCTGAAAAAACTACGCTCTATTCTCTACCCTTCACGCTGCCGGCTGTGCCTGGCGCCCGGCCGGTCCGCGCGGGAGCTGTGCGATGACTGCCACGCCGAGTTGCCCTGGCTGAACCACACCTGCCCCGGCTGTGCCCTGCCATTGCCGGCCGACAGCGCGCCGGGGCACTGTGCGCAATGCCAGAAAAGACCACCACAGCTGGATCACTGCGCGGCCGTGTTCGCTTACCGGCCACCCGTGGATCACTGGATACAGGCCATGAAATTCAACCAGGACCTGACCGCCGCCCGGCTGCTGGGTGAGTTGCTGGCGGAAACGGCCACGCCCGACGCGACAGCCATGCCGGTCAGCATCCTGCCGGTGCCGCTGCATCGCAGGCGCCTGGCACAACGCGGTTACAACCAGGCGCGGGAAATTTCACGTCCGCTGCTTGAGCGCGGCATGGCACTGGCCGAAGGGAGATTTGTACGACGCAGGGCAACCCGGGCCCAGTCCGACCTTCCCGCACGGTTGCGGCGGACCAATATACGCGGAGCATTCAGCGTCGCGGGTCAACTGGAAGGCCGCTGTATCCTGCTGATCGATGACGTCATGACCACCGGCGCTACGCTCAATGAACTGGCGCGCGTGCTGAAGCGCGCCGGTGCGGCCCGTGTCGAAGCCCGGGTTATCGCACGAACGCTGTGATAGCAGATGGTTACCAGCAAGTTATAGATCTTTATTGGGTTTAAGGATGGGACCACCTCTGATCAATTCAAATAAGCCCGTCATTGCGAGCGTCCCGCGGCAATCTCGTGCTATGGAAACAGTCGGCTGGTTATTGCCGCATCACTTTGGCCCACAGAAGCCCTCTGGGCTTCAGTACATGCACCTTACCCTACGGGTCAAAACATCCTCGCCTCGCAATAACGAATTAATTAGTGATCCCTGACATCAATTCGAGGCAAAATCTATTTCCCTGCGCTTGACAGTGAATAAGTTCGGGAGCAAGATTTTACATGCATCTGATAAACACGCTCAAAGACGTGTAACTACGAAGAAATATTGGGCGCAGTACAACATAGACAAGGCCAAAGAGTTTGCTGTTTAAAGTTGCAGCTCTATAATTTAATACAGCGCACCGATAACTGATTAGCCGTTCACTAATTTAATAAGTGTTACGCACTCACGCATGGCAATCGCCTGCATGGAAGCACTATGCGTCACAACATGAAGCACTCCTGACTATAGAAATAGTACTTATGAATTAACAGCACCAAAGGCGTACAACACAAGGACGTATGCTGTGATCACCAAATTCAAAGCCTCCAAAAAAAGAAACCGCATAACAAGTGGCCCTATAATATGGCATAAATTCTTTTGCACCTTTCTACTGAAAGTATTTTTAATTTCATCACCGGCCCTTGCGGCACAAATTGTCCCAGGTGACCTGGCGCCACGTGGGAACACGGATGGCATCTTAAATGCCGCCGATTACCTTATCCTGCAACAAATAGTACTGGGTCAGATTACGCCCACACCCGACGAACTGCTTGCCGGGGATGTAGCACCTCTGGGTGCTTCGGACGGCACACTCAATGCCGGCGACCTTGTTGTCCTGATACGTGCTATCAATGGTCAAATTACCCTTCCCAATCAGGCGCCAGCTGCAAATGCAGGCGGCCCATACAGTGCCACGCCAGGCAACCCGGTTAGTCTTGATGGTTCGGGATCATCGGACCCCGAAAATGATGCATTGAATTATAGCTGGGATTTTGGTGATGGCAGCCAGGGCACAGGCCCGAATCCAGGTCATGTGTACACTGCGCTCGGAACGTACACGATCACATTAACTGTAAGCGACGGGACATCAACTGACTCAGCGACTAGTCCTATAATAGTCACAGCGTTCGACTCCGACAATGACGGCCTGCCCGATAGCTGGGAGGTGAGCGTCGGACTCAATCCAACAGTGAACGATGCTTCAGAAGACCCGGATTTTGATGGCTTTACGAATCTGGAAGAATTTCAAAATGGCACAAATCCGCAGTTTGTTGACGGAAGCCCCGATTCCAACAGGCTGCAATACCTCGGTACCCAGATAGACATCTTGTCAGCAAGTCAGTCAGGGTTAATTGAAGATGCAAAAATCGACGCACAGGGTAACGTCTATATCGCTGGCTACGGTGTAGATGATCAGTTGACGCTATGGCATTTGATGCGTCTTAATGCAGACGGCACAAAGGCCTGGGCAATAAACCTCGGAGCTGATACCTACGGTCTTGATCTTGATGGTTCCGGCAACATTTATGTTTTTGGGAAGAATTACGGACTTCTCAAAGTCAGTGCTTCTGATGGTGCAATTACAAATTCTTACCCCCTACCTGTAGGCATTAGGGCTGTTGCAGTGACAAATAATGCAGTATATATCGCCGGCAATTTCGCAGGTACAGTAAATTTTAATCTGTCGGGGTTGGACGAGCACTCTGTTAACGACACTGGCAGTAGCGGTGCCAGTGCTATCGACGCATTTGTGACGAAACTGGATACAGATTTCAACTATCAGTGGACGCGAAGTTTTGGCAGTGGAAGTCACGATTCGGCGAGCGACCTTACTGTAAATGCCAGTGATGATGTATTTGTCAGCGGTGGTTTCTGGGAAAGCGTCAATTTTAACCGAAATATTTCGCCAGTTGACCCTACAGCAACAATTTCAACTCAAATCACGGGTGAAAATGACCTGTTTACTGCCAAATTTAATGCAAACGGAGATTTCGCATGGGTCGTTGGTCAACGACAATGGAGCTTCACAGGCATCACTGACGTAGTCAGTGGAATTGACGCAGACAACAATATTCACGTCGTCGGCCCAAATCAAACAGTCTACAAATACAGTAATTCGGGTGTTTTTAATGGGTCCACCTCACTCAAGGCAGTGGGTTCAAGCAGCTATAAGCTGAGTGATATCAGTTTTTCTCTACTAAATGGGTTTGCTGTCCAGGCGGGATATTTTAATGGCAGCCTTAACTTTGATGAAGGAGGCACTGATGATACCCGCACTTCTGAGGGCGGCACGGATGGCTTTGTACGCATCGCTGACAGGGATGATTACAGAGCCGCTTTCAGTATTGGCGGCACAGGTCTAGATAGAGTTAGCGCCATTAATATCAATGATAACGGCCTACTCACGATTGTCGGCATATTTAAAGATAGCGTAGATTTTGATTATGGGCCTTTGACTGATACTTATACCGAAAGTAGTCCCAACAAATTGGGGAAAGGAATTTTTGTCACACGATATAAGATTTACAGTCTCGACACCGACCAGGACGGTTTACCGGATATCTGGGAGACAGCAAATGGCTTTAACCCGAATGACTCGACAGACGCGGCTCTTGATAGCGACGGTGATGGCGCAAGCAATCTAATTGAATATCAAAATGGCAGTGATCCGAACAACATAAATGGCTGCCTTGGAAAAACCTGCAATATCAGCATAAACCCGGTTCCGCTAGTCAAAGCAGAGCCAATTCCCGCCGAAAATACGGCATCAACCATTGTTGGCTCCACCCGCGGCGACTTTCTGGTCGATGAAAGTGGCAGCGCCACTTACAGCATCCCCATATACAACCTGCCGAGTCCAGGCGGATTTGCACCTTCAATAAGCCTCAATTACTCCAGCCAAGGGAGGAATGGCCTCGTTGGTAAAGGCTGGTCCATTGGTGGCCTTTCCAGTATAACGCGCTGCCGTGAAACACTTTCCCAGAATGGCCGAACACAACCACTCAATCTGATTTCTACCAACTTCTGTCTTGACGGACAACGCCTGATTCTGACCAGCGGCGAATATGGCAAGCCGGGTTCAACCTATAAAACTGAAACTGACAGTTTCGCGGTAATCACAGCACTTGGCGGCAACTCCTCTCTGACCAACCCAGGTAAATTCAAAGTAGAGCGTAAAGACGGGACAGTCTCAATTTATGACTGGACTGTAGATGCACCTGGCTGGCTCGGTCAAAGGACATTGACGTGGATGGTCACCAGCATCAGCAACAGCACCGGCAACAGCTACTCTTACTACTATGACATCCCTGGCCAGCCGGATGGACCGAGCATAAATGAAATCTATTATGGCAACAGCAACAAAATCATATTCGCTTATAAAGACCGCCAGGATGTGATAAGAAGCTACACAGCGGGTATCGAAAACGTTACAGACAAACGGCTAGCCAGCATCACTGTACTTAATGGTGGCAAGGAAGTACGAAAATATAAGCTCACCTACAAAACCACAAACGCAATGCAGCCGCTCAGCCGTTTATCGAGTATTCAGGAATGCGCTAGCAACAACTGCCTTCCCGCCACAAGCTTCACCTGGGCGGATGCTTCTCCCGGCTTTGGCGCCAAAAAGATCATGGCTTTCACTGGAGACAGCGAAGAACGATTTATTACCAAGCCCGCCGACCTCAATGGCGACGGGAAAATGGATCTGCTAT
>DRNU01000122.1 GCA_011374975.1 Gammaproteobacteria bacterium | reverse complement strand
TATATTCTCGGGAATTTCATCCTTGCATAGCACCAGGTGATCGGGCAGCACAGCCATACCCTCGGACGTCAGGGCTTTGTTCAATTGGGCCTGGTTGATGTGGGTGAATACGACGCCATAGCCATAGGGGAACTTCAGTTTCCCCTTGTAATCACCACTCGGTACGGTCAGCCGGCTATCTGCTTCCAGCATGTCGATTACCTGATAGGCGCATTGCCTGGCCTGTTCGATGGGATTAGGGGTGGTTATTTTCCCGTTGTTCGTTAACAGCTCGACACGGTGCTTGGATATTTTTTTGATGTTTTCCAGGCGCCAGTCCTTGACCTCCAGGAACAATATGCCACGTGCCGGGTGCAGGATGATAAAATCCGGGTAGCGATTCTTGCGCCCTACAGGTATGTCGTACCAGCACAGGTAGTCATCATCCAGCAACGCTTCCAGCCGCCTGGCCAGGCGCTTTTCGCCGGCCGTCATGCGTGGAAGGCAGGTATTCAGATTTGGAATCAGCTGGGCCATTGTGTTGAAAATTGTCGCTGTTCACCGAAAATACCGCAAGGCAGGCAACGACTTATTGTTATCATTTCGCGCCATTTTATGGACGGATTTTCGTGCACATGCACACGACCATTCCTGAAAACAAAAAACCTGTTGACGTCGTTGCAGTGGAACCAGTACCCCGCATGCAGGATGTCGCAAAGACCCTGCACCCCGATTCCCGCATACGCTGGCTCGATGACCAGCTCCCTTCCCTCGGCAATGTGTTCCGTGCCGGACTGACCCTCGATCTCATCTGGCTGAGTGCTGCCTGGATGCACGTGCCGCCAGGCTTCCGTCAGCGCGCCTTAATGGTCGCTCTGCACATTGATATTCAGGTACGCTTGCCTCCGAATAACACGGCCTCCAGGTTGCCAATAGCCTCTCTGCGTTTATTCTTATCCATTCTATCGAGGTTCAGCAATTTCCAGCGCACGGAGGGAAGTTGCTCAATATGAGGCAATCCAAGACGGGCCCAGTCGGGATCACCTTCTTTGAAAGAAAGCAGAAATGCCCGGTCTGCATCCGTCAGGCTGTCGTGCAACGTATCAACCAGCCTCGGTAATGTGGCTTCCAAGCGGTCAATACCAACATCATCAAAAGCCATGCCCCTGAATTCTGACTCATATACACCTGCCAGCGATTTTGCCCTTGGAGCCAGCAACTCTCCCATTGGCCGGTTATGGCCGATCAGGTAGACAATAAAGGCCCGTATCAGGTCACGGCTAATGCCTTCGTTATCCAGTAGCAACAGGGTGTCGTACAGGTCTCTTGGATGCTGGCGATCCAGTGTTGCGCAAAGTTTTCCGGCGTACAGATCGTTAAAGCTCAGGAGCAGTACTTCTGCAAAACCAAGGCGCGCTTCCACTGACGAACGAACAGCACGGGTTTCCGGCTCATAAACGGCACCACGTAGTACCGGTGTCACCTCGATTTTTACCATGGCATCGGGACGGGCAATACCCAGCTTCAGCAAAGTGCCCGTTTCACGATCAGGCTGAGCTGTCACCCGGCATTCCGGCAAGCGTTGATCAATTTCAGCGGAAATAGCTTTTAAAGCGCTATCAATTCCTGCAAGAGCCTGGTCCCGGTTCGCCATTGGCAGGTATGCCAGATCGATATCGACAGACAACCGTGGCAAATCACGTACAAACAGATTAATCGCTGTTCCACCCTTCAGGGCAAAACAGGTCTGATGACCGACGATGGGCAACAACTGAACCAGCAGGCTAAGCTGCCTATAAAAAGGATTGGCTGGATCCATCCACCATCGCCCTTGGTATTGTTATCTGGTACTTGTTATCAAATGCCCCGCCTTTCTGGATAACCCGTTTGCCACTGCCCAGATTCACTGCTTTAACATCCAGGCGATCAAACCAGGCAAAACGATGACGTTCTGCAAACCAGAGGAAGAGACGTTTAGCCTTAACGTGGTGACACGCCTTCAGCAACTTCATCAGTAATTGAGGGCGTAAAGAAGTGGCGGATTCAAACAGCTTGTCCAGCACCTCAAAATCAGAGGACTGTTTCACCTCTGCGGTCATTTCCAGCAGCGCCAGTTCAGGTGTTGCATAGCGCAGCGACCAGTCCCAATGCCCGAACGGCTTTGTTGTCAGCGATTCCGGAACAGGCTCATCAAAAAGGCGGGGCTTATGCAGGGTGAACCGATAGGGTGCTTCCAGCTTGCCCACCCAGCCCGGCAGCTTTTCAGTGCCATAGAGGTGTACCAGCGCTACGCCCTGCATGGAGAGGTAGTGGGCAAATCCCTGAAACTCTAATGAAGAACGGCCACCTACATGGACCGCATAGCCCAGCTCCTGTAAGGAATAGACCACATGCTCCCATTTCAGGGGTGGGCCGGGTCGCCGGTAGGCTCCGCGGGCAACCGGCACCAGGGCACCGGAGCGCAGGTAATAATCCACCAGAGGGCGCTCAAAGCCTCTGTCTGCAAGCCAGGCACGGTCTACAACCAGACCGTCCGGTAGCAGGTCTTGCAGGGAATCTCTGGCAGGTGGCTGCTTCACTGGTTTCCATAAACCGTATAATTGCATAGCAATACTATGCATTATTTGTTAAATATAAACTATTTGCAAGTTTATATTATTCTGTGCTTGCATAGTAATGCTATGCAAGCTGCTATCCTCGTAAACAGCGATGACTCATTTTTCTTACTTGCTTCACATGGCTAAATCACACGTTGCACCCGAAGTTGGACCGCATAACCCGTTTACCTCAACAGGTTAACAATTTTATCCAGACACAACCGGCCAGAGCTTGCCGTACCCGCCTGGGTTGGTGTATCGGTCGCGGCTGTCTTTGACCTCGCTGCGCTTGCCAAACAGGGTGTCAGCCTTGCCAAACAGCCGGGGCGCTTCTCCTTGAGTGGCAGCATCGGGTACGCGGAGCAGATTTTTTTCTGTCTCGCCGATATGTTTACTGACAGCCTGGTTGAGGTCAACTTTACCGCCGTGACACCGTCACTTGCCGAAAGGTTGACGCAAATAAATGGCACTTTCTGCCGCGCTGTGGCGGTATGGCGCTGCGCGTAAACAGGACATTGCTTCGTCATTGCGAGGAACGTAGTGACGCGGCAATCTCTAACCGTCTGATTTAACGGAAAGAGATTGCCGCGCTTCGCTCGCAATGACGGGGGTGCCGGGTTGGTCGGGGGGGTTCAGGCTGGTTTCACCAGAGTTGGCATCAGCTTTGCAACATCTTCTGTGACTGCAGTAACAGGGCGAACGCTCTTTGTTTCAGTTCTCTGTGGCATGAGTCCGGCTAACTTTGAATCCTTATATATCTGAGCCATGCCGGGCGGTTGTTGACATGGTGTGCAGGTCCGCAAGACGGAACTCCTGAAGTGTCACTCGGCCCATATAGGTGAATCGGACAGATTCAACTGCCCGGACTCATGCCACAGGGAACTGGAACGCGCTTCTTCCCTCAGCGCTCCATAAACAGGACCCAGACCGCACCCTGGTCGGTGCCGCCATCGTCATCCCCGGGTGCTCCAACCGCCAGGTCCGGCACACCGTCATTATCAAGATCACCTGTGCCGGTAACCGACGCGCCAAAGTTATCATTGGCATTCAGGTTGCCGTCAAAGCCCCCGGCTTTTTCGGAGATTTTCTGCCCGCCGTTGACCCTGCCGCTGGTTTGCATGGTCAGGATCCAGACTGCACCGGCATTGTCGGAACCGTCGTCATCATGCGGGGCACCGACGGCAATGTCCCTGACTCCGTCTCCGCTTACATCCCCGATATCGGCCACCGCGCTGCCGAAGCGGTCGCCATTATTGATATTGCCCTGGAAGCCCCCCGTGTCATCGGCGATTTCCAGCGCCTGCCTGACTCGGCCTGCAGCATTGAGGAACAGGATCCAGACCGAGCCACGGTCCGTGCCGCCCTCGTCAGAATCGGGGGCACCGACGGCCAGGTCCGGTATCCCGTCATTATCCAGGTCGCCGATGCCGGCTACCGATGAGCCAAAGTGGTCGTTGGCATTCACGTTGCCGTCAAAGCCGCCCTCGTCCCGGGAGATTTTCTGCCAGCTGCCGACCCGGCCATTCGCCTGCATCAGCAGGATCCAGACCGCACCGGCGTTATCGGAGCCGTCATCGTCATTCGGGGCACCGACAGCCAGGTCGCGGATGCCGTCACCGTTGATGTCCCCGATATCCGCCACCGCGCTGCCAAAACGGTCATCGTTCCTGAGGTTGCCGTTAAAGCCACCCACACCGTCTGCTATATTCTGCGCCAGCCGCACCCGTCCCCTGTCATCCAGGAACAGGATCCAGACCCCGCCCCGGTCGGTGCCACCCTCGTCACTGCCGGGCACACCGACAGCCAGGTCAAATACGCCGTCGCCGTTGAGATCACGAATCCCGGCAACCGCGCTGCCAAACATATCGTCATTATTGAGATCGCCGCCAAAGCTGCCGGCGTTGCTGGAGATCTTCTGTTCCTGGTCCACCTGACCGTTGTCGTCCATGAACAGCACCCAGGCCGCGCCCCTGTCGCTGCCATCGTCATCATCAAAGCGGGCGCCCACGACCAGATCCCTGACACCGTCGGCTTCCAGGTCACCGGGGTCGGCAACGGCACTGCCGAACTGGTCCCCGTTATCGAGGTCGCCGTTAAACCGGCCGCTGTCCGCCGAGATTTTCTGTTCGTCGCTCACCCTGATCCCGGAGTTCGAACCACCAAAGGAATCCCCCACAGAATCTTCCGTGCACTTGAAGTCTTCGAACCCGGCCAGGAAAAGGCTGGAGACGAGTACCAGAACGTTGGCATAGCGCTTTTTAAAATACATGGGTACACCCGGCTGCTGTTGCAGGCATTTTATACCCGGACAGCTGTTTTTTCCTAACCGGCCATTTGCGGCTACACGCGCCGGGAATAGCGTTTCTTCGCATCGAACCGGTCCATCGGCAGCACGCCCACCACCTTCGGGTAGACCTCCTGGTTGAGGTACAGCATCTCTGCATCGACCTGGTCTTCGGGCAGATCCTTGTACCAGGCCTTGCGCACCCCTTCCCCGCCCGGGGACCAGCGGTAGCCGCGTTGTTTGAGCAGGTCTTTTTTCCCGAACGGTGCACGCTCGGCCCAGATGCGGACATCTGTCCGGCCGGCATGCTCCAGCAGGCGTTTCATCACCCGTTCACCGCTGGGCAGTTTCTGGCTCAATAGTTCGATCCCGGCCTGGCAGTCGATCGTGGCCCGGTGACCCTCGTAGAAGAAACCGTACTTGTAGCCCAGGTACTCCAGCTTTACGCCCTCGAACCCTTCCTCGTTCCAGTTGACGTCTGCGATGGAGCAGGCCCAGTCGATGGTCTCAAAATCCGGGTGGAGTGATTCGACGAAAGGCCGGTCGAAACGGGCGTTGTGGGCAATAACCAGCGATGCACTGGCAAGGAAACGTGCCACCTCGTCCAGGTCAATGGCCTGCCCCGCCACCATCTCGTCCGTGATGCCGGTGATGCTGGTGATAAAGGCGGAGATGGGTACACCGGGGTCCTGGAGGGCGTTGTAGGCCGGGAGGATGCGGTAGATACGCCCCTCGGCATCGTACTCGAACGGAACCAGGGCCAGTTCAATGACCTTTTCCGTATCCGGGTTGAGGCCGGTGGCCTCGGTGTCGAGGTAAATGCCGATCTGTTTTTCAACATCGGCATCGTCGTGGTACTGGTCGACGGGCTTGAGGCGGCGGATGACCTTGTAGTCCCCCGTCGCGGTTAACTGGTCGATGAGGTTCTGGTTGGTGGTCATGGTCTGCTTACTGCCTCGTTAAACTGGACTGCATGACATCCTGAAAGGATGCCCCGATTTACTCGCACAGCATGGTACCTCACCCAAACAAAGATCTCCCGGCAGGGAAGATGGCTGATCGACTGCAAGTCAGTAAACGATACGCCGAAAGCTGATTTTTGCAGAATTCCAGATATTCGACTTGACACCCGACCGATTTTTTACTAATTTCTGTAATAACAGAAATAACTGAATAAGGCATATGAAACTCACACCTGTCATGGAAAAGTACATTCTGCACTGGGGCGAAATGGGCACCCGGTGGGGCGTCAACCGCACGGTCGCGCAGATCCACGCGTTGTTGTTCCTGTCCACGCATCCGCTGAACGCCGAGGAGATCACGGAAACGCTCACTGTCGCCCGCTCCAATGTCAGTACCAGCATCAAGGAGCTGCAATCCTGGGGGCTGGTGAAAACCGTTCATGTCCTCGGCGACAGGCGCGACCATTTTGAAACGCTGCACGACCCCTGGGATTTGTTTGATGTGATTATCGAGGGCCGCAAGCGCCGGGAGCTGGACCCGACCCTTACCCTGCTGCGTGAATGTGTTCTGGAAAGTGAGGCGGATAAAGAGACGCCCGCCGAGGTGAAGGCCCGTATCCGGGAGGTTATGAATTTTCTCGATACGCTGGACAGCTGGTATGAGCAGATCAAGGGCCTGCCGCGTCCGACGTTGATCAAGCTGATCAGGCTGGGTGCGAAGATCCAGCGCATCCTCGGGAAAAAGTAAAAATTTGCCCGTTTATTTCTGTATTTACAGTAATTAATGAAACAGGAGATATTACCATGTCGAATATTACGTTGATTCTTGTCCAGGTCAGCCTGTGTTTTGGTATCAGTATGGCTGTGATTGCCCTGCTCAGGCGCCATCTGATCGATGTGCTCACTGATACCTGTGGTACGCCGAAACGCGCAGCATTCTGGTTGATGTTTACCCAGTTGATGCTGGTTATCGCACCCCTGTTACTGGTGATTTTTTTCACGGATGCCAAACCCGGCATTAACGACTACCCGGCCGCAGCGATCAAGGACACGCTGTTCCAGAGCCTGTTTGGTATTTTTATCGCCATCTCGATGGTTGGACGGGTGATCTGGAAATCTGCCACAGCTGAAGTGCTGCCCGGAGCTGAATGAGATGCGTGTCCTGGTCACCGGCGCAAGCGGGTTTATTGGCAGTCATATTACCCGGTCGCTGCGCGACAGCGGGCATGAAGTAATCGCCGCTGTCCGTGATCCGGCGGCGCTGAAAAGAAGGTTCGACGCAATAACCGCCGTGGCGCTGGACTTTACAACGCTACAGACCGTTGATGCCTGCCTGCCCTTGCTCAGTGACATCGATGTGGTGATCAACACCGTAGGTATTATCCGTGAAACCGGGAACCAGGCATTCGATCAGCTGCATCATACTGCCCCGTGCCTGCTGTTCCGGGCCTGTCAGCTGGCAGGCGTCAGGAAAGTTATCCAGATATCTGCACTGGGCGCGGATGCAGATGCCGTCAGTGACTATCACCTCAGCAAGAAAGCTGCGGATGACTGCCTGAAACAACTGGATCTTGTGTGGCTGATCGTCAAACCCTCGCTCGTGTATGGGCCGGGCGGAAAAAGTGCCGCCCTGTTCAAGGCCATCTCCGTGTTACCCGTGGTGCCGCTGGTCAATGATGGAGGGCAACCCGTCCAGCCCATCCATATTGATGACCTGACAAGGCTGGTGTGCAAACTCCTGTTGCCCGATGCCCCCGAGAAAATAGAGATCGACGCAGTCGGGCCGACGCCTGTCAGTTTCAGGCGCATGTTGATGCATTACCGGGCCTGGCTCGGCGCGGGCGCATGTGTATTGCTACCGGTACCCGGCACCATCGCGCTTTGGGCCGGAAAGATCGGAGGAATTATGGGCAATACTCCGGTAACCGCGGAATCCATCCGCATGCTGCTACGCGGCAACACCGGTGATGTCTCGACGCTGACGAGCAGCACCGGCATTGTACCGCTGGCTTTTGCAGAGGCGCTGGCCGGGACGCCGGCGGAACAGGCGGATCGCTGGCACGCACGGCTGTATTTTCTGGCTCCCCTGCTCCGGATCAGTATCGGCCTGTTGTGGCTCTTTTCAGGCATTACCTCGGCGTTCCTCTACCCGGCAGAGCACAGTTATGCCCTGTTGGAACAGGTGGGGGTAACAGGCCTGCTCGCACCCGTCGCCCTGTATGGTGCGGCCACGCTCGATATGGTGTTGGGTATCGCCACGCTGGCCCGCTGTCGCCTGCAACTTGCCGGCCGGATTCAAATCAGCCTGATACTCGCCTACACCCTCCTGATAAGCGTGGGACCGGCCGAGCTGTGGCTGCACCCTTTCGGCCCTGTGACCAAGAATATCCCCCTGCTCGTCGCCACGCTCGTCATGCTGGCGCTGGAAGAAAAATGATGGAATACCTCGCGCTCAAATGGCTGCATATTCTCAGTGCCACTCTGTTGTACGGCACGGGCCTGGGGAGTGCCTTTTACAAGTTCATGGCTGATCGCAGCGGCAACCTTCAGGCCATTGCCCAGACTAATAAAGTCGTCGTGCTTGCCGACTGGTGTTTTACGACCCCGACAGTGATCCTGCAGCCCGTCACCGGGATATGGCTTGCGCACCTTGCCGGTTACCCGTTGACCAGCAGCTGGCTGGTCGTCTCGATGCTGCTGTATAGCGTGGCGGGCCTGTGCTGGTTGCCGGTGGTCCGGCTACAGATCCGGATGAAAATGCTTGCGCTGGAAGCTGTCAGCCATGACCGTCCGCTGGACCCACGCTATACACGCCTGACCCGCGCCTGGTTCTGGCTGGGGGTTCCGGCGTTTATTGCGCTGGTCCTGGTGTATGTCCTGATGGTGTTCAAACCTGTCCTGTGGAGCTGAGCATGAGCAAAACCGATAGTCTTCCCGTCATCCAGCACCGGATGCGGCACCCGCTGCCGGGTCAGACGTTTTCCTGTGCGGGAAGGTTTTCCATCGAAGGCGACGCAAGCAAAGTCCAGCCCGCTTTAATCAATGCTGACGGATATTCCTTACCGCTTCTTTGGCCTGTTCCTTGTGCCCGACCAGCGCTGTTTCTGTCACTTCCAGGTGCAGTTTTGATTTATTGAAGCGGATCCTGTCCAGGACAGCACTGACAGTGTCCTGGATGCCCTGCTCGGCCAGTTGTACGCCGGAGCAGACATGTCACATCTTCCGGACAAAAAATGAATAACCGTGACGAGCCTGTTCAAGTGCAACAAGGCTGTCACCTGTCTGGCCGCAGATGTAATCGATATCATTCAGGGCGCCCGGCTCGATAGTCACGATTTCAAGCACCTGGCCGACTGACAGGTGCTTCAGTGCGCGGCAGGTATTGATAATGGGCAGCGGGCAGCCCATACGCCTGGCGTCGAGTGTTTGTGCCACCGCACCCGGGTACTGCCTGTCCGCTGTGGTAATCTCCGGGACAGCAGGCAGGTGCTTGCCCATTTTATGCCGCTGGAAATCAGCGTTCGCTTCTTCCAGGGCCTTTAAGTTGACAGGTTTCAGCCTGGATATAACCCAGCCGTGCAATGGCGTCTTGCCATAAATATCGCATATCGATGTCAGCGATCCGGGATCGAAGACCTTGATCAACGCGGGTTCGGCTACCGAATCGACGTACACGATCCCGCAATACGCTTTCTTGTGGGTTTCACGCAAATACGTATCGAGTGTGGTGATACGGGCCTTGAGTTCGTCCCCGGCTGTCGGGGCATCAGGCGGCGGCTCGCCTGATCGGTATATATACCAGCCCTCGCAGGTATCCCCGCTGAGTCTCTGCCATATCTGTTCGAGCCCGGCCCAGTTCAATATCCCGCTTAAAGGACCGGTAGACAGTTGTACAAACGGGTCAGTAGTAACAGTTTCCGGATGATTCATGGTTGTGGTTGTTTTCCCCGGCCTCTCGCGGACCCAATGAAACTGGTGGACAGCTGTACACAGGATACCTATTATTTTGATTTTTCAACAGGGAGTATGCAGATATGCCAGAGTCAGAATCGCCTGCCCGGAAACAACAGACCTCAAATACCGGCATAAGCCGCCGGGAAATGCTGGCAGGAATCGGCGCTGTTGCCGCCGCCGCATACACGGGAAGCGCTTTTTCAGCCGGCGCAAAGCATGATCACAGCAAGCATACGGCCCAGCAGCCGGATCTTCTGAATGCCACCAATGACTGCCTCGACAAGGGCCGGCGCTGTATAGCGCACTGCCTGGTATCGTTCCGGGAAGGCAGCGTGGAACTGGCGGACTGTGCCAGCAAGGTGCACGAAATGCAGGCGATATGCGACGCCTTTTCCTACCTGCTGGCGTCCAACTCCGGGTATATCAAGGCGTATGCCGATGTCTGCCGGCAAGTCTGCCAGGACTGTGAAAAGGAATGCCGGAAACACGAGAAGCACGTCGAGTGCAAGGCATGTGCCGATGCGTGTGCCGATGTCGTCGACCAGATCAAGCTGAGGCTCTCGTAAGCAAATACCGTGATATGAAATACCACCGGCCCCGCTTCGGCGGAGCCCCAGGGACAAATACCATGTGCCACCGGCTTCTTGCCCTCCTGTTACCCGCCCTCCTGCTGTCAGCAACACCCGTCTACGCCGGCAGCGAGGAAAAAACCGTCACTCTGCCCATTCCCCCCGCTTCTCTGGAGGAGTGGTACAAACCGGCCAATAAACGCCAGGTCTGGTTGCACACCATGTTTCGCCTGCGCCGCTCGATGCAGGCCGTAACACAGTACTCCGCCCTCGAGGACCGTGAGTTATTGACCAAATGGGCCGGGAAACTGGTCAAGGACTACAACAGCATCGGTGACATGGTCCCCGAATGGCGTGACGAGCTGGAAACGGAATGGGCCGAACGCCTGCTGGCTGCAGCCGAAGCGCTGGACAAACCGGTGATTGAACGGGCCCTGTTCCGGCTTGGCAAATCCTGCACCGGTTGCCACCGGGAATACCGCGCCATCACGGCGGCCCTGTACCGGACGCCGGATTTCTCCGTAGTAACGGTTGAAGACCAGGAAACGCTCGAGGACATGAGCTATGAGGACACCATGGAGGGGCTGAGCATATCGCTGAACCGCATCGTGATCGCGCTGGCGGACCAGGACATCAAGGCTGCGAAATCCGCACGACAAAAGCTGGTTTCACGCCTCGATAACCTGGCCGGCAGCTGCGCAAGCTGCCACAAGGACGAGGCATCGCGTGAACAGATACTGGGCAACACCAACAAGGGCAAACTGGAAAAACTCGGCACACTGCTCGAGGCCGGTGACATCAAGGAAAGCCGGCATGCCGTCGGGGATATCGCTGTCAGCATCTGTGCGCGCTGCCACGGGACCCATCGCACCCTCTCCGATTTACGCGAATTTATTGTCAAGAGCGAGTGATCAGCGCCGCCTGTATTTGATGATCAACCCCAGGTACACCAGCACGTTCACCAGCAGCAGTGCGATACCCAGGGTTGTTTGCAGGTCCCGGCCCAACCCTTCGGGATAGATGACCGGCAGAATATAATGCTCGATAAAACCGGATGAATACTGCCCGCCGCCAGCGGCGGTTCTCAACCTGATTTCCAGTGGCGTCAGGGGGCATATCCAGCCGGCCAGGCTTATCACAACGCCCCAGGTAACAGCAGGCAGGTGCAGCCAGAGCAAACCCGGCCACTTGTAACACAGCAAACCACCCAGAACCACGTAGATAATAAAGCCAAAGTGCAGCAGCACAATGGCATCAGCGGCTAATTGCCAGGCCATATCAGTCTGTTATTCCTGATCCAGGTTCCCGGTGGGCGCCTCCACCATGGGGACGAAGGCAACACCGAGTACACTATCCGCCAGTACTTTGCCCCGCGCGTCTTTTCTGACCAGCATCAGTTCCTGGTGACTGTAGGGCTGCCCTACGGGAATAGCCATTCTGCCACCCGGCCTGAGTTGCTCGACAAGCGCGGCGGGGATGTGTGTGGCGGCGGCGGTGACAATAATACCGTCATACGGCGCGTGCTCGGGCCAGCCCTGGTAGCCGTTGCCGATACGCGTTTCGATGTTGTCATAGCCCAGTCTTTTGAAAATATCCGCTGCGCCGGCACTCAACTCTGCAACAAATTCGACCGTATACACTTCACGGCACAGTTGCGACAGTATGGCCGTCTGGTAACCGGAACCGGTGCCGATTTCAAGGATACGGTGCTCCGGCCCGGGCGCCAGCATATCGGTCATCAGCGCCACAATATAAGGCTGGGAGATGGTCTGGCCGTGGCCGATGGGCAGCGGGCCATTTGCAAAGGCGGCCGCCTTCATGTCCGGCGGCACGAATTCATCGCGCGGGACTTTGCGCATGGCCTCCATGACCCGCGCATCCAGCGCATCCTTGCCGATCAGGTTGCGGGTGTAGTGTACCTCCTCATTGATATCGTCGAGCATACCCTGCTGGTTCATTTTCACCTCAGGTACCTTCCTGCCAGGAGGAAAGATAGACCGCCTGCTCTTCAGTCAGGGTATCTATCCGGACATTCATCGCCGCCAGTTTCAGCCGCGCCACCTCCTGGTCGATTTCGACCGGTACAGCGTGAACGCTGTTATCCATCCGCTGTTTCCGTGTTGCCAGGTGCACCGCACATAAAACCTGGTTAGCAAAACTCATGTCCATGACAGCCGAGGGATGCCCTTCAGCCGCGGCAAGATTGACCAGTCGGCCCTCCGCCAGCAGACATATCCGCCGCCCGTCGGCCAGCCGGTATTCATCGACGGATTCGCGCGGCCGCTGCTTGTCGACCGCCATTGCCTCCAGCGCAGGGATATTGACCTCGACATTGAAATGCCCCGCATTCGCCAGCACACAGCCGTCTTTCATAACTTCCAGGTGGGCCTTGTCGACAACGTGTTTGTCCCCGGTGGCCGTGACGATAAAGTCGGACCGGGCTGCCGCTTCCAGCAGCGGCATGACACGAAAACCGTCCATGGCCGCTTCCAGCGCCCGCAGGGGTTCGACCTCGGTCACAACGACACTGGCGCCGTGCCCCTTGGCGCGCATGGCGATACCCCGTCCACACCAGCCATAGCCGACCACGGTAAATGTCTTGCCGGCGATCAGGATATTGGTCGCGCGGATCACTCCGTCCAGTGCGCTCTGACCGGTTCCGTAGCGGTTGTCGAAAAGGTGTTTGGTCATCGCGTCGTTAACCGCGATGACCGGGAAGCGCAGTGCGCCCTCCTCAGCCATGGCACGCAGCCGGATCACACCCGTGGTGGTTTCTTCGGTACCTCCCAGGATGTTGTCAATCAGGCCGGTGCGCGACTGGTGTATCCGGCTGACAAGGTCGGCCCCGTCATCCATGGTAATAATCGGATTGTGATCGAGTGCTGCATCGATATGCCGGTAGTAAAGTTCGTTCGATTCGTCGCGAACCGCGAATACGGGGATGTCATAACGTTCAACCAGTGCGGCGGCTACATCATCCTGGGTACTCAGGGGGTTGCTGGCGCAAAGGACGACTTCCGCACCCGCCGCTTTAAGGGTGCGGGCCAGGTTGGCGGTTTCCGTGGTGATGTGCAGACAGCCGCTCAGGTGAATGCCCTTCAGGGGTTGCTCCTGACTGAAGCGGGCCTTGAGTTCACGCAGCACAGGCATTTCCTGCCACGCCCACTCGATACGTTTACAACCCGCCTCTGCCAGCGACGGATCTTTGATATCGAAGTCACCACGGCCTGTCATCCGCTGTTCCCCGCTGGCATGTATTTACAGGGCCCGGTCAGGCTGCAAAGTCACGCAACCTGACCGGCATCCGTTTGGCGCCCCATTTACCGGGTGCCGGCTCAAATACGCCGGCACAGGGCGTCCCGCAGGAGGCGCATTTTCCATCGGCGGTCAGGTTCCAGTCAGACAGTTCGTACCAGTCGCGGCCGATCAGCTTTGCACCGCACTGGTGGCAGTAGGTGCTGTCACCGGCCTTGTTATGCACATTCCCGGTGTAGGCATAACGTACGCCGTTTTTCATGGCGATCTCACGGGCGCGTATCAGGGTTTCCTTCGGCGTTGCCGGAACATCCATCATCTTCCAGTCGGGGTGAAAGGCGGAAAAATGCATGGGCACATCGGGCCCCAGTTTTTCCACCACCCACTGGGTCATTTCCTCGAGTTCCTTCTCCGAGTCGTTCATACCCGGTATCAGCAGGGTTGTCGTTTCCAGCCAGACATCGGTTTCATGCTTGATGTATTCCAGGGTTTCCAGAACAGGGGCCAGGTGCGAACCGGTGATCTTGTGATAGAAGTCTTCGGTAAAGGCCTTCAGATCCACATTGGCGGCATCCATGTACTGGTAGAACTCCTTGCGGGGTTCCGGGCAGACATAACCTGCGGTGACAGCCACCGACTTGATCCCCTTCTCGTGACATGCCCTGGCAACGTCAATGGCATACTCATGGAAGATCACCGGGTCGTTATAGGTATAGGCCACGCTGCGGCAGTCCAGTTTCAGCGCCGCACTGGCGATAAGTTCCGGTGAGGCCTCGTCGGCCAGGGTATGGATTTCCCGAGACTTGCTGATATCCCAGTTCTGGCAGAACTTGCAGGCCAGGTTACAGCCCGCCGTACCGAACGACAGCACCGGGGTACCGGGCAGAAAATGGTTCAGCGGCTTCTTTTCAATCGGGTCGATACAATACCCGCTGGAGCGACCGTAGGTGGTCAGCACAATCTGGTCGTCGAGATTTTGACGAACAAAGCACAGGCCGCGCTGGTCGGCGTGCAGTTTGCAGAAGCGCGGGCACAGGTCGCACTGGATCCGCCCATCCTCCAGTTTGTGCCAGTATTTGGTATCGACGGTATAGCGATCACGTTCTGTCATGTGAATAGTTCCGTTTAAACGTGGTTAGGGAGACGAATTAATCAGACTTGT
>DRNU01000121.1 GCA_011374975.1 Gammaproteobacteria bacterium | reverse complement strand
GCCGCGCAGGCCGCCCGTATCGAACAGCATATCGGCGAAGTCGAAAAGGCCTACCAGCGGCTGCAGCCGCTGATCGCGGCAGGCGCGGACAGCGTCAACCTGGCCGTCGCCTACGGCGACGTGTGCCGCAGCATGGACAGGCCCGGGGACGCCATCGCTGCGCTGGAAGACCGGCTGGCCCGCTCCGGCGGACTGAGTGTCACCGGCCGCAAGAACCTGCATTTCTGCCTCGGCAACCTCTACGACCGCAGCGGCGACTACGACAAGGCGTTCGAGCACTACCGCACCGGCAACGATCTGCGCAAGGTCGACTGGGATCCGCGCGCCAACAGCGCCCAGGTGGACGCCATCATCCGCGCCTTCAGCCGCGAGTACCTGGTCACCGCGCCCGAGGCCGGCACGCGTTCCGAAAAGCCGGTATTCGTCCTCGGCATGCCGCGTTCCGGCACCAGCCTGGTGGAGCAGATCCTGGCCAGCCACCCGGCGGTGCACGGCGCCGGCGAGCTGACCGACCTGCCACAGCTCGTACAGCAACTGCCGGCGCTGCTCCCCACCCCTGCCCCCTACCCGGGCTGCGCTCCGCTGCTGAACCAGAAGGCGCTCGACACCCTGGCGGGCCGTTACCTGGAGCGACTGGACGCACTGGCCCCCGATGCGCTGCGGGTGGTCGACAAGATGCCGGGCAATTTCAGCTTCCTGGGCCTCATCGAGCTGCTGTTCCCCGACGCCCGCGTCATCCACTGCGTGCGCGACCCGGTGGACACCTGCCTGTCCTGCTACTTCCAGGATTTTTCGGGCAGCCAGTTCTACAGTTACGACCTGGGCCACCTGGGCGCCTTCTACCGGGACTACGCGCGCCTGATGGCGCACTGGAAACAAGTGCTGCGGATACCGATGCTGGAAGTCGCCTACGAGGAGCTGGTCGCCGACCAGGAAGCCGTCAGCCGACGCATGATCGAGTTCTGCGGCCTGGACTGGGACGAGCGCTGCCTGCAGTTCCACGAAAACCGCCGTTTCGTCGCCACCTCGAGCTACGACCAGGTGCGGCGCCCCATCTACAGCAGCTCGGTCGACCGCGGCCGCCATTACCGTCCCCACCTGGCGCCCCTGATCGATGCGCTGCGGGCGGAACAGCCCTGACTGCCGGAGAGCAACGATGACCACGACACGCACGCCCGGCTTCTGGGCAGACTTCGCCCGCACACACTGGGAAACATCCCCCGCGCACTTCCCCGCCCTGCTGGCACCCGTCCTGTTTCCACTGGACGAACTGTTCGACGCCGTGACCCGCATGCCGCCGGAGCGCATGTCGGGCGACCGCTACTGGGTCAGCACCACCGGCAGGCCGGCATCCCGGGACGAGTTCACGACCGTGCCCCTGGACGCACACGCGCCAGTGGTGAACGACGGCGATTTCGCGGGCTTCTTCCGGCGCGCCACCGCAGAATTCCCGGACCGGCGCATCGGCATCAACCTGCACCACCTGGAGAAGGCCAGCCCGGCCCTGTGGTTCCGCTTCCGCGAGCTGGTGCAGGCCATCAATACGGCGGTCGGCGCCTATCCGTCCGACAACTGGGACATCGACACTTTCATCGGCACCTACAAGGTGTCACCGCTCGGCATCCACAAGGACAATGCCGGCGTGTTCGTGACCGGCCTGAGCGGCAGGCGCAGCTACTACCTGTGGCCGGAAGACCATTTCCGGCCGGGCGATGCCGCACTGCGGACCCTGGACCTGGATGAGCTGAAACCGCACCTGGACCAGGCGATGCGCTTCGATCTCGAGCCGGGCGACCTGCTGTACTGGCCGTCCAGTCACTGGCACCTGATCTGCTCGGACGGCGAGCCTTCGGTGGTGCTGTCCGTCAGCGCCTACTTCGGCAAGGCCCTGTCCGCCGTGATCGGCAACCAGGTGCGCAACCTGCTGGCCGGCTGCCTGGGAGAAGACAACGACCAGGACAGCTACGAAATCGGGTCCGACGCAAACGAGCCGCCGGCGGCGCTCGCGAAGGCGCACCGGTTGACCATGCAGGCCGCCCAGGGTGGCCAGATTTCCGATGCGCTGCAACAGTACTGGATCCGTTTTCTGTCGGCCGACGGCATGCACGCGCTGCCACCCGACACCGCCGCGCGGCTGGTCACCGACCGGCCGATCCGGGTCGACAGCCGCTACCCCATACACTTCATGCGCAGCGCCGCCGGCGGCCTCATCGTGTCGGCCAACGGCGTCGCCATTACCGTGGCGACCCGCCATCATGCGGCGCTGGAAGCCATGCTGCAGCGGCTGAACACGGGTACGGAGACCAGTCTCGCGGAACTGATTCATCAGCATGCGCGGGCGCCGGTCACAGCAGAGGAGGTCACGAGCCTGGTCGGCCTGCTGAACCAGTGCCATGCCTTCCGCAGCGCGGGCGATGGATGAACGTTTGGGCGCCTGTCGACCTTGCCCCCATCTTTCACCTTGAACAGGAGGAATCGTCACCATGAACCCCGACATCAGGCTCTTGTCCACCGCAATCCGCCTGGAGCCCAATGACCGCGCGGCGTTGATGGCCTACATCCCCGGCTTTCTGTCCCCACAGGAATGTCGCCAGGTCGTCGAGCTGGCCGCCGGTTGCCCGGAACACGAGGGCCTGGTCGGTAGCGACGGAGACAAGGCGAGCATCCGCAAATCAAACATCCGCATTATACTGCCCAGACCGGAGAACGAATGGCTGTTCGCGAAAATCGAGGCCGCCGCCCTGCACCTGAACAAGGAATACAAATACGACCTGAAGGGCTTCTACGAGGGCATGCAGTTTGCCACCTACGAGCGTGATGGCCACTATGGCTGGCACTCCGATTTTGGCAGGGGAGTCTACTCGGTGAGAAAGCTGTCGCTGGCCATACAACTGTCCGACCCTTCCGAATACGAGGGCGGTGAATTCGAATTCATGGCAAGCAAGGAACCTGCACCAAAAGAGATTGGATCATTGATTGCTTTCCCCTCTTTCCTGGTACACCGGGTCTGCCCCGTAACCAGGGGGAAAAGAATGTCCCTGGTGTCCTGGATATCCGGGCCCTCGTTCCGCTAGTGTGAGATACCATAATCACCAAGGCAACGCGATCGCGATGGCTCAGCAAGCTTTTCCTCCAAGGAGGCAGCCTAACATTTGAGTTTCCGGCTTCTCCCGACATACTCTGTGGTCGGCAGGCCGTCCAACGCATTCTGCGGCTCCGGATCTTTGTGTTCGGCGGAGATGAGCAGTACAGTCCTTTGGCAAAGCTGTATTCACATAACGGCCGATCAAGGAAAAGGCTTCTATTCTTCGCTATAGTCAAGCCCAATTGCGTCCTGACCAATACAAGGGGCGGCTTATGAATTATACAGTGATTGAACCCGACATGGGACAAGCATATGCAAGGATTATTTCTGGCATTGCCGGCCAATCGCCGGCAGATGTTGACAAGAAAAAGGTCATCGGCCTGTTCCGGGAATATGGCGCCGTCCTTTTTAGGGGCTTTCTACTTAACCAGGATACTCTAAATCAGCTAACCGCACAGTTCTGCTCTGGTTTCGTTACAAATACCACGCCCGGCAGGATACTAGTCAGCCAAGATGGCCGAACTCAGTCGGTCAATACAAGCTCCGAGGCGTTTCCACTCCACCCGGAAATGTCACAGGTACCATGGCGCCCAGATATAGCATGGTTCGCATGTGCGTCACCGCCTATTACGGGTGGAGAGACTACACTTTGCGATGGCATAGCTCTGGCCAATGCACTGCCCTCAGAACTCCGAGAAATGTTAGAGGCGCGCTCATTCTTGTACAAACGCAGAATTGATAAACGAGAATGCGAATATTGGCTGGGCATAAAAAATCCTACTGCAGAAGACATGGAGCGTAGTTCGGACATCAAACCATACCGGTTTTCCATCAATAATGGCATTTACTACAAATCATACCAAACTCCGGTTCTGCATAGGCCGATGTATTCTCAAGAACTGGCTTTTGGTTCATTTCTCTTATTTCGGCGCCTTATGCACAAGGAGTACAACTATCCGACATTCGAGGATGAATCCATAGTTCCAGACTCGATTGTAAATATTATCAAAGATGTGTCGGAACAGATTACGATCGGCCACGTATGGCAGCAGTGTGATATTTTGATGATTGACAATACGCGCTTCATGCATGGAAGGGCGCCAATCGCTGATCCGAAACAGCGTCGTATCGTAACGCAATTTGGTTATGCATCATTCCACCCAGAATTTGACAGCCTCGTAGAGGCCGAACCATGGCGCATCGACCCAAGGATACTGGCATCACCACTGGTGCAATTTTAGCCTTTACCCTTGACTTTCTTTACCCTTGATTCTGGATGACCGAAAAAAATAATGGACTCTATATCTATAGTCACAACCCTGAGAGCGCCTCTCCACGAGAGCATGTCATTTGTTCATTATCATATCAACAAGGGGATTAGCCACTTATTTCTATATTTTGATGATCCTGATGATCCCGCAATCGAATGTTTGGCCCATTATGACAATGTAACTTGCGTCCAATGTGACAAGCATTATTGGACAGCGAATGCTGGCACCTACCCTCAATTTATCGAAGACCGTCAAATCTTCAATGCCAACCATGCACTGGCTCTAGCCAGGGACAGAAATCTGGACTGGATTATACATATTGATAGCGATGAGCTTTTGTATACCAACACCTCATTGGAAGGCCTTCTGTCTGGGGTTTCCAAGGATATACATGTCATCCGCTTCACTATGAGAGAAGCGGTCCCTAGCAAGCTGAAGTACCGCAACTTCTTCATGGAGGTCCATGATTTCAAGGTTCCACCCACACCGATACAAGGACAAAGCCTTGCCAGTAAGAATGTCAGGCAGGCGCTATATCATGGTGAATATTTCAGGGGTCATACTGGCTCGAAGTCGGCGGTCAGGCTTGACTCACCTGTGAAGAGCCTGCACATTCATTTCCCCATTGAGAGCGTCGAAAATCTGACGGTGCGGCAAAGCAATGATATCGTATTACTGCATTATGACTGTTGTGACTTCGCGGCTTGGCAGAGAAAATGCGTGCGTAGAATCGACGGGACAGCGGCCATTACACGAACATTTGTTAGGCCAAATCGACAGCTTCAACTCAAGGAATTCACGGAGGCCTATCAGGAAGGGCACAAGAAGATGCTCGAGTTATATAAGCGAATGTACTTTATCCCCAAGAAAGAGCGCGCCACTCTGGAGGATTTAGGCCTACTCGTTCGTATTGTGATCAACAACCGCCTTTTTGACTCCCCCGGGTAATGAATTCCGTAACCATGGGAAATAGACGTCAAGTATAATGAGGAACGATACAGATATCGAGAATCCAGGAGAGAATCGCATTCAAGCTGAGGTTCACCGCGCCCTGCTCGAAGGCCAGGTCGATGTGGCACTGGAATTATTGAATAGCATCCTGTCTCGAGATCCTTGCAATGCCGCGGCACGGGCTCGCGCTGCGCAAATATTCCTCAGGATTGGGCAATATTTGGATGGACAGCACAATCTGTCAGAAGCATACAGAGCCTATTTGCGAGCCCTGGTTTACCAGCCTGACATGGGAGAGGCGCAGACGAGATTGCTGGAGATACTACCTGCTTGCCTCAATTCGGATGGTCATAGAGGGGGACTCCCAGATTCTGAGTCGCTAAACGCAGGAGGCCAGCTTGTTATCGGCATAGGAACTGGGCGCTGCGGATCGACATCGTTGGCACGCCTTCTTTCGATGCAAGAAGACAGCTATGTTGGTCATGAACACCCCCCAATACTGCCATGGGAGTGCGATCAGAGTCGTTTTGAGTTTCACTGCAGGAGGTTGAAGACAATGCTGTCAGTGAAGGCTTTCTCTGGTGACGTGGCGCATTGGTGGCTGCCTTATTTGCCCAGGCTTCTCGTTCAGTTCCCAAATATCAGAGTAATCTGCATGCAGCGTGAGCGGCAGGCAACCATTCGCTCTTTCAACAACATAAAAGGGAAAGGAAAGGGTTCGGCCAATCATTGGATATCACACGATGGCGAGTATTGGACCCGAACACCTTGGGACGAATGTTATCCAAAATACGATGTCAGAACCCGAGATCTGGCTCTTGGTTTATATTGGGACGAATATTATGCAGCGGCAATAAATCTAGCCCACGAATACCCGAGTAATATCGCAATATTTGATATCAGCCTGCTTGGAACAATCTCAGGTCAGGAAAGAATATTGGAGTTCTGCGGATACAGTGATCCGGTAACCAGCGTACCCCTCACGCTCAATAAAGGTACGATAGCCGATGGCATATTCGTTGCGTAAATTCAGTAGCGCCCAAATAACTATACAGTTTAGGTAGCCAGCGATATCAATCAATCGCCATCACCCATGTACCCCAGCTTCCCAACCGGAGCCCGAAGCACTTCCATGACCGGCTCGAGCTGCCTGCGGTAGTTCTTCCACCTGAAGCGCGCCCGCCGGTAGATCGGCCTGTTCACATCGAGCACACTCGGGGTCGACAGGTACTTGTAATTGCTCCTGTCCGAATGATTCAGGTAGGCGTCGCTCCACTCGAAGCCAAGAAACCCGATCAGTTCCCGAACGTGGCGCTCCGGATCCGACACGAGATCCTCGTACCTGATCTCGAACAGGTTCATTTCGAGTGTCTTCCTGTAATAAAACCACAACCCCATTACATCTGCATACAGGCGGGCCGAACCCTCCAGCGTGTTGAACGCCGACATGGCATTGTTCTGCAGGTATATCTGCATCAGATTGCTGAGACAGACATCCCTGGGATCACGCGAGACGAAGAGTATCCGCGATTCCGGGAAGATCCTGTTGATCAGGGCGACATCGATGATATTGAGCGGCAGCTTGTCCAGCAGCACCTTGCCTTCGATTTCTGCGCCCAATACGGCCCGCGCATACTCCCAGTACAATCGCCTGGCTGACAATATCTGCCTCCTGTCCAGGTGATTCAATACATCCGGGTAGTCGTGGCCGGATCGCGCGATCCGCTTCAGCGAGCCTCTGACATACTGAAGCAGGTTCGACTCATTGCTTGTGACGAGAGATTCGTTGGTCGCGAGGATTTTTTCCAGCAGGGTCGTGCCCGAACGTGGAAAAGCCACCAGAAAAACCGGACTGGGCAGGCCGTCCCGGCAATCGTATCGCTCCCACGACTGCACGGCCTCCGGAGTGATGGCACGCTTCAGCCTGCGCACCTGCTGGTGGATGACGCCAGCATCGAACTGGCGGGCATTGTCCGTGTTCTCAAGCATGCGCTTGGCTGCAAAACACTCGAAGGCGTTGCCGTATTCGCCCATCCGGTCGAGCAGGTGTCCCTTCTCATTGCAGACGTTGACCCGATCGACGACAGCCAGGTCGGCCTGAAGCAGGCGATCCAGCCTTTCCCGCGCGGGCTCGTGGTTTCCATCATAGCGGTCGAGCCGCGCAAGCATGATGTTCGCATCGACGTGATCGGGTTCGAGGGTGATGATTTTCCTGGCCAGTTCCCTGCACCGGTCGGCCATCTGCATCATTTCGAATCGTCGTGCGACGAAAGACAGGATTGCCACGTCGCCAGGGAACGAGTCCAACGTCCGCTGATAGCAGTCGACGGCCTTCTCGTAGTCCCCGCACCCTTCGTAAGACTGGCCGAGGAACTGCCAGACAAACCTGTGGCCGGGGTTCTTCTCGCGCACCCGGCGAAACGATGCCAATGCAGCGACGGGAAAGTTGCAGTAGAGCTGGGCCAGGCCCAGATTGAACCAGCAATCCACGTTGTCGGGAGCCAGTTCGACAGCCTTCTTCGCGCTTTGCAACGCAGACCAGACATCCTTGCGTCGACCCTCGATGACCGCGCGCAGACACCATAACCGGGCGTCCGCCCTGCCCGCCTCGCACAGGCGCCTGCAAAGCTCGAGCGAGGCCGTCAAATCACCGGCATTGAAAAGACCGAACGCCTCTTCCAGTGTTCCCCCCGCATCCCTCCCTGCGGCAGTATCGGGCAGTCTTGTATGCATCAAACCCTGAAACCTGCAAGCCGCTGTCGACGCAAAGACAGGTCTTGTCCCGACAGCTCAAGTAGAGCCCGGCTGCCTGCCCGGCTCCGACAAAATAACGGGGCAGAACAAATCCCCGCCTCCTGCCGACATCGGTCCGATTTTGATCGAGCGGAATCGGGGCGATCCGGAAAATCTGACGCTCAGCCCCTGCTGCAGCGTGCGATGCCGGCCAAACCCATTATATCCGAACCGAACAACCAGGCGGCAGCCGGGACCGGAACGGCGCTGACCGTGCCTTCCAGGTGCAGGGCATAGAACGCCTGCGTCTTGCCCGCGCTGGTGCCCACCGACAGCGCGATGGCGGAACACAATATCTTCTTCCTGAATTTCATGGTCGGACTCCTTGTCGTCGAAAACAAAAAAGGGGTCCGGGACAGACTCCCGGACCCCCAGCTGTCGTCAATCAGGCACTCCGGCCGGGGTCAGCCCCAACGGGAGAGTCTGACATCGATCAGCCCTTCTTGTTGCGCCGGCGGCGTGCAACGCCAGCCAGGCCCACTACACCGGAACCGAACAGCCAGGCGGCGGCCGGGAGCGGAACGGCGCTCACACCCACGGCCCCTTCCAGATGGAGCGCGTAGGTTGTCGAGGTGAAAACCTGTGGTACGTGGACAGCCATGTCGAGCACGTAGGTACTGCCCGCGGAGCAGGAGCTGGTGGAACAGACGAGGGTCGCCGTACCGCCCAGTGGTACGCTCGCACCACCTGCACCGCCTGGACCGATGTTGCTCCAGTTCAAACCCCAGCCGCTGAAATCGAGGGTCTTGGTGGAGCCAAAGTCGCTGATGACACTGATGGGGCTCATCAGGGTGTGCATGCCGGTATTACCGGCGAAATTCCATGGATTGTCGATCGCGGGCCTCTCACTGCCATCGACGATTCCGGTGTGCTGGCCCGAGGACAACTGCACCGTGCCCAGATGGATCGGCGCAAACTGGGAGATCGGCGTCTTCTCGAATGCCTGGATGACACTGTCACCATCGAAATCCATCCCGAACCAGGAACCCCCCATATCCGTGATCTCTGCCAACGTCACTGGACTACCGCCTATGGTGCAGGCAGAACCCGTGAAAACGGCACCGGCCGAGCAACCGGTCACCGTGGTGAAGCCAGCATCGAAGGCCAGCGTCGAACTGCCGGTCAACTGTGCCCACGCGCCTTCGCTCCCACCCATCGCCAGCGCGATGGCTGAACACAACATCTTCTTCCTGAACTTCATGGTCGGACTCCTTGTCGTCGAAAACAAAAAAGGGGTCCGGGACAGACTCCCGGACCCCCGCTGTCGTCAATCAGCCACTCCAGCCGGGGTCAACCCCGGCCGGAGAGCCTGACATCGATCAGCCCTTCTTGTTGCGCCGGCGGCGTGCAACGCCAGCCAGGCCCACTACACCGGAACCGAACAGCCAGGCGGCAGCCGGGACCGGCACGGCGCCGACCGTACCTTCCAG
>DRNU01000120.1 GCA_011374975.1 Gammaproteobacteria bacterium | reverse complement strand
CTGCGCCAGCTGGATGAAACCACGCTGGAAGCCGATATCTCCCGCGATTGCAGTATCAACTTCCTGTTCGACGAACTGTCCCGGCACGGGATCGATGTCATGAGCATGCGCAACAAGACCAACCGCCTTGAGCAGCTGTTCGTCAATATCGTCGAGAACAATGGCAGGTCGGAAAACACACCATGACGTTGCGGGAAAAGTACATCGCCTTCGAGACGATTATCATCAAGGAAGTGCTGCGCTTCTCGCGCATCTGGTTGCAGACTATCATCCCGCCGGTGATCACCATATCGCTGTATTTCGTGATTTTCGGTAACCTGATCGGTTCCCAGATCGGCGACATGGACGGTTTCCGCTACATGGACTACATCGTGCCGGGCCTGATCATGATGGCGGTGATCACCAATTCCTATGCCAACGTGGTGTCTTCTTTCTATGGCTGCAAGTTCCATCACCATATCGAAGAGATGCTGGTGTCGCCGTTACCCAATTACCTGATCGTGACCGGGTTCGTGACCGGCGGAATCGCCCGCGGCCTGGCGGTCGGGCTTGCGGTGACGCTGGTGTCGATGCTGTTTACCGACCTGGACGTGCACAACCTTGCGGTTGTTGTCTCCACCGTCATCCTCACCTCGGCGGTATTCTCGCTGGCCGGTCTCATTAACGGGGTCTTTGCGAAAAGTTTCGATGATATTTCGATCGTACCGACGTTTGTCCTGACACCCCTCACCTATCTCGGCGGCGTGTTCTACACCATCAGCATGCTGCCTGACTTCTGGCAGAATGCGTCGAAGCTGAACCCGATCCTGTACATGGTGAATGCGTTCCGCTACGGGTTTCTGGGTGTGTCGGATATCAGCCTGACGGCGTCCTATGCCATCATTGCGGTATTCATCGTCGCCCTGTACAGCTACGCCCTGTACCTGCTGAATATCGGTTACGGCATACGCCGCTGACGGTCAGTCTTTCATCCACTCTTCCAGCGCCTCGATAACGGCGCGTGCCTGGTCGCGGCTGGAAATATTGAACTTGGATTTCTGCTGGTACTGCCCGTTGCGCTTCTGGTAGCGGCGAATGGTGTATTTGTCGGGGCCATAAGCCTCCTTGCGCCGGTCCCAGTCCTGGTAGCGGTAGATGATGGTCGACCAGGCACCCTTGGTCAGCACCTTCTTGTCCAGTTCCTTGACCGTGACCAGGCCGTCCTCTTCATACTGGACAGTCAGTTCGTCGATTTCCGATGCCATAGTAACCTCTCTTGCTCTTTAGAATATTGTCGTTATCAGGTGTCTGAAATGATGACACGCCCGTTGCTGACCGAGAGTAGCCTTTCGCCATCCCGCATGGCAAGCAACTCGTTGCCTGCCATTTCACGTCGCCAGCCGCGCATCAGCGGGACGTCTTCATCGCCCTGCGCCAGTGCAACCAGGTCCTTGCGGCTGGCCAGCGAGACACTGTTGATCTCGTACCGGGCGGCGAGTACACGCAGTTGCGCCTGCAGCACATCGGCCAGTGCGTCTTCGTCGCTGGTCGGCCTGGCGCGGCGGCGCCCCGTCGGCAGGGGTTGTGGCGGAAGGTTCACCGCAGCCTTTACTTTCTCGAGGATTATATCACCGTGACGGTCAAGCACCTTCTGCGGCAAATTGCGGATGGCGGCCAGCTTGTCGGGCGTGGTCGGTGCCAGGCGTGCAATGTTGGTCAACGCATCATCCTTGAGCACCCAGTTGCGCGGCAGATTCTTTTCCTGCGCCACCTGCTCACGCCAGGCGCAGAGCGCCTGCAGAATGGACAGTGCCCGGGGACGCAGCTTTTCCAGCCCGCGCACACGCTGCCAGGCCTGTTCCGGCACATGCAGGTAGCGGTCGGCCTGTTCGCATTGTGCAAACTCCGCATCGAGCCATTCAAGACGCCCCAGGTCTGCGAGTTTCTGTCTGAAAGCCGGGTAGATCCCGGCCAGGTACCGGACATCATCCGCGGCGTAGGCAAGCTGCGCAGGGTTCAGCGGACGGCGTGACCAGTCGGTACGTGTTTGCGACTTGTCCAGGGTGACGCCTGCCATCTCCTGGACGAAATTGGCATAACCGATCTGTTCCGGCAGCCCGATCAGCGGTGCCGCCAGCTGGGTATCGAAGACGGGGCCGGGAACCTCGCCTTTCAGGCAGGCAAAGATTTCCATATCCTGCGAACAGGAATGCACTACCTTGACAATACTGCGGTCGTACAGAACATCCAGCAGCGGGCCGAGATCCTGTATGGCAAGCGGGTCAATGCAGGCGATATTACCCGGGACGGCGACCTGCAGCAGGCACAGGCGCGGGTAATAGGTGTTTTCACGGATAAACTCGGTATCCAGCGCCAGCCAGTCCGCACCTTTCAGGGACGCACAAAAATCCCTGAGTGCGTCGGCACTGTCGATGTAACGGTATTCCGTATCCGGGGCATGTGACATCGTCTAGTTTACGGGGAGCTTCGCCCGCAGCTCATCCCGGTCAAACCACCACTTGTCTTCCACCATCACGTCGAGGATGGTCGCCAGGCGCTTGAAGAGTTCGGGGATATCATTGAGCTGTAACATCTCGATCCAGACATCCAGGGTCGCCTGGTCTTCTATGCCACGGTGTCGTTTGGCAACGCGCGCGATCATCTGGGTTGTCAGGAAGGTGAGGCTGTCCTTGTCCTTGCCTTCGGTACGCAGACCGGCAATATAGTGTGCCGCCATGGCGGCGACGGCCGCGCCATCCGAATCATCCGGTGTCTCGTCGATCACCGCATTGATGAGAGTGACGGTGCTTTGTGCCTTGACCGGGTATGTAACGGCGATCCAGATGCCCTGCCCGAGCGCAGCAATGGAATCAGGCTGCTCGCACTGGTAGAGAATATCCGCCGCTTCCACCGCGTCCTGCCATTTTTCATAATCGATGAAAACCGAAAATGCCTCGCGCGCATGTGTCCAGGCCTCCTCGCCCCGGCCCAGCCCCAGCAAGGGTTCGGCGACATCCAGCAAGGCCCGGGCGGTTTTAACGGGGTCGGCATCGTCCGGGAGGGATTTCAGGTGCTTGCGGGCACTGGCCAGGGCCTGCTGGATTTCCTTGACGGAATCCGTCTGGTCTATGGCCTTGATCGCTGAATCAATCGTTTGCGTCGGTACATCTGTCATAACTGTTTCCGGTCATCATTCTGCTTATTGCACAGGGAAACGCATTATACGAATCCGGTATCGATGCAGGGCAATTCCACCCTAGCCCGATGGTTTATCGCTGTAGATCCCCGGTGAGCCAGAACCGGTCTCCCGGCGTATAAGCCCGCTTTTCGGCATCCCCCTGTAGCTCCAGGGCTGTTGCGCAGGCTGTTCGGTCACGGGTTTGGAGGGCAGCCTGAACATGTCTGGCAGCGCGGGAAAGCGTAAGGTTTTTTCATCATACTGGAGTTTTATCCCCGCGAATGACACGACCATAAACAACAGCAGGAGAACCGCTCCCAGGTAGACCAGCTTTCGCCCTGTAACGCCCGCCGGCTTTTCAGCGTGTGCCTTTGCGT
>DRNU01000119.1 GCA_011374975.1 Gammaproteobacteria bacterium | reverse complement strand
CTTATACACGCTGAGGCCGCTCTGCCATACCAGCATACCGGTACGCTCGCCAAACTCGACGCGCTTACCGGACTGGTACAGGTGGTCGACACCGGCATTCACCACATAGGCGTTATCGCTTCGCTTCAGCGACCCCTGCGTCAGGCTGAGCGGAATATCGCCGACACGGATATTGGCATTGGTCGGACCGACATTGATGTTGGAATCGTGCATGATGCCGCCCATGACGAAAGGCGTAAAACTGTGCTTCCGGCCGAACTGTTCGGAGTCACGCTTGATCTGCGCCAGGAAAGCGAGAATGGTGACCCGCACTTCGGGCGGCGTGGTCGAATCATCCAGCACCCGCTGGGCCAGTTTCTCCGCGTCTTCGTAACGCAGTGAGCGGTAGTAGGCCAGCGCCAGTTCAAGGCGTGCACGGTGCAGGTCGGGATCGGTATCGAGAATCTTGCTGAAAGTCTGAATCGCGGTTTTCAGGTCATCGTTTTTCAGCGCTTCGAGCCCGGCCTGGAACTGCGCCTCGACTTCCGGGTCTTCCTGGGCAGCCTGCAATGCAGTCGAACCGACCAGCAGCAACATTCCCAGCAGGGTCTCAATCCAGCGCCTTGTTATTGTTTTTACTTGAATCATCACACGTCCCCGGTTAATTTAGGCCATCTGTTCAGGTATGCTGTTTTTGTTGGCCGTCAAACGTAATCCCCCGCATACTAAAAGACCGGAAAGACAAACACAAATTGAAGATTGCGCCAACATATTCAACGCTGCCCCTGCTTTTAGCCCTTGCCTGCGCGGTCCTGTTGCCAGCCACCAGCGCCCGTGCCTTCCCTGCCGGGCTGTTCGGTTACCAGCAGAGCGCACAGCCGGATACACATATCTTCGACCAGTGGATTCAAGCACTTGAGCGGCATTTGCGCATTGATGTGGCGGAAGGCGACTGCACTGAAAACACGCTCAATCGTTGCCACCTGCGCAACTGGCAGGCGTTCCTGGAAACGCTGCGTGACCGCCCCCGCAGCGAGCAACTGGCCGAGGTCAACCGCTACGCCAACAGCAAACCCTATATCCTCGATATCGACAATTACGGCCTGGAAGACTACTGGGCGGTACCGCGCGAGTTTCTGTACAACAACGGCGACTGCGAGGATTACGCCATCACCAAGCTGTTTTCGCTGCGCTGGCTGGGCTACCCGAGTGACGCCCTGCGCATCGTGGTGTTACAGGATACCAACCTGCGCATCCCGCACGCGGTGCTGGCAGTGGCGGCGCAGGATGACATTATGATCCTGGACAACCAGATCCAGGAAGTGGTCTCGCACCACGACATCGTCCACTACGCGCCCGTGTACTCGATCAACGAGCAGCACTGGTGGCTGCACATGCCGGCCAGGTAAGGCAACCCATGTCAGCCAACCCCACGACAAAACCCGTCCAGGCCGGCTTCCTGGTACTGGCGCTGCTGCTGGCGGCCGGCGCCTTTCTGATCAATGCCTATGTACAGAAGGAACGCCAGCGCGATCTCGATGACTGGTCCATCCGCCTCGGGCTGATGGCCGAAACCCGGGTCGCGGCGATCGAGGACTGGCTCGGCAGCCAGGCCGGCGCGCTCGGCGAACTGGCCAATAACGCCTCGCTGCAACTCTATCTCTGGCAACTGACCCAGCGCGAGGACAGCAACCCGGCCATTGAACCGGCGCAGCTCAGCTACCTGCGCAACCTGTTACTGGCCAGCGCCGGGCGTTACGGCTTTACACCGGCACAGCCGCAAACGACCATTCCCGCCAACCTGCCACAACAACAGGACACCGGGCTGGCGTTACTCGACGCGCGCCAGCGACTGGTGGTTGCCACCGCCGGCATGCCGGAAATCGGCAACGCCTTCCAGGCTGCTATCGCGACCGCCCTGGACAGCGGCAAACCGGCTTTCAGCAAACTGGTGCTGGACGCGCACGAGCGGGTACTGCTGGGAATCGCGGTACCGGTGCCGGTGGTGCTGGGCGCGCAGGACTCGCAGGCCTATGCCGGCGTGGTATTCGGCGTGCACAGTGCCGAACGCACCCTGTACCCGCTGCTGACCAGCGGCATACCCATGACCGATAACGACGACAGCCTGCTGGTACGGGAAGACAACGGCCAGGTGCTCTACCTGTCACCTACTGCTGATGGCGGCACACCCACCCGCAAGTCGTTGCCGCTTGAACGCAGCGACCTGGCCGCCGCAACCGCGGTATCCCGTCCCGGCAGCTTCGGCGAGTTCCACAACTACCAGGGGCGCCGGGTACTGGCCGTGAGCCGCCCGCTGTCATCTGTGCCCTGGGTACTGGTGCAGGAAGTCGATGCCGTACAGGCCATGCAGGAGTCCGACCGCCACCGGCGTTTTCTGATTACATCGTTCTCACTGCTGATGTTCTTTTTTGCCGCGACGCTGGTCGCGGCCTGGCGCCACGGCAGCAGCGTGCGTGCCATGCACGATGCCGATGCGCTGCGCGAAAAGACGCTGGCGCTTAAAAAACAGACCGAGCTGCTGCACGCCGTCACCGACAACGTCGAAGCCTACGTGGTGTTGCTCGACGATCAGCAAAAGGTGTTGTTCGCCAATGCAAGGCTGGCCACGGTAACGGACGCATCCGCTGAAGAGCTGGCGGGCAACTCGCTGGCCGCCATTATCGGCCCCGCCAATGCGCAGCCACTGGCTGAATCCATTGCCCAGCTGCAGCAGGATGGCAGCGCCCACCACTGCACCCGCCAAATGGTGCTGGGCGGCGAAGAACGCAGCCTGCAATGCGCACTGGTGCCGGTCGAACAGGTCGGTGAACGCAGCAATGCCATTCTGCTGGTGATGCAGGATGTGACCGAGTTCCAGCGTGTACAGCAGAAACACGCCTCGCTGTTACGCAAGCTGGTCGCCACCCTGATGCACGTGGTCGACCTGCACGACCCGCACTCGGCCGAACATTCCTCGCGCATGGTGGAAGTCGCCAACGCCATCGGCCGCGAACTGAAGCTGGGCGAGGCGGACAGTCGTGCCCTCGATCTTGCCAGCAGCCTCGCCAACCTGGGCAAGATCTTCATACCGAAGGAAATCCTTACCAAGACCGAACCGCTTACCGAGGCCGAGCAGGCGCTGTTGCAGCGTCATGTACAGTACGGCACCGAGCTGCTGGAGGACCTGGAATTTGACGGGCCGGTACTCGATACCATTGCGCAAAAGCAGGAGCACATGGACGGCAGCGGTTACCCGCGTGGACTGAAAGGTGACGAGATCCTGCTGACCGCGCGCATCCTCGCGGTCAGCAACGCGTTCGTCGCGCTGGCCAGCCCGCGCGCCTACCGTGATGCCATCGGCATCGAACAGGTACTGGACCAGTTGCTCAGGGAGAGCGGCACTAAATACGACCGGCATGTGGTTGCGGCGCTGTTTCATATTGCCGAGAACCGGCGCGATTGGTCGCAGTGGCAGGACGGCACATCAGGCCAGCCTTAAAGTGCACGGAATGACGGGTCAGACCAGCGCACCCAGCCGTTTCTGCATATCCCTGTGAATGTCGATCAGGCGTTCCTTGTTCTCATCCGGCAGGCTGTCAATAGCCCCCACACGCTGCGCATAATCCGCACACAATTCCAGGGATTCGCCGGCAATTTCCACCACGTCTTTTTTATTCAGGCTCAGGCTGGCGGCAAAGTTGTGGCAAGCCTGGATCAGTGGATCGGTGCCCTCTTCGATCTCCTCGCCATAGCCGCCAAACGGAACCGCGCACAACATGTTGTGCATACTGTAGGCGCGCATCGGCGTCGGGTCATAAACCGGTGAAAATGCAGCCTCGCCGGGACCGCCCATCAGCGCCAGGTTCTCCAGGTGCAGGTCGCCGTTGCCGGTCAGCAGCGCCAGCAGCACACGCCGGTATAAATAGATGCGCGCAGCCCGTTTGTCCGGCACCAGCAACGGATCGGCGAG
>DRNU01000118.1 GCA_011374975.1 Gammaproteobacteria bacterium | reverse complement strand
GCTATGGCAAGCTCATCGGCAGTCTAAATATCGGCAGCCTGGACGCCGAGCGCTACGCCGACGGCAGCCGCACTGATTTCTTCGAACACCTGGCTGCCATCATTGCGATCTGCATCGAAAATGCGGCCAATGTGCAACGGCTCCGACGCCAGGGATTAACCGATACCCTGACGGCAATTAATAACCGGCGCTTTTTCGATCAGCGCCTGCAGGAAGAAATCGAAGTCGCGCAACGCAACCAGGCGCCGCTTTCCTGCATGCTGCTGGACGTGGATTATTTCAAGAAGGTCAATGACAGCTACGGTCACCAGGTGGGCGACCAGGTATTGCGCGAAGTGGCCGCCCTGGTGCGGGCCCAGTTGCGCGGCAGTGATGTGCTGTCACGGTATGGCGGGGAGGAATTCTCGGCACTGCTGAGCAATACATCCGCGGAAACCGCCGCAGAGGTCGCCGAACGCGTGCGCAAGGGGGTTGAGGGGCATGTGTTTCACCTGCCGGACGGCGAGACCTTTACGGTGACTATTTCCATCGGCGTGGCCACCTGTACACCAACCGGCGAGGCAGAGGCCATATTCTCCGGCGGAGAGTTTCTGGTAGGGCAGGCTGATCGCCGCATGTATCAGGCAAAGGCAGCGGGACGCAATGCTGTTGTCTGTGCCGGCGATTTAACGGCAGCTGAACAGTGAAGCGCTAACTGCAACACCATCCTGACCGGTATTAATGCCTGTGACCGACGCTTTACGCCAGTCACAGGCTCTGTGCCGGCCGTATTTCGTTACATCGAGCCGCCACATTTCCCTTCGTTGGATTTCATGTGTTTGGCGCCGCATTTCCCCTCGGCGGCGCCTTTTTCATGGTCATGATCATCGGAATGGCCATCTTTGGAGTGATCGTCCTTCTTGCCGGAATTATCATCCTCGTGCTTTCCCCTGGCGGCACTTTTTTCATCCTGGTGGGCCACTTGGTAGCCACCGGCAAGTTCCTGCATCTGGAAAGGGTTGTCACCCGCGGCGACGGCGGACCCGCTTACCCCCACAGCCAGTGCGGCAACAATGAAAGAGCTTTGTTTCTTAACGGAAAACTTCTTGCTCATACTGCATGTATCCTTTGTTTTATGAAATAACCAGTGCAAAAGACAACCGCGCAAAGCCTTTAGTTCAACCGGCGCCCGCCGGACCGGGAGGGGTTCAGATAGCCCCCTCGCTTTCAATAATCTCGCGGTAGCGCCTGTCCTGTTCCTGCTTGCTGTCACCACCGCCAAATATCAGCGCGCCCGAACTGTAGCTGTCACCGAAGGTTCCGGCAAGATTGACGGTCTGGGCCAGCCCGTCGATGAACTGGCGCTCGGACAGTTCGGAGAGCGGGTGAATGAAGGCGCTCCAGAGCACACCCCTGGCAATCGAGTAACGCGCGTCCAGCGCCGAGTCGAAGTTGGCCTGCATCAGGCGTTTCATCTGTTCGCTACCGATATTTTCCGCTTTGGTGACCGGCACGATAATACGCATGCGGTTCGCCTTCTCATCGGTAATGACTGAGACCTGGTAGCCGTGCACGGTAAACTCCCAGAGCCCCGGCCGGCCACTCACCTCGCCCGCAATGCGGTCTATTATGGCTTGCAGTCGCTGGTTGTTCATTCCCTGCCCGGCCGGTTCCGGTTGCACCGGCTCCTCCGCCCCGGCCAGCGGGACGGCAAACACCATCAGTACGGCTATCAGTATGTGTTTCATGCTGTCTCCCTGTTGACAGGTTTCTGCGCCATCTTTTGTTTGGCACCGACGTCCTTCGATGCTTTAATAGTGCAGCGTATAACCGATGTGCGTCAGGAGCAATCGATGAGCAACCAGAGCCCGCAGATAAAAGACGACCCCATGTACCGCCTGCTGCGCGAAGGCGCTGTAGAAGAATTCAACACACGCCGCGCTGAAGGTGAAGCCTGCGATCTTTGCGGCTGTGATTTCCGCACGCTGGACCTGCGCAAGCTCGATGCCAAAGGGCTGGACCTGCGCGACTGCTACTTCCGGCAAACCGACCTGCGTGGCGTGGACCTGTCAGAGGCCAACCTGGAAGGCGCCAGTATCAATGCCGCGAAAATCTCCGGCGCCTATTTCCCCCGCGCCCTCAGCGCGGAAGAGCTGATGCTGTCGCTGACACACGGTACCCGCATGCGTTATTCCGGGAGCTGAACAGGCTCCAGCAACGCAACATAACTGGCGTACCAGAACACAGAATCCAGCTGGTAAGTGCGCACCTCGTCCAGGTGCATATCCAGCAGCTTCTGAATTTCCACATCCTTCTTCAAACCGTTGTGCAAAGTGCTCAGGCGGGCAATGGTTGCTGTTGCCGATGGCAGGGAGCTGTCATCCAGTGCGACACTGCCACCCAGCATGGGGATCAGCGGGGTATCGGACTGGACCCAGCGCCCGTTTTTAAAGTAGCGCCGCCAGGCACTGTGCAGTAACCGGCCAACCAGTGGCTGGTAGTCTTTGCCGGCCGGCTGCCGGCGGCTCCAGTCCCACAGCCCCTGCGCAACCAGGGCATAATCCTCCAGGGTGCCCGGCGCCATGACCTGTCCCCCGTCACGGGCGCGCGACAGCGTCTTGCCGTCCCAAAGACTGTTCGCGAGGTAGGCGGCAAGCTGCCCCGCCTGCTCGCCATAGCGTTCACCGCCGGTTGCAGCATAGCCCGCAGCCAGCGCGCTGAGCGCCAGCCCGTTCCAGGCGGCGAGCCCCTTGTCATCCGGCAACAGACTACGGCCGGCGCGGGCCATGCGCAGTTTTTCGCGCGCGGCTGCCAGCACCTGTTCAAGTCGCTGCTCGCTCCAGCCCAGCCGCCTGGCAACAGCGGCCGGGGCAGCCTGCCAGCGCGGCAGGCGGCCGTACTCCGATTCTGTGTCCTGCGCATCGAACCAGGCGGCCCGGACGGCCTGTAACTGTTCTGCCGTCAGCAGTTTTTCCAGTGTGGCGTCATCCCACAGGTAGTAATAACCCTCCCGGCCCTGCGCATCGACTGCAGAAAAGCTGGCAATGAAGTAGCCACCCTTGCGCCACATTTCACGCAGCATGAAGTCCAGGGTGCCCAGCCCGATCTGCCGGTAGCGGTCGGACCGGAACTGCCGCGCCGCCTGCAGGTAGAGCGCCGCCAGGCGGGCATTGTCGTAGAGCATTTTCTCGTAATGCGGCGTCTGCCAGGCTGGGTCGGTGACATAGCGGAAAAAGCCGCCGCCGAGTTCATCATGCATCCCCTGGTTTGCCATGCGGTCCAGTGTCAGCCGGATAAAGTCATCCTGCGAGTTGTCGTGCAACTGTTCGTGCATCCACAGCAGGGCCTGCAGCTGGGACACCATGGGAAACTTGATCTGTTGCCCGAAGCCGCCCGCCAGTTCGTCCCTGATCTGTTCGGTCTGCACCCGCATGGCGTGCGCGGCCGAACTCATGTCCGGCTTTTTACCGGGCTCGCCCTGGCGGATTTTCTGCCATTCGGTCATGCCCCGGCGCGCCATTTTGCGCAACTGGTCGGGGTCATCCTCCCAGCGCAGACGGAGGTTATCGAGCACCTTGTAGAACTGTTCACGCGGCATATAGGTCATGCCGACAATGGGCTCGCCTTCCGGCGTCAGGAATACATTCAGCGGCCAGCCTGCATTGCCACGGGTGAGCTGGACAAATTCTATAAGGTGGGCATCCAGCGCGGGGGCCAGTTCACGGTCGACCTTGACCGGGATGAAATGTTCATTGAGCATTTTTGCCAGCAGCGGATCACGGTAACTCTCGCGCTGCATGACATGGCACCAGTGGCAGGAGAAATACCCGATAGACACCAGCAGCGGCCGGTTCAGCTTGCGCGCCAGGTCCAGCGTCTCGCGGTTCCATTCCTGCCAGTACACCGGGTCGGCACCGTGCATGGCGAGATAGGGCGAGGGGTGCGCGGCCATGCGATTGTGCAAGACCGGGTCAGCGGTCGCGCTGACCGCCAGGCCCGTGACCAGGCTGATCATTATCCCCATCAGCAAGGCGGGGAGCCGCTTCATCACTCCGGCTTCCGGCCTTCTTCTTCCGCTTCGATATTGTCCAGTTCGGCTTCCATTTCCTCGTCCGTGGGCGGCTCGTACTCTTCGTGCCCGGAATCGTTACTGTCTTCTTCGTCCCGTTTGGGGGCAAAACGTTCCCCCATGAACACGCCAACTTCAAACAGCAGCCACATCGGCACGGCCAGCAGGGTCTGGGAGATGATGTCCGGCGGCGTCAGCAGCATGCCGATCACGAACACGCCGACAACGACGTAGGGACGTTTTTCGCGCAGCGTCTTCGGCTTCACGGCGCCGGTCCACACCAGCAGTACCACCGCGACCGGGATTTCGAATGCCACGCCGAAGGCGAAGAACAGGGTCAGCACGAAATCGAGGTAACGGCTGATATCGGTCATCACCTCGACACCCTGCGGCGCAGTGCTGGTCAGGAAACCGAACACCAGCGGGAACACGGCGAAGTAGGCAAACGCGGCGCCGAGATAGAACAGCGCCGTGCTCGACACCAGCAGCGGCAGGGTGCGCTTGCGTTCGTGCTGGTACAGGCCGGGGGCAATGAAGGCCCACAGTTGATAGAGGATCATGGGCATGGCGATAAAAATCGACAGCACCAGCGCCAGTTTGAACGGTGTGAAGAATGGCGAGGCGACATCGATGGCCACCATGGAGCTGCCTTCCGGCAGGTGCGCCATCAGCGGCCCGGCAAGTTGCGTGAAAAGCCAGTTGGCAAACGGCACCAGGCCCAGGAAAATCACGATGACGACCAGCACGATACGCAGCAGGCGGTCGCGCAGTTCTATCAGGTGGGAGACGAAAGGGAGTTCTTCACCATCTTCCGACGGCTGGTTGTTATCCGCTTGCGTCATTGGGTTTCTGTGTCACTGCTTTGTGTTCTTCTTCTGCAGGTGGTGCCGGTACCGCCGGCTCGGCGAGCGATTCACCCACGCCCTGGATCGTCTGCCTGGTGTCTTCGATGATGTCGTACAAACCGGGCGCCTGCGCCTGTTTGGCCAGCGCCTTCTTCAGTTCGTCAGCGGCAATTTCGCGGTCGATGTCAGCCTTGACGCCGGAAACGAAGCGCCGCGCACGCCCCAGCCACAGGCCGGTGGTACGCGCCACGCGCGGCAGGCGTTCCGGCCCGATGACCAGCAGCGCCACTACACCTATAATCGCCAGTTCCCAGAAGCCAATGTCGAACATCGCCAATCACCTTGCAGGCTCAGACCTTGTCCTGTTTTTTCGCGGTGACTTCGCCCTCGATGACGTTGCCGCTCTTGTCGTCCAGCTTGTCGCCCTCGGGCCTGGTGTCTTCTTCTTTCATGGCCTGGCGAAAACCCTTGATCGCGCCGCCCAGGTCGCCGCCCACGTTACGCAGGCGCTTGGCGCCGAACAACACCAGCACGATCGCGAGAATAATCAACAGTTGCCAGATACTGATACCCATAACCTTCTCCAATAAAGGAAGCGAACAAGGTTCACCCCCTGATTCAATTCTTTCCGGAATCCTTGCGCGCCGCTTTCTCTTCCAGGCCCGACAGGCCGAAGCGGCGTTCCAGTTCCTGCATTACACGCTCGGGGTCCACGCCCTGATGGACCAGTAATACCAGGGTATGAAACCACAAATCCGCGGTTTCATAAACCAGCTGGTCGGTATCTCCACCCTTGGCGGCGATCACCGTCTCGGTGGCTTCCTCACCCACCTTTTTCAGGATGGTGTCCAGCCCCTTATGGTACAGGCCGGCCACATAGGATGAATCCGGATCAGCCTGCTTGCGCTGTTCCAGCACCTGCGTCAGCTGGTGAATGATCGCATCCGACATATCAGCCTTTCCCGTACATTTCAGAAGGGTTCTTCAGGACCGGCTCGACGGTCTTCCATTCCCCGTCCTCCAGGCGCTGGAAAAAGCAGCTACGCCTGCCTGTATGACAGGCAATACCACCGATTTGTTCGATTTGCAGGATAATGACGTCATTGTCACAGTCCAGGCGAATCTCCCGCACCTGTTGCCGGTTGCCCGATTCCTCGCCCTTGTGCCACAGCTTCCGGCGCGAACGCGACCAGTACACCGCATAACCACCTTCCGCGGTCAATTGCAGCGCCTCGCGGTTCATCCAGGCCATCATCAGCACCCGGCCGTCAGCGGCATCCTGGGCAATGGCCGGCACCAGGCCGTCCGCATCCCACTTCACAGCGGCCAGCCAGCCCGTGTCTGAACCACTCATAATCTGACTTCGATGCCGCGCGCGGCCATGTGCTGCTTGGCCTCGGCGATGGTGTATTCGGCAAAGTGGAAAATACTCGCCGCCAGTACCGCGTCGGCCTCGCCTTCCAGCACGCCCTCGGCGAGGTGATCCAGGTTGCCGACACCGCCGGAAGCGATCACCGGTACATCGACCGCTTCGCTGACAGCGCGCGTCAGCGCCAGGTCGAAGCCGTTTTTGGTGCCGTCGCGGTCCATGCTGGTGAGCAGGATTTCGCCGGCGCCGTAATCCACCATTTTCGCGGCCCACTCGATAGCATCGATGCCGGTGGGCTTGCGCCCGCCGTGGGTGAAGATTTCCCAGCGCACCGGCTTGCCGTCGGCATCCGCCTCGACCTGTTTGGCATCAATGGCAACCACGATACACTGCGCGCCGAAGCGGTCTGCGGCCGCACGCACGAATTCCGGGTTGAATACCGCGGCGGTGTTGATACCGACCTTGTCGGCACCGGCATTCAGCATGCGGCGGATGTCGGCCAGTTCGCGGATGCCGCCACCCACGGTGAGCGGGATGAACACTTCACCGGCCACCTGCTCCACCACGTGCACCATGGTTTCGCGCTGTTCGTGACTGGCAGTGATGTCGAGGAAGGTCAGCTCGTCGGCACCTTCCTGGTCATAGCGGCGTGCGATTTCCACCGGGTCGCCGGCATCACGGATATCCACGAACTGCACGCCCTTGACGACACGACCGCCGTCCACGTCCAGGCAGGGAATGATGCGTTTGGCCAGTGACATGCGGCTTCAGTCAGCGTCGACCATGCGCTGGGCTTCGGCGAGGTCGATGGTGCCTTCATACAGCGCGCGACCGATGATGGTGCCCATGATGCCCTCATCCTGCACAGCCTGCAGCGCCTTGATGTCGTCCAGCTTGCTGATACCGCCGGAGGCGATCACCGGGATACTGATAGCCGCGGCAAGCTGCGCGGTAGCTTCCACGTTCACACCGCCCATCATCCCGTCGCGGCTGATGTCGGTATAGATGATGCTGTCCACGCCGTCGCGCTCAAAGTGCTGCGCCATGTCGATAACGTCGTGGTTGGACAGCTTGGACCAGCCGTCGATGGCGACCTTGCCGTCTTTCGCATCCAGCCCGACGATAATGTGGCCGGGAAATTCCAGGCACAGGTCATTGATAAAGTGCGGCGCACTCACCGCCTTGGTGCCGATGATGACGTACTGCACGCCGGCATCCAGGTACAGTTGCACGGTATCCTCGTCGCGGATACCGCCACCGACCTGGATCGGCACATCCGGGAATGCCTCGGCAATGCGGTGTATCGGGTCTGCATTCACCGGCTTGCCGGCAAAGGCGCCGTTCAGGTCGATCAGGTGCAGGCGTCGTGCGCCCGCATCCACCCAGCGTTGCGCCACTTCCAGCGGGTCGTCGGCAAAAATGGTTTCGTCTTCCATGCGGCCCTGGCGCAGGCGCACACATTTCCCGTCTTTCAGATCAATGGCAGGAATAAGCAACATGCTTGCATCCTCATTTTAACTATCCCGTTCTCCATGGTCAGCACTGGCCGTCCCAGCGGCTGAAATTCCGTAACAGCGTCAATCCGGCGCGCTGGCTTTTCTCAGGGTGGAACTGTACCGCAAACAGGTTTTCACGGGCCAGCGCAGCGCAGAATTTAATGCCATAGTCCGTGCTCGCCGCCTGTAATGCAGGATCGGCCGGCTCGACATAGTAACTGTGGACGAAATAGAAACGGCTGTCCTGGTCGATATCTTCCCACAACGGGTGGTCGTTGTGGTGCACCTGGTTCCAGCCCATGTGCGGCACCTTGAGTTTACCGCCTTCCGGCGCCGGCATACCCTCGGGGAAACGCTTCACCTCGCCCGCGATCAGACCCAGGCAGGGCGTGCCGTCATTCTCCTCGCTGCGTTCGAGCAGGGCCTGCATGCCCACGCAGATACACAGCATGGGTTTGGCGGCAGCGGCCTCGAGCGCCACTTCGCCAAGGCCGGTGCGCTGCAACTCCTCCATGGTGTGCCCGATACCGCCCACGCCGGGAAATACCACCCGGTCAGCGGCCAGGATCTGTTCCGGCACTGAGCTGATCAGCACGCGTGTATCGGCCGCCACGTGCTCCACCGCCTTGGCGATGGAGTGCAGGTTGCCCATTCCGTAATCAATGATGGCTATCGTCGACATGATGCTGTGACTGGTACCCGGCCGGAATCCCGGCGCGCTGCTGGTGCTACAGGCTCCCCTTGGTGGACGGCATCATACCGGCCATACGTGGATCCGGCTCGGCCGCCATGCGGATGGCACGGCCGAAAGCCTTGAATACGGTCTCGGCAATGTGGTGCGCATTGTCGCCGCGCAGGCAATCGATGTGCAAGGTCACGTTGGCGTGGTTGACGAAGCCCTGGAAGAACTCGTGCAACAGGTCCACGTCGAACTCACCGATACGCGCACGCGCAAAACTGACGTGGTACTCGAGCCCCGGGCGCCCGGAGAAATCGATCACCACCCGCGACAGCGCTTCGTCGAGCGGCACGTAGGCATGTCCGTAACGGCGGATGCCCTGTTTGTCGCCCAGCGCCTGCGTAAAGGCCTGGCCCAGCGTGATGCCGATGTCTTCCACGGTGTGGTGGGCATCGATGTGCAGGTCGCCGCTGGCCTGGATATTGAGGTCCAGCAGGCCGTGGCGGGCTACCTGGTCCAGCATGTGTTCGAGGAACGGCACACCGGTATCGAGGGCGGTTTTGCCGCTGCCGTCGAGGTTCAGGTCCACAATAATTTGTGTTTCCAGGGTGTCGCGTTTTACCTGCGCTGTTCGCGTAGTCATTTTTTGTTCAATCAAATCAGAGGGTCATACCTGTTTCGCATCCTATCTGAAATCCGGCTGCTAGAGAACCACCGGTTTGCAGGTTCTTTAAATATTGATATAGATCAATGAATTTGCTCCAATGGGGTACGTAGGACAATAAAGTGTATTTGTCACATGCCGACCCGAAAGTTTGAAACTGTCATTTCCCTGAGAGACATCAAGGTTGCCTGCCAGGAATGCAGCCTGAAAGAGATCTGTCTGCCAGTGGGTATCGGGCAGGAAGACCTCGATCGCCTGGACGCCATCATCGACCGCAAGCGCCCGCTGGCGCGAGGCGACCACCTGTTCCGCGTGGGTGACGGTTTCCAGTCTATCTACGCGGTACGCTCAGGATCCCTGAAGACTTACACCACCTCACAGGACGGCCAGGAACAGGTGATGGGGTTCCAGTTACCCGGGGAACTGGTGGGCCTGGATGCCATTGCCGAAGACAGCCACCCGCTGGCGGCCAAGGCGCTGGAGACCACCAGCGTGTGCGAGATCCCCTTCACTGACCTGGAAAGCCTGAGCGGACAGATCGGCGGCCTGCAGCGCCAATTGCTGCGCGTGATGAGCCAGGAAATCCGCGATGATGAACATAATATGGTGATACTCGGCCAGAAATCCGCCGAGCAGCGGCTGGCGGCATTCCTCATCAGCCTTTCCAACCGTTTCCGGCGGCGCGGTTTTTCCGCCACCCAGTTCAACCTCAGCATGTCACGCAGCGATATCGGCAACTACCTGGGCCTGGCGCTGGAAACCGTCAGCCGTCTGTTCACCCGCTTCCAGAACGAAGGGCTGCTGCGTGTTGACCGCAAGCATATCGAGCTGCTGGACCGGGAAAAGCTGTGCACCTACTCGGGCGCGCAATGCGCCGAGGACGATGTGCTGCAGGCAGAACCGAACAACTAGACGCCTCCCTTAAATTTGTACCTATCTGGCACGGGCTTGACCTGTATCAGGTACGCCACTGTGCCCCTTCACGCAGAATTGGTCATGGGCTTAGCTCCCACGCGATAATAATGAAAGCGGGAGACAGCCCACGAGCGGTGATTCACCGCCTGCACCAGCCACCGAAGCATTTCAGGGTAGCGCCAGTTGCAAACGCCTCAGTTAATAGAAACGTATGACAGTCTGCTGAAACAGGGGGATGTCGATACTTACCTCCGCCGGCTGGCGCAGGATGGCCTGAGCTGGTGGTTCAATATGGATATCCTGCAAATTGCGCTGCACCTGCAGGCCCTGCAGAGCGCGCCTGCCGAAGACGACCCGGCGACACCGGCGCGCCTGACCTTCCTGGCCGGAGTCAGTGCCGGGGATATCTCTGCAACGGCCATGTCCGCCCTGTACCAGCGCTTCCTGGATGAAGACGACTGGGAAGCGGCCGCGGCCGCGGCCGGCGCCGGCTGCGGCGCGGTGTGGGACAGCGGTTACGACTTCCGGCGCTTCCAGCTCTGGCTTGAGCGTATCGACTTTCTGCTCGCCAACGCCGCGCAACTGAGCCCGCTCGCACGTGCCTCGGTGCTGGGCTTCAAGTGTAATGCCGAGATGAACGGCAGGGGCGATCTTGCCGCCGCCGCGACAACCTGCCACCGGCAGATTCTTGCGGCGGAAGAGGCGCACTCTATCCCCTTGCGCATCTTTCATGCGGCCTTGCAGACCTACTGCCACCTGTGGAATGGCAACCTGGCCGGAGCGGGCGTGCTGCTCCAGGACGCGGAGTTTCTCTGTGCCCACAGCGCGGCCCCTCCTGCCGCACTGGCCTTGCTGCACAGCAGCAGCGGTCTGTTTCACACTCTCAACGGTGACCCGGAAACAGGCCGGAAAATCCTCGAAGAGACCGTGGCCCAACCGCTGTTCGACCGCCTGCCCCCGTCAGTATGGCTGCTGGTCCAGTCCAACCTGCTGTTTGCCATCGCCCACTGCGAAGACAGCGTGGCGCTCGAAGCCGTGGCGGAAAAAATTCGTGGCCAGGTCATTCCCCGGCAGAATGCCTTCCACCACAGCTATGCCCACTTCAGCCTGGGTGTTGCGGCACTGGGCCTGGGTGAGCCGCACAAGGCACTGGCGCATGCCGAACAGGCTATCGAGCGTGGCATGGCGGCCTACAGCGCCGTCATTGAGCGTATGCCGGTGCTGCTCAAGGGGCAGGCGCTGGCCGATCTGGGCCGGGACGAAGAGGCACTGGCCCTGTTCGAAGCCTGGATGGGACCATGGCAGGCGTGTAGATACTGCACCGTGGCCGCCACGGCGGCACAGGAGGCGGCCTGGATCCGGCTGCGCCAGGGACAACCGGAGCAGGCGCGAGCCTGGTATGAACGGGCAGTATCCAGCATGCCGGCGGGCGAACGGCTCCCCCTGTTCCACCGGCCGCCACGCTACCGTGACGACCTGCAGGCCGCGCTCTTCAGGCAGCCCGTGACCCACGCACCACGCGCCCCGGTACGGATCTGCTGTTTTGGCGGACTGCGCATCGAGATCGGCGACAGGGTCATCTACGACCGCAAGTGGCGCGGTGGCCGCACCAAGGCACTGCTCAAGGCGCTCATCGTGCAGGGCGGCAGGAAGGTCTCCATGGAGCAGCTGGCGGATACGCTGTGGCCCGACAGCGAGGGTGACCAGGCCTACCGGAACCTCAAGGTACTGGTCTGGCGCCTGCGCCACCTGGGCCTCGACAAGGGCCAGGAGCCCTTGCCCTGGCTGCAATTACAGCACGGCCACCTTTCCCTGGTGGAAAAATACTGCTCGGTGGACGTATTCCGTTTCGAGACGAACATACGCAAGGCTGTGCGCGCAGACCGCATCGACTGGGAGCTGCTGAAATGCAGCCTGGACCGTTATACCGGCGACTTTCTTGCCAGCGACGTCAGCGAGACCTGGATTATCGAACACCGCGAGCGGCTGCGGCGACGCTACCTCGAAGGGGTGCTGGTGCTGGCCGCCACGGCAAAGGATTTGCCGGCCCGGCAGGCGTGCCAGGCGTATCTCCAGCGGGCACTGGATATCGACCCGCTCGATGAACGGATCTATGAGCACCTCATGCAGACCTATCTGCTGCTGGGCTACCCCGCCAAGGCCCTGGAAACCTATCACGATGCCCAGACCGCCCTGGAGCGGGAACTGGCCATTTCCCCCGGCTCCACCCTGGTCGCCCTGGCCCGCCAGGCAGCCGGCGACGCCTGAATACTGGCCGAACTGTTACCAAAACTGTAACCCGCTGGAAACCGGGCATGGGTAAGCTGGCGATCAGGGAAGCAGCCCTTCAGTGGACAGGATCTGGTCGTGAAACAGCATATCAACGCATCACAGGACGCACGCACAGGGAGTTATCTGCTGCATATCTATCGCTCCAGCGGGGAAAATGCCTTGCTGGTAGGCACCCTGGAAAGACTCGGGGACAACCGCAAAACAGCTTTCAGCAGCCCCGAGGAACTGCTGCAATTGCTGGGGGCCGGCGACTCAGGACCGGAACAGGGTAGTCGCTGAACCCCCGCAGTCAAAGAAAGAGGCGATAACAATCAGGTTCATCGCAAGGGTAGACTGTTGTTTATGAACAAGAACATCAGGGCTCTCTAATATAGCGCCGGCACCAGGCAGCCCCTCTTTTTTACCGATTTCTTGCGCAATTTTGATCTATGTCAATGCTTCAGGGTTAATCAACCCCCAGAGTTGACCCCCGTTTTTCAGCCCCCCTTATGATGGAGATATTCTATGACCACTTTGAACAGGACTGTGCTGGCTGCGGCCTTCGCTTCCGTTTTCACCGCCGCACCGGTACTGGCCTACGAGGCCGGGGATTTCATCGCACGTGCCGGCTGGGCGCATGTTGCCCCCGATACCGATTCCGATGAATTTCCCAACGTTCCCGGTGCCACGGCGGATGTGGACGACACCGACAGCCTGGGTCTGACTTTCAGCTACCTTATCACTGACAATATCGGTGTCGGCGTGCTGGCAGCCTACCCGTTCAAAGCTGATATCAAGGGCGACGGCGTCCTCCCTGGCATCGGTGTAGACAAAATCGGTGACACCAAATTCCTGCCACCCACGGTCACCCTGCAATACCACTTCGATACCGCCTCGGATTTCCACCCCTATGTCGGGGCGGGCATCAACTACACCTTCTTCTGGGATGAAGATACCTCGGATGCCCCCTTTGCCGGTACCGATCTGGACCTGGATGACAGCTGGGGCTTCGCCGCTGAAGCCGGCCTGGACTACACCTTCCAGAATGACTACCTGGTCAGCGCGCAGGTCTGGTATATCAATATAGAAACCGAGGCGGATTCAGAGCTGGCAGGTAAAGCCGATGTTGATATCGATCCCTGGGTGTTCATGCTCGGAGTCGGCAAGAAATTCTGATATTGTCTGCCTCCTGTAACAGCAGCGGCGCCAGCCGCTGCTTTTTCTGAAATTTATCAACTCACAGGAAAACGCTATGGACTCACAGACCACGTATAACTACAAGGTCGTGCGCCAGTTCACCGTGATGACTATCGTCTGGGGCATCGTCGGCATGCTGGTCGGCGTCTATATAGCGGCGGAACTGGTGTGGCCACAACTGAGTTTTGACCTGCCCTGGCTGTCGTTTGGACGGCTGCGCCCGCTGCATACCAATGCCGTTATTTTCGCCTTCGGCGGTTCGGCGCTGTTCGCAACATCCTATTATGTCGTGCAACGGACCTGTCAGGCCCGGCTGTTCTCCGACAAACTGGCGGCCTTCACCTTCTGGGGCTGGACGCTGGTTATCATTTCCGCCGCGATCACCCTGCCGCTCGGCATCACCACCAGCAAGGAATACGCCGAGCTGGAATGGCCGATCGATGTCCTGATCACCGTGGTGTGGGTCAGTTACGCGGTAGTGTTCTTCGGCACCATCATGAAGCGCAAGGTCAAGCATATCTATGTCGCCAACTGGTTCTTCGGCGCCTTCATCCTGACCGTCGCGGTACTGCACCTTGTCAACAGCGCAGCCCTGCCGGTCAGCCTGTTCAAATCCTACTCGGTGTACCCCGGCGCCATCGATGCCATGGTGCAGTGGTGGTACGGGCATAACGCGGTGGGCTTTTTCCTGACTGCCGGCTTCCTCGGCATGATGTATTACTTCATCCCCAAGCAGGCCAACCGGCCGGTGTATTCCTACCGCCTGTCGGTGGTGCACTTCTGGGCGCTGATCTCCACCTACATGTGGGCCGGCCCCCACCACCTGCACTACACGGCACTGCCGGTGTGGGCGCAGTCGCTGGGCATGGTGTTCTCGCTGATCCTGCTGGCACCCTCCTGGGGCGGCATGATCAACGGCATGATGACCCTGTCCGGTGCCTGGCACAAACTGCGCGACGACCCGATCCTCAAGTTCCTGATCGTGTCCCTGTCGTTCTACGGCATGTCCACCTTCGAAGGCCCGATGATGGCCATCAAGACCGTCAACGCGCTGTCCCACTACACCGACTGGACCATCGGCCACGTACACTCCGGCGCGCTGGGCTGGGTCGCCATGGTCTCCATCGGCTCGATTTACTTCCTGGTGCCGAAGCTGTTCGGACGCGAGCAGATGTATTCCATCCGGCTCATCGACTGGCACTTCTGGATGGCCACTATCGGCGTGGTACTGTACATCGTCGCCATGTGGATCGCCGGCATCATGCAGGGCCTGATGTGGCGGGCCATCAACGACGACGGTACGCTGACCTACAGCTTTGTTGAATCGCTGCAGGCCATGTACCCGTACTACTTCGTCCGCTTCCTGGGTGGCGCACTGTTCCTTTCAGGCATGTTACTGATGGCCTGGAACGTCGCCAAAACCATCTCCGGCTCACGTCCGGAAGATGCACCTGTCCCGCAAACGGCCTGATCGGAGAACTGACATGAGTCATGAAGTTGTCGAAAAAAATGTCGGCCTGATGGCAGTACTGATCCTGCTGGTCATCAGTGTTGGCGGGCTGGTTGAAATCGTGCCGCTGTTCTTCCTGAAAAGCACCACCGAGCCGGTTGAAGGCCTGAAACCGTACACGGCGCTGCAACTGGAAGGACGCGATATCTATATCCGTGAGGGCTGTTACCTGTGCCACTCGCAGATGATCCGTCCGTTCCGCGCCGAGACCGAACGTTACGGTCACTACTCGGTGGCCGGTGAGTTCGTCTACGACCACCCCTTCCAGTGGGGCTCCAAGCGTACCGGCCCGGACCTGGCCCGGGTCGGCGGTCGTTACAGTGACGACTGGCACCGGGTGCACCTGACCAACCCGCGCGACGTGGTACCGGAATCCAATATGCCGAGCTTCCCGTGGCTGGCCGAAACGGTGCTGGACGGTGAGCTGACACCCAAAAAACTGGATGTCATGCGCACCCTGGGCGTGCCGTACACGGATGCCGATATTGCCGGCGCCAGCGATGCCGTAAAAGGCAAAACCGAGCTTGATGCACTGATTGCCTACCTGCAAAACCTGGGCACAGTCATCTCGTCACGGAGGTAAGCGGCATGGATCTGGATACACTGCGCGGAATTTTCACGGGTCTGGCCCTGGTCGCCTTTATTGGCGTGTGGATCTGGGCCTGGAGCGGCAAGCGCAAACGCTCATTCGATGAAGCCGCGAACCTGCCGTTCGCGGATGACAACATAGACCAGCACAGCAAGGGTGTCAGCCATGACTGTCAATGATTTCAGCTTCACCAGTGGTTTCTGGAACATCTGGATCACTGTTCTCACCGTCGGCAATATTCTCGCCTGCTGGTGGCTTATCCGCTGGACCGCCAAACCCCGGAAGGATGAAGCTGCCGCGGGTGACGTCACCGGCCACAGCTGGGACGAGGGGACCCTGGCCGAGTACAACAACCCGCTGCCGCGCTGGTGGCTGTGGCTGTTCTACGGCACCATGATCTTCGCCGCCGGTTACCTGGTGCTCTACCCGGGACTCGGCACCTGGCGTGGCACGCTGAACTACACCGACCAGAACGCCTATGACAAGGAAATGCAGGTCGCGCAGGAGAAGTACGGGCCGCTGTTCGCCAAATATGCGAGCACCCCGATTGCCGAACTGGCCAAAGATCCCGCCGCCCTCAAGGTCGGGCAGCGCCTGTTCGCCAATTACTGCGCCAGTTGCCACGGCTCTGACGCGGGCGGCGGTGCCGGCTTCCCCAACCTGGGCGACAAGGACTGGCTGTACGGCGGCGAACCCGAGACCATCAAGCTGAGTATTCTCGATGGCCGTAACGGGGTTATGCCGGCCTGGGGCCAGGTCATCGGCGACAAGGGTGTGGACGAGGTGGCCGCCTATGTCATGAGCCTGAGCGGGCGCGACAGCGATGCCACCAAGGCTGCTGCCGGCAAGGTGCATTTCGACACCTACTGCGTGGCCTGCCATGGGGCAGACGGTACCGGCAACCCGGCGCTGGGCGCACCGAACCTGACTGACGGCAGCTGGCTGTACGGTGGCTCACCGGGCGTCATCCGGCAAACCATCACTGCCGGGCGCAACGGGCACATGCCGGCGCACCGCGACTTCCTGGGTGAAGACAAGGCGCACCTGCTGGCCACCTATATCTACAGTCTGTCCAACTAACAGGCGCCCGGCAGGGTGTTGACGAAGTACTGAGCAAACCATCATGCCGGACGATCAAGCACGTACATCCACCCCCTCTCCCGCCGCAGACCCAGCGGTCTCCGGCGGGGAGGAAATGTACGCCAGCCACCAGAAAGTCTACCCGCGCGAAGCGCACGGCACCTTTGCCACCCTGCGCAGGCTGGGTGTCATTACACTGCTGGGGCTGTTCTACGGTGTTGCCTGGTTATCCTGGGACGGGCACCAGGCGGTGCTGCTGGACCTGCCGGCGCGCAAGTTCTACATCTTCGGCCTCACCTTCTGGCCCCAGGACCTGATCTATTTCGCCTGGCTGCTGATCATTGCGGCACTGGCGCTGTTTTACGTCACGTCGCTGGCCGGTCGGCTGTGGTGCGGCTATGCCTGCCCGCAAACCGTCTGGACTGAAATCTTCCTGTGGATCGAGCGCAAGGTGGAGGGCTCCCGTAACCAGCAGATCAAACGCGACAAATCGAGCCTGACGCCGGACAAGCTGCGTCGCAAGGCGCTCAAACATTTCATCTGGGTTGTTTTCTCGCTCTACACCGGCTTCACTTTTGTCGGCTATTTCACGCCCATCCACAAGCTGGCGGGCGAGATGATGGCGTTCAACCTCGGTCCCTGGGAGACCTTCTGGGTCTTTTTCTACGGCTTCGCCACCTACGGCAACGCCGGCTGGATGCGCGAGCAGGTGTGCATTTACATGTGCCCCTATGCGCGCTTCCAGAGCGCCATGTTCGACCGCGACACGCTGATCATCGCCTACGACGAGGAGCGCGGCGAGCCGCGCGGATCGCGCAAGAAAAATACCGATCCCAAACAGGCGGGCCTGGGCGACTGTGTCGACTGCACCCTGTGCGTACAGGTCTGCCCCACCGGCATCGATATCCGCGACGGGCTGCAGTACCAGTGCATCGGTTGCGCCGCCTGCATCGACGTCTGCAACCAGGTGATGGACAAGATGGGCTATGAACAGGGCCTGATCCGTTATACCACCGAGCACGCGATGCAAGGGCAACGCACACACATCATCAGGCCGCGCACGGTGATGTACACCGTGCTGCTGCTCGCCCTGAGTGCCGGGCTGGTGTATGCCATCAGCCAGCGCATGCCCATGGAGCTGGACATCATCCGCGATCGCAACAGCCTGTACCGGGAAACCACTCAGGGGCTGGTCGAGAACGTGTACACCATCAAGGCCATCAATATGGACGAACAGGCGCACCGCTTCCGGCTGGAAGTCTCCGGCGCGGCTTCGGGCCTGGACGGGCTGGAACTGGTCACGCGCGAACCCCTGGTGGAAATTTTACCCAGTGAAGTCATCAGCATGCCGGTTTCCGTGCGCATCGACCCCATTGAGCTGAAACGCGCCGCTAACCAGATCGAATTCACGCTGACCGCGGTGGACAAACCCGAACTGACACGCACCCGGGGCGCCCGTTTCCTGGGCCCGGTAATGTCGAGGTAAGCTTATGCACAAACCCGCCAACCATCCCGAAACACTCGCCTGGTACCGCCAGGGCTGGCCCTGGTTCCTGATCGCACTGCCGGCCAGCGCCGTATTCGCCGGCATCGCCACTCTGATCCTCGCCATCCAGAGCCCCAACGCCATGGTGGTGGACGACTATTACAAGGAAGGCCTGGCCATCAACCAGCAGCTGCACCGCCAGACGGCCGCACATAACATGGACCTGAAGGCCCTGCTGCGCAGCGACGGCAAACAGCTGAGCCTCGAACTGAGCGCCAGCGAGCCGGTGCCGGATGACAGCATCTCCCTGCAATTTATCCACGTGACACGCGCCGAGCTGGACCGTGAGGTGACCCTGCAACGCCAGCCTGACGGACGTTACCTCGCACAGCTGCCGGAACTGGCCAACGGCGCCTGGAACCTGCACCTGAGGGGCGGCGACGGCAACTGGGAGATCCGCGCGCGGCTGACGCTCGACGGCCCGTTCCAGACCTATCTGACAACACAGCGCTGAAAACGCCGCATCTGGACTTGGTCTATCTAAACCCGCTAGTATTAGTCGGGTGACCAACATCCTGTCCGAGGCATGCGCATGAACAGCGGCACTGATCAGACACTACAGGGCAAAACACCGGAAATACCCGTTATCCAGCGCGTTATCGCCGTGCTCTGGCCATCCTTCATCACCTCGGGCATTGCCACCGGCCTGTTCTTCACCATCTTTGATCCGCTGGAGCTGACCATGCTGGCCGGGCATATGGATATCAGCCGTATGGGCGTCTACAGCACCGGCTTCTTCATGTTCTGGCTGCTGACTTCAACCACCTGCGCACTGACCTGCTACTTCCAGCGCCCCTGCGACACCACGCCCAAGGGGCTCCGCTAGGCGGGCGGAACCTGCAACCAGAACGTCACCGGGCCGTCATTGACCAGGCCCACCTGCATATCCGCACCAAACTGCCCGCACCCGACCGGGTCATGCCGCAGCCGGGCCTGCTCGACAAAATACTCGAACCAGCGCCTGCCTTCTGCGGGTTCGGCCGCTGAAGTAAAGCTCGGGCGCCGGCCTTTACGGGTATCCGCGGCCAGCGTGAATTGCGGCACCAGCAACAGACCCGCCCCGGTGTCGGCAACGCTGAGGTTCATGCGCCCCGCCTCATCGGGAAATACACGGTAGCCAAGCAACCGCTCCAGCAGGCGCTCGGCCTGCGTCCTGCCATCGCCGCGTTCAACGCCCAGCAGCACCAGCAACCCAGTGTCTATGGCCGCGATGCGGGAGGCATCGACGTCCACCCAGGCCCGGGTGACACGTTGCAGCAGGGCGATCATGCCAGCTGCTCGGCAAACCCGTCCGTGGCCCGTACCAGGACATCCACGATCGCCGGATCTGCGACGGAATG
>DRNU01000117.1 GCA_011374975.1 Gammaproteobacteria bacterium | reverse complement strand
GCGCTGTCCCGCAGGGATTCGAGTCGTTCGATGGCGGGGTCGTACCGGCCGTTCTTCACCGCCTGGATGGCTTCGGTGTATTGCTGTTGCCGGACCTGGGGGTCGGGCGTCGTCGCGCAGGCGGCGAGAAGCAGAAATCCGAGAAGAAGGAACAGATGACGTCGTGTCATGCCGGGGCGAAGTCCTGAAGCAAGTGAGATGTAACTGTACCGCATCGTTCGCGGTCGGGACAATCCGCTGGGAGGTTTATACGGTATGTGCCATGCGGGAATGGATAATCAGATTCCTTGATGTGCACTCAAAGCGCAGACAGGATAACGCCATCCTGCGATACGGATTCCCATGATTCCCTGCTATGATTGCGCAAATACCGGCTTGAATGGGAGATCATCTGGTGGTGCGCACGAAATTCTGCCAAAAACTGTCCGAGAAGGACCGGTTTGCCGCCTTGTTTCGACCCGTTTACGAAACCGGCCGATGCGTCCTGCGAGCGGCGTCGGATCACCCTATCCTGTAACGGATCAGGCCCGGCATGACGCTCTCGTATGCCAAGTTCACTGCGCCGCTTCCGGACAGGATTCACCCGCGTACGCGCCTGTTCGCGGAGCTGGATGCACTGAGCGCCCATCCGGTCATCTGGATCTCGGCGCCGGGCGGTGCCGGCAAGACCACCCTGGTGGCCAGCTACCTGGCCGAGCGGAACATCACACCCCTCTGGTACCGGGTGGACCCTGCCGACAATGATATTGCCTCTTTCTTTCACTACCTTGGCGAAGGTCATGCCCGACTGAAGGGAGCCAACGATCGTCTCCTGCCCCTGCTCACGCCCGAGTACCAGTCGGGAGAGTTCGCCTTCGCGCGCCGCTTCTTTCGGGAACTGTTCGCCACTCTCGGACCATCCCCGGTGCTGGTACTGGACAACATCGAGGCCGTAGACGGGGAATCGGGCTTCCACGACATCCTGCAACACGGGCTGGAGGAGGTCCCGGCGGGTGCCCGGGTCATCGTCACCGGTCGGTGTCCGCCGCCTGCCCGGTGCGCCCGCCTCCGCCTGACCGGTCGCCTGGTCCATCTCGGCAGGGATCGTCTGCAGCTTACGGACGAGGAAAGCCGGGCAATCATCGACCTGCTGGCTGATGGAAACGATCTACCGGAAGAAGACGTGCGCCGCCTGCAGGAGATCACCCGGGGCTGGGTGGGAGGGCTGGCGTTGCTGCTTGGCCAGGGCGGGCCGACCAGCCGCGGGAAGGTGGAGTTCGACTCCACGCATTTCGACGATTACTTCGCCACAGAAGTTTTCGGCCATCTCCCCCGGGAGACCCGCACCCTGTTGCTGCACACGGCCTGGCTTTCCTCCCTGCGTCCCGACACCGCAGAGGCCCTGTCCGGCATCGAGGATGCCGAAATGCGCCTGCGCGATCTGGAACGGCGCCAGATGTTCATCACCGCCCGGCAGGAAGCCGATGGCCCCGTCTTCACCTACCACCCGTTGTTGCGGGCCTTTCTCCAGGGCGAGGCGACGCGCACCCTCCCCCAGGAGGCGCTGGTTCGGCTCAAGCACGCCACGGCAGCCCTTCTCGCCCGGGACGACGAGCCTGACGTGGCGGTGGAACTGTACGCCGAAACCGGACACTGGTCCGGGCTCTCGGCACTCGTCAAGGCGCAGGCCCCGGACCTGTGGGCCCAGGGACGCTACCGCCTGCTGCGGCGCTGGCTGGAACGGCTGCCTGCCGGTTACATCGAGCAGGATCCCTGGCTGTCCTGCTGGTTCGGCAATACCGACCTGCTGACCGAGCCCCGGGACGCCGGGCGCCATTTCGAAACCGCCCTGCACGGCTTCGAGGAGGCCGGCGACGTGGCCGGCCTCTGTCTGAGTCTCACCGGCATCCTCGACGGCATCATGTACGGTAACGACAGCCTGGCCGACGTGCCGCGCTGGGTGGACGCCTTCGATGCCCTGCGCCCGCGGCTGGCCGACTGTCCACTGCCGCACGTCGCCCTCCGGCTGGAGCTCACCGCCTTCAACCTGCAGTTCGTGGCCTGCCCCGGGCGGCTCACCCCTGCGGAATGGGAGGCCCTGGCCCGCCGTCTCGAAGAGAGCATCCGCGCCATCCCCGACGACACCCTCCACTGCATGGGCGCCGCGCACCTGGGCATGTACTACACCTGGCACCCCCAGCCGGCCCGGCTGGCGCTGCTGGCCGATACGCTGCGCAGCTATGCCGCCTCGGAGCGGGTGGCGCCATTCGCCCGCCTGCTGGCCTACCTGGTGGAGATCACCCGGCACTGGATGACCGCCCGGACCGAGAACACCGAGGCCGTCATCCGCGAGGCCCTGCAGCTGATGGAAGACCATGGTGTCTTCGTCACCCGGCTGTGGCTGCTGTCGGCGGCCCTCTTCTGCCACCTCACGCGCCGCAACCTGCCGGCCGCGGGGCGCCTGCTGGCGCAGTACCACCGGCATGTGCGGCCCCACAACCGCCACGAGCAGGCCCACTACCACTTCCTGGCCGGCTGGCTGGCCGCCCTGCAGGGCGAGCACGAAGAAGCGCTGGTCCATGCCACCACCGCCTGCGAACATCTCCGCCCCTTGCACTCGCCCCACTTCGAGCTGCTCGCCCGGCTGCTGCGCTGCCAGGCGCTGGCGCGGCTGGAACGCCACGACGAGGCCGGACGGGAAATCGCCGCCGCCCGCACCCTGGCCACCACCATCCATGCCCGCCACGCGGCGGAGTTCCACCTGGGCCTGCTGGAGGCCTGGATCGCCCGGCGCGAAGAACGGACGGCCACCGCGCTGGACCACCTGCGCCGCGCCCTGGCCTGCGGGCGCGACCTGGGCCTGCGCGTCAGCCCGCCCACCGACCCGGCACTACTCGCCCGCCTCTGCGCCCTGGCCCTGGCGCACGGCATCGAAACCGGCTACGTGCGGCGGCTCATCCAGTGGAACGACCTGGCCATGCCGGAAAACACCCACCTGCTGGCCGCCTGGCCCATGGCCGTGCGCATCCACACCCTGGGCCGCTTCGCCATCCAGGTACACGGGCGCCACCTGCCCCGGCAACCGGCCCACAACAAGCCCCTCAAGCTGCTGCAGGCGCTCATTGCCCTGGGGGGCCGCGAAGTGGCCGACCACCGCATCGAGCACGCCCTCTGGCCCGACGCAGAGGGCGACGCCGCCCATCGTGCCCTCATCACCAACCTCCAGCGCCTGCGCAAGCTGCTGGGCGTGCGGGACGCCATCCGCTACCACGATGGCCGCCTCACCCTCGCCCCCCGCCGCTGCTGGGTCGATGCCTGGGCCTTCGAGCGGGAGCCGGACGGAAACGAATCGCAGTCCCTGACCCTCTACCGGGGCGCCTTCCTGCGCGACGAGGGCGACGACGACTGGCTGCTGCCCCTGCGCGAGCGCCTGCACGCGCTGGCCCTGCGCCGCTACCAGGCCTTGCTGGAGGGCCTCGCCGCCGAAGGCCGCTGGTCCGAACTGGTGGCCCACGGCCACCGCGCCCTGAACCTCGACCCCCTGCACGAACCCTTCTACCAGGCGCTGATCCGCGCCCACCACCGGCTGGGCCACCGGGGAGAGGCCATCCGCGCCTGGCGCCTGTGCCTCAAGCGGCTTCGTGAAGGCCTGGGTATCGATCCCGCTCCCGAAACCCGGGCCCTGTTCCAGTCACCGGGCACCTGATCCCACCGTCCGGTTCCCCCTGAAAGGGGAAAACATCCGTCGCCCCCGCCGCGGTCCTTCTACCCACTGGGCCGGGGCAATAAAAGGGAACGACCTCGCGCGTGGCATCGTGCCGCCCTGTTACCCGCGTGTTACCGCCCCCGTGCCAGAATCCGCGCAAACCGAAACCGGCGCGAACCACGCATCCGAAGTCATAGCGAGCCGGAACACGGGTAACCACATGAGGCATTGCCGTGCAAACAAAAAGGAGAGAACACGCATGAAACAACCGCGAAAACCGATCCTGGTATTACTCGCTTCCATGCTCGCCAGCGCGTGCGGAGGCGGCGGCGGCTCGACAACGCCCACCGCGCCAGGTAACGTCACCATGACGGTCAGCGGAAAATCGCTGAACTTCCAGTGGACGGCGGGCAGCAATGTGGACCACTACCGGATACTGGTGAATCCGGACGGCGTTTCGGGATTTGTCGCGGTCCCCGGTGCGGACACCATCCCCGGCACGGCCACCGGCCACACCCTTGAAATACCCGTGCACAAGACCAACTGGGCGGCCGCCCAATACCTCGTCGAGAGCTGCAATGCCGACAATTCCGCCTGCGAGGCATCCCCCAACCAGACGCTGAAGCTCATCGACTCGATCGCCGCCACGGAATATGTCAAGGCCAGCAACACCGGGGTGGGGGATGAGTTCGGTTTTGCCGTGGCCCTCAGCGGTGACGGCAGCACGCTTGTGGTCGGATCCGCGTATGAAGACAGCGCCGCCACCGGCATCGATGGTGACCAGGCTGACAACACGGTCACCAATTCCGGCGCGGTGTACGTGTTCACACGTTCGGCGGGCGCCTGGCAACAACAAGCCTATGTCAAGGCCAGCAATGCCGATGCCGATGACCGGTTCGGCTGGTCGGTTGCCCTGAGCGACGATGGCAACACGCTGGCGGTCGGGGCCTATGCGGAGGACAGCGCGGCCACCGGCATCGATGGCGACCAGTCCGACAACACGGCCAGCGCAGCCGGCGCGGTGTATGTATTCACGCGCACGGCGGGCGCCTGGAAACAGCAGGCCTATGTCAAGGCCAGCAATGCCGGCGCCGGCGATGAATTCGGCTGGTCGGTAGCCCTGAGCGCCGACGGCAACACTCTGGCAGTCGGCGCCCTGTTTGAAGACAGCGCGGCCACCGGCGTTGGCGGCAACCAGGCCGACAACACTTCCGGCAATTCCGGCGCGGCGTACGTGTTCACCCGTTCCGCGGGCACTTGGACACAGCAGGCCTACATCAAGGCCAGCAATACAGGCGGGGGCGACTGGTTCGGCCGGTCGGTGGCTCTCAGCGGCGACGGCGACACGCTGGCGGTTGGGGCCGTGTATGAAGACAGCGCGACCACGGGTGTCGGCGGCGACCAGACCGACAACACGGCCGGCAATGCCGGCGCAGTGTACGTGTTCACCCGCACGGCGGGCACCTGGAAACAGCAGGCCTATGTCAAGGCCAGCAATACCGATGCGGGGGATCAATTCGGGTTTTCCGTGGCCCTGAACGCCGACGGCGACACGCTGGCGGTCGGGGCCCTGTATGAAGACAGCGCGGCCACCGGCATCGACGGCGACCGGGCCGACAACGCGGCCACCAATTCCGGCGCGGCATACGTGTTCACCCGCGCGGCGGACGCCTGGAAACAGCAGGCCTATGTCAAGGCCAGCAATACCGACGCCGAGGATCGGTTTGGCTGGTCGGTGGCCCTCAGCGGCGATGGCGACACGCTGGCGGTCGGAGCCCTGTTTGAAGACAGCGCGGCCTCCGGTGTCGGCGGCGGCCAGGCCGACAACACGGCCACCAATTCCGGCGCGGCATACGTGTTCACCCGCGCGGCGGGCATCTGGAAACAGCAAGCCTATGTCAAGGCCAGCAATACCGGCGGGAGTGATTGGTTCGGCCAGTCGCTGGCCCTCAGCGGCGACGGCGACACGCTGGCGGTCGGGGCCGTGTATGAAGACAGCGCGGCCACCGGCATCGGCGGTGACCAGGCCGACAACACGGCCAGTCATGCCGGCGCAGTGTACGTGTATTAGCAGCCTGTTGGATAAACCTGCTTGAGCGGGGCAAGGATGCCCCCGCCCGCAAATCAGTCGCGCAAGCGACTGGATTCGCCGCATTGAAAAAGGCCAGGACGACCTTTTCAACATCCAGTCGTTCGCCGTCTTGAAAATCACGCGGATTCAGTGCGCAAGCGCACCCCGGATTGACGGTTGCAAGGCGGGCCATGGCAGCATTGCGGCTTTTTCCCGCCACCAGGTTCGCAAGGCGCTGTTGCGCAATGGCAATACCTTCATCAAGGACGCAGCAAACACGCCTGGTTGACCAGCCCGACAACCTGTGGCGCAAACAGTGGCGTGGGGGTGACTTTCCCGCGCCTCGGTAAGCCTACACCAAAACGGCTCGAAGCCGGGTCACACCCACGGTCGATTGCCCGGCAAAGAAAATCGCCACACAACCAAGAAGCACATCTTGGGGGGGTATTCTGAACGCCATTATTCTCAAGGCTGTCGATGGTCTGTCTGAGCGCACCAACAGCGTTTCCCGCTCATCGAGCAACATGGCACGGGATTCAGCAACAGGATCCGGCAACGGATCGTCATCTGCACCCGCATCCACTTGACAGATTTGACCTATGCCTCAAGACAGCAAAGCCATTACAGCCGTACCTGAATTGATGAAGAACCCGGGATTTTTGCAATCTGCTCGATCAAGACAATATCAGCCCCGCTCATCACCACTTTACCGAACGACAGTAATGTCACATACAACGATGTACCGGGTCCGGTATATGCACGATAATCGGCATGTCATTTATGTCATGAGCAAACAATACCCGGCCTAAAACATGTAGGAAACATTTATCTGGTTCAACGTACTGTTTCCCTTAATCTGGGAATTTCCGAAAGTTGATCTAGATCATAATGTAACCAATTTGACAATTGGTAATCTAGCGTCTTCACAACCAACACTAATACAAAAGCATGAACCAAGCCATCTTTCAGTTTTGGAATGAAGACACACTGCTTTCTGCATTGAGAAGGAATGCATTTCTCCTTCATTTCCAACCAAAGGTCGATCTTTTTACTTCAAGAATTTGTGGCGCGGAAGCCCTGATCCGATACATTGACCATGATGGAACCATGGTCTCACCGTCGGGTTTTATCCCGATTTTCGAGAAACAGGGCTTGATTGGAATTCTGACTCAGTGGGTATGCCGTCAATCCATCGGCTTTCTCGAATACATTCTGCCGCATGCACCGCAAGATTTTCGTCTCTCGTTCAATGTGTCTGCTTACAACCTTCGGCACATTCATTTTTTGGAAGAACTCAATAAAGCGCTGATGGGACGGGAATATCTTTCTTTGCATCTCACTCTGGAATTGACTGAAGACGGGCTTGAGAATATTGAGCAACCAATTGTCGATGAATTGATTGAGTTGCGAGATCGTGGTCTAGGACTCTCGATGGACGACTTCGGCACAGCCTATTCCGGAATCGAAAGATTGAGCAAACTGCCGTTTACAGAACTTAAAATCGATCGCTATTTTATTTCACAGATCGGAAAATCGGATACAGCCTCGCGTATCATTGATGCTTCGGTTGCTATGTCACATTACCTGGGCTTGACGACGGTGGCAGAAGGCATAGAGAACCAGGAACAAGTCGATTTACTCAGAAATATCGGATGCGAACACGGTCAAGGCTATTTCTATGCGCCACCTTTGAGTGCGAACGAATTTTATCGTCTTATAGAAACAAGCTTTAACGGCAATAACATCCCGCTCGGTTTCATCAGCCAGGCAATCCTGAACCATGTTCGTTGGCATCGTAATTATGTGTGTAACCTGCATCGATTGCACGATGCCGTCAAGGAAAAGAAACCACCAAGACTCGACTTTCCGCTCAGCGAGCTGAATCACGAAGAATGCCGCCTGGGCCGTTGGATTATCGAACACAGAAATGAACTTGAGAATGCATCTCTCTTTACTGTAATCGATGCTCCACACCGCGAACTCCATTGCTTCGCAGACAAGCTATGGCGTGCAGTCGTAAAGGGAAAAGACGAGTCCTGGATATTCGACAAGCTGAAGAATCTGAGCCAGTTGTCCCAGCAATTGGTAACGGCATTGTATGAAGTTGAGCATCGCATATTTGCTTCCCAATTTATGGCCGTGGGATCAGCAACAAACCGCCCAACTTGAACCGCAAGACCACCGATCCGGTATCACACAATTGAGAATACAGAAAGGGTTTACTCAACAAGGCATATGCATTTGATAGACGCCGCCCACACTTATTAAGCGTCTCATAATTATCCTGACTGAAACTTGCCGATTACGATCTGTAGGAGCGGCGCGAGCCGCGAAAAAGCACTCCCTCGCGGCTCGCGCCGCTCCTACATAAAATTTTCGTCAAGATAATTATGAGACGTTTAATATATCAATAAATACCCACATGCCGGGATATCTGTTCACAACCGACTTCTGGAGAACGCCAATGGAAGCACACGATCTCATCGAAACACTCCGCGCTGCCAAAAGTGCTCATATCGGCTGGATAAGGCGCGCTCATTCGTTGATCGAAGGTAAACAGGTCGACAAGGAAAAGATCCCGATTACTCCTGGGAATTGCGCATTTGGCAAATGGTATTACGGCGATGGACGGAAACTTTGCGACCTTAAAACATACAAGGAAGTCGAACAACCACACATCCGCCTGCATGCTATCTACGAAGATATTTTCAATCTGCTGTTTTCTGAGCAGAAAGGCTCCATCCTCTCTCGCCTGATCGGCAGGCACGACAAAGAACGACAGGAACGCCTTGCGCTTGCGCAGAAGCATTTTCATGAACTGCAAAAGATGTCTGACATCATTATCCTCAAACTTGACGCCCTTGAGCGGGACATTCGCACCTTGTACAGCCCCGACAATCGCGACCGATGGAATCAGGTAATCAATGAACTTAATCGTTCAGTATAGAGAGCCGTTTTCACGGACCACAATACCGCCGAATTCCGTATCATGTAACTTCCATCGATCAGATAACATTTCCTCGCCTTTTTTTGATGCCTGTATATGAAAATTCTCAACATGGAAAGGAGTTTAGAATATGTCCGATTTCTTCAACCGAAACAAAGAGGATTCAAAGACCAAAAGCAATGAGACAAAAACAGCACCTGGAACGCAAATATATTATCATCCAGAGCTGATCGACGAACTCACGAAAGATCATCAGGTATTAGTTGAATTGGCAGGCACAATCAAACAACTCTACGACGATGGCGCATTCGACAGCATTCGGGATATGTTGAGCCGGTTTGGCTCCTTGCTGCGCGGTCACCTTCTAAAAGAGAATATTAAGCTCTACGTCTACCTGCAACACGTTCTTGCCGGAGACGAGGAAAACACCGCCTTGATGCAGGGATTCAGAAACGAGATAAAAGACATCGGAAGAACGGTAACCGCGTTTCTGCACAAGTACAGCAAGCGCGATTGGGATATTGAACTGCGCACGTCGTTTGGCGGCGAATTTGACAAAGTACTTACAACACTGGGCAAACGGATTCAAACTGAAGAGAGCATTCTTTACAAGCTGTATCTTCCGCCGGATGCCTATCGGTAAAAATGCTGCTCCAAAACAGCCGTTCACAATAATGATTGCACATTCCCACTGGTACCAGAACCACAAGCAAATTACAACATCGGAGGCGAATTCATAAACCGCACACCACTCCACATGTTACATGAACATCTGCACTCTTACCGAGCCCTGCTGCGCACTATTGGCGCAACACCGTTATACACCTACCACACCCAGAAACAGGGGGTCACGAAACACCCTTACGGTCATAAAGGCGGCTTGGAAGCGCATATACTGAAACAAAGTCAGGCGGAATTCGGTACAGCTACCGAACCTGAATAGTGTTTTCAGTTCGCTCAAACCAATATGCCACGCATCCATCGAATACAGTTCAGCAGAGATCCAAGTTAAACAACAATGATTCAACCATGCCCCCCACAATCTTGATCGGTACCACAGGCATGTAATACGGGGAAGCAAGCCCATGATATAATTTCCTCCCTTACCCAATTCACACATATGCCCCTTACCATACAATAACCAGAATACTCGCCACGGATTGGACAACATGAACCAAAACAAAAAGACCAACCCCGTTGACATCCTGAACTATTGGTTTTCGATTGAGCTGTTCTCGCCTCAGCCGTTGCCACCACTGACCGGAAAGGGCGGAACCGTCATCACGCCTAAAGAGGACCAGGATCTCGACTGGCTCCGGCCCAACCCGGATTCGCGCACCCGAAATGATAAGCAGCGATACCGCTATCGAGTCTTTGTCGGCCTGTTTGCACAGTCCAACCTGAGTGAATCGGTTATCCGGCATTTCAGTCAGCTTGACATACCCGAGACCGAACGCATCGCCCTGGACAACCGACAGAATGCGGAATATTGCCTGTTCAGTTTCGATATAGACGATTCCGGTATCCCGATCAAGGAAAGCTTCTTTCTGTCCAGCGCAGCCTGGGCATTAGGTAAATGGCCCTCACAACAACAGGAATACGGGAAAGTACTCGAGCTTTACGAAAAAGCGACAGAACAATCGAAAGACCATTTTCGCGTATGGGCAGATAAATTCCATAAAGCCAAGGACAACACGCAAAATGAACAACTTTCCAATCTGGTTGCTTTGCCATCCACACGCAAAAACCCGGAAATTAATGCACCGCAAGCATCCGAGGATTCAGAACAACCCGACTGCCATGTTTTGCTTGGGATAGATCACATCCGTGAACTTTCGAATCACATGGCAGAAACCATCGGGTGGAATACATGGCTCAAGCGTAGTCAATACACCTCGCTACGCATTCAGAGAATGCTCAGTCGAAGGCACGACGACAACACCCAGCCAGATGACCCGCTCAACAGCTTTTTCCTTGGCGACCTCATCCACATAACAAAAAAGATCGCCTCGAACAATAGGCAGGCTCTACTCCACGCCTGCCTTGGCCCCGAAAATCCAACACATCGGTTAGATGTCAACGAGAAACTCGACACGGTATGGAACATACTTGCCCCGAAATGCTTTCCGGTCGGATGCTGGCCTGCACCGGGGCATTACCCGCTTGCACATAGTCAGCAATTGGCCGTAAACCAAGCGATTAATAATTTGGAAGAAGGGGGAATCCTGGCCGTCAACGGACCACCCGGAACCGGAAAAACCACGTTACTCCAGGACATCGTAGCTGCCGTGATCTGCCAGCGCGCGCAGGCGCTGCTTGAGCTGGATGACCCCGAAAAACTCTTCTCGCGATCATTCTCCGTCGAACACCCTAATCGAAATCGAAACAGCGCGATCCACCCATTCGCCCCTACCTTTCTGCAAAGGGGTATCGTGGTTGCGTCGAGCAACAATGGCGCGGTTGAAAACATAAGCCTAGAATTGCCGGACAGCTCGGCAGTAGATCCATCGTGGCTGGATAAAACGGATTATTTCCGCGAAACGGCGACGGTTCTCCTCGACACGGGAAACAATCAGAGAAATAACCAGAAAAGCTCCGCAATAAAGCCTGGGCGTTGCTCGCCGCCCGACTCGGAAACAGCAGCAATCGGAACCAGTTCATGCAAGCATTCTGGTTTCAGAACGATGGCCGGACCTTTCGCGAATACCTCGACGAAAAAATAAACAGCAATCGCGATCGCTCGCCACTCAACGACTGGAACACCGCCAAACAGGCGTTCCAAGAAGCGCTTAATGAACAAAATCAGTGGCAAAAGGATGCACAGACGATTTTCGATACTCTGAAGAACACCGCCGAACTCCTCAAGCATCTGCAAGAACTCGAGACAGAAATACAGCGGCACAGACAACAAATCGCAGAAGCACAAAACTGCTTGGACAAAGCGCGGGCATACACCCGCGAGGCGGAAATCACCCTGCTGGACCGGCAGCAAGCCGCCGAAGCGCATCGACAGAACCATCCGGGCAGGCTGCAAACATTTTTGACCTTGGGCTGGGCATGGTGGACCTGGCGAAAACAGAACCGCAGCCTGCAGCACGCGCTCAGCAGCGCAGAGCGAAGCCATAGAAAAGCCGTTTTAATAGAGGAGCAGGAACGCGACAAGGCCGTAAAGGCACAACGCCGCTACCAAGATTCATGCATGCGCCGCAACAAGTGCCATGCCAAACTGGCGAAATGCAAAGCGGTCATCGAAGCAGCGCAAGATCAAGGCTGGCAGATTCCCCATTGGAAGACATGGGAAACCAACGAGGCAGCCAGGGAGCTGGCCGCCCCCTGGCACCACCCGAAGTGGCGAGAAGCGCGGACGAAAGTATTTCTTCACGCCCTGGCGC
>DRNU01000116.1 GCA_011374975.1 Gammaproteobacteria bacterium | reverse complement strand
AGCAGCAGGGTGCGGGCGCCGCTACGGGCGGAGGCCAGGGCGGCCTCGGTCCCGGCGTGGCCGCCGCCCACTACGATGACTGCAAAACTGTGTTCGAAATCCATCAGGGAATTATAACCCAGGCTGGGCTGGGGGCGCGTGTCTGGGTATTGGTTGACTGGAGCTGTTGGGGTCTGGCTCTCTGGTTTAGGAAAGGCTCACTTAATTCAGTGTGGCGGGTAGAGAATTAGTCAGAATGTCCGGTTAGATGACGCTGAAATTGATATTTACTGTTTGCTATATAATTATATATAACCCTAATTATAATATTTCTTAATACTTACAATTGCTTGAAGAAGATTCTCGGTTACCACGCGGGTGCTGTAATGCTCGACAACATGGCGGTACGCGGCATGCCGTAGCTGTTCTGACAGTGCTGGATTCGTTATTAGCTGCTGTATTTGGTCAGCCATAGCGGCGGCATCATCGACCGGGCTGAACAGTGCCTGCTCTCCGTCGTGGAACATTTCGCTGTGGCCGGCAGCCCGGGAGAGGACCATCGGCACGCCGGCCACGGCGGCCTGTAGCGGGGTCAGGCCGAAGGCATCAGAGCGGGCCGGTATGCACAGGATATCGGCGCCGGCCAGGAAGTTATCCACGTTGTCGATCCAGCCCGGGAAGTCCAGTTGTTCACCCAGGCCCAGCCGTTGTGCCTGGGCCTGCAGCTGTGGATGCATTTCACCGCTGCCACCGAGCACGGCCTGGAACGGTATGCCACGCTCGTGCAGCAGTCCCAGTGCCTCGATGTATATGTCGAAACCCTTTACCGGGTCGAAGCGGCCCAGGGCGCCGATGCGCGGCGGGTCGTGGCGCTGTTGGTCCGGGTAATGGCCGGGGCCGACATCGATCATATTGGGCACGATGTGGCAGGGGCGGGTCGCGACCGGTGCTCCGGCCTGTTTGATTTTCTGCTCGATATGGGCCGTCAGGGGCAGGTAGGCATCGGCCGGCAGCAGGCGCCGGACTTTGTTGCTGTGGCTTACCGCCACCACCGGGGCCATGCCGCGCGCGGCACGTTTCAGCAATGCCACGGAACGGCTGCAGTGGGCGATGGCAAGGTCCGGCCGGAACCGGCGCAGCAGGCGGCGCACACGCCAGGCGGCGGGGAAGTCGAAATGGCCACGGTTGCTGATCCACTCGACCCGGACGCCGGCCGGTATCAGGGGTGCAGCGGGCGCATGCCGGGTGTTCAACAGCAGCAGTACCGGGTGGCCATGTTCGCTGAGCACACGGCTGTATTCGCACACCACCTGCCAGCGACCGCCGGTAGCATCACCCAGTACGCTGTTGACGATGCGCATGAAACAACGCCGGCGGTGTTATTTTTGCGTAGCCGCTTTGCTGAAAGCTTTCATTGCCCCGGTCATCTTGGCAACTACCGGATCCCGGTCGGTGATGCCGTGGCGTGCAGCCAGCCAGGCCGGGTCGTTATACAGCAGCCACACATCGCCCTTGTCATCCTGTATGGCAAGCGCCTTGAGCGGCAGGTCGATAGCGGCGCTTTGCTGACTCTGCATCAGCAGGGTGCCGATCTTGGGGTTGCCGAATATCAGCAATTGTGTAGGGCGCAGTGATTTACCAACACGGGTCGCACCGGCCGTGTGATCGATACGTGTGAAAACAGTCATGCCCTTTTCACTTACGGCCTTTTCAAAACGGTCCAGTGTTTCAGACACGCTGTGGGCGCTTTTTACCCGGATCAGTCCGTTATCTGCGGCCAGCACGGCACCGGAAAAAACCGTCAGCACAAGCACAATAAATATCCGTTTCATATCAGTCTGTCCTCTGCAAGCATAAAAAAGGCAGGGCCAGTGGCCCTGCCTGAAGGAGTATAAAATAAAACCCTTAGTAGATCGCGAGTATCTGCACACCAATGCGATCGTCGAAGGTATCCAGTACCTGGTTCGGACCGGCAGATGACGAGAAGCCCGGTGCATCCGCATCGCGGAACTCATAGTTGACGATGGCGCGGGTCTTCTTGTTGAAGAAATACTGGAAGCCCAGCGTCAGGGTATCGAACTCACGTTCACCGGTCTTGCTGTCACTCAGACGATCCAGGTAGTCGTAACGGACGTCCAGTTCCAGTTTCGGTAATACAGCGTAGCCAAGGTGGATGTAGTAACTTTCAGCATCGCCTTTCGGTGCCATATTGATCGATGCCACAGCGGTCCCGGCATTGTTCAGTGCACCTGCAACCGCACCACCATCGGTACCATTGAAGATCATGCCATCGGAATCAACATACTCGGCCGCGGCCCGGTATTTACCCTTGCGGAAGGTGAAACCTACACCCCAGCGATCGCGGTCAAAATCTTCTTTGCCGGCTACGCCGTTCACGTATTCCAGGGTACGTTTACCCGTTTGCCCCCAGGCGAACATTTTCAGTTCCTGACGACGCGCGCCCTTGCCAGCGAAAACCTTGGCTGACGACCAGTAGGCGTAGTAGTCCTTCTCATTGTTGTTATCGGTGCGGTTAATACCGTTACCGTTACCAACCATGACCGCGTAGCTGTGTTCCCAGTTGTTGCCGGTCTGGAAGATATCAAACACCTGGATGCCGATATCACGGAAGGCGCTGACAGAACCGTTCAGACCGTTCTTGAAGTTAGCGCGCGAACCGTCTTCATCGACGAAACGCTCCAGCAGCATCTGGCCGGTACCGGTGGTGAAGTTGATATAGTCGAAGACGTGGATAGCCTGCAACCCTTCTTCAGCTGTCGGGGTCTTGAACTGGCCGACACGAACCCGTGCGTGCGGGATGTGGCTGAAAGTCACACTGGCGTCTGTCATAGCCACGGCGGAATCAAATTCCGTAATACCGTTTTTACCGGCCTCGATCAGCAGGAAGTAGTTGGTCTTGCTGTCCAGCGGGAAGTTGGTACCGCGGATGCCGAGACGCGCACGGCGGATCTGGAAAGTATTGCTCGAGGTACGCTCCGGACCCGACTGGTTAAAGACCGCTTTCTGCCCGGCCCAGGGACCGGCTTTCAGCTTGGTGTTCTCGGTGTAAAAATATTGTGGCTGGATAAAGCCCCACAGCTTCGCACGGTCGGTGGAACCGGCGGGCTCGGTACCTTGCAGGGCAAGCCAGTTGGCTGCGCTGGCCGGGCCGGCCACGCCCAGTGCAAGTGCTGTTGTCAGCACCAGTTTTTGTAGTTTCATATTATTCCTCTCACTCTTTGGAGTCGTTATTCAGATATCAGCTCAGGGTTTGACCAGGATGTAACCCTGATCGACCAGATCCAGAATGCGTACCACACCGGCAGATACGTGCGTCGCATTGGAATTCATGGCCGGTTCGTGGCCCAGCTTCTGGGTCATCTTGCGCATGGTGTTGGAGCAGGCGCTGAAACGGACACCGGAGTTACCCGACAGGTTATCGATGCGCTTGGCATTGGAGTTCTCTGCAAACAGCAGACGCAATCCAGGGCCGAAAGCCACAATCTCGACTTCCACCCGGTCCGGGCCGTAGTGCTTGATCAGGTTGCTGGCAACATTCAATACCAGTGTTTGCTTATATGAGTCTTTGTCACTGATCTGCAGAACCACTTTCTTTTCTGCAAACGGCTTGTCTTCCGCCGGTGCTGCGGAAACCAGGCTGCTCATACAGAGCAGCAGGGCGGCCAGCACCCAGTGTATTGGTAATTTGCATCGATCCATTCTCTTCTCCTGGTGGTAATATTGTCTGGCCGCACCACTTTGGCGCCGGCGCTGTTTTGTAGAGAACACAGCGGGTTGTTTTATTCCCACAAAATAAATACCCGCGACAGGAAATAAAATCGGCAATGCCGACATCTATATTGTTATGAGCCTGATATCACGTATTTGCAGCGCCTCGAATATGCGCAAAAAGGTCGCCGGATCAAGGACCCGCCTGTTTCGGGTGGCCCTGGCCTGGTGTGGTGACCAGATGCTGGCCGACGACCTGGTTCAGGAAACCATGGGTCTGGCACTGCAGAAAATCCACCAGCTGCGCGACCCTGAGCGCCTGAATGCCTGGTTGTACAGCATTCTCAACAACTGCTGGAAACAGCATCTGCGGCGCTACCGGCCACATGAGGACCTGGACGACGAACGGGCCAGCGAGGAACCGGGACCGGAAATCAATGTCGGACAGATGGAAGTGGTTGCGCGGGTACGCTGCGCGGTCGCCGAGCTGCCCGTAGAACAGCGCCGGGTGCTTGCACTGGTCGATCTGGAAGGCTCCACCTACGGTGAAGTTGCTGAAATACTTGAAATTCCCATCGGTACAGTGATGAGCCGTCTGCACCGGGCAAGGAAATCACTGTTTGCATTACTGGACAATTCGTCACAGGAGTCGCCACAACAGACGGCTGCTCTGCGACGGGTAAAATGAAGTTAGGGTGAGACAGATGAAAGACAACTACGGACTGGATGAACTGACACTGAACGCGTACGTAGACGGGCAGCTGGAACCCGAACTGGAGCGCCGGGTTCTGAATGCCATGGATACGGATCGCGATATTCGTGAACAGGTCTGCCAGCTGCGCCGCGCCAAGGACTGGATGCGTACCGGGTACGGCGATGCCCAACCCACTGAACAGCCCATGCCTGCGTGTAAAAAACACTACAGCCGCCTGCAAACCGGTATCGCCGCATCGTTTATGGCACTGGCTATCGGGATGGGCGGCGGTCTGCTGGGGTACATCTGTGCCGAACGCGAAACCGGCACACAAATGGCTGCCGGCAGTCTCGGGCATGAAAACCCGCACAAGGTTCTGCTGCACCTGGGTGATGCCAGGCCCGAACATTTCCAGGCCGTGCTGGACTACGCTGAAGACTTTCTGGAAGAACACCGGGAACGCGATGTACAGGTTGAAGTTATCGCCAATTCCGGCGGTATCAACCTGATGCGCAGCGGTGGATCGACGTTCGAAAGCCGGGTCCGTGAACTCAGTGACAAGTACTCAAACCTGCAATTCGTCGCCTGCATGAACGCGCTGCGCAACCTGCGCAAGGAAGGCATCGAACCGGTCATGATCAATGATGTGCACACGGGCACCACCGCCGTCGACCACATCGTCAAGCGCCTGCAGGAGGGCTGGACATACCGCAAGGTCGATAATCTGTCCGATATTTAATACAGGTAGAGCATATTCAGACGACTCCTCCAGGTTGTGTCTACCTTTTTTGATCCCCGCTCTTGCGGGGATTTTTTTGTTTAGCCTAAACGTAAAAGTCTTACTAAATAACAGGATAGGCTCACACAGGCAAATAATTATAGCCTACTATAAGATTGGGGCTTTATTTACCAATACAGAATCCGGCAAAAATCTCCCCCAACAGGTCGTCGCTGGAAAACTCACCGGTAATTTCCGCCAGCCGCTGCTGGGCCAGGCGCAGTTCTTCGGCCAACAGCTCACCGGCACCGCTGTTGAGACAGGATTGTGCGCTGTGCAGGTGGCCGGCCGCACCCTGCAGGGCCTCCAGATGACGGCGCCTGGCACTGAAACCGCCGGCACCGGACTCCTCGTAACCCATGACCGCCTTGAGATGGTTACGCAGTTCATCGACGCCCTGCCCGGTATGGGCACTGAGGGCGATCCCGGTATCCTGCATACCCCCCTGTAACCCGGCAGGGCGCTGACTGAGGTCGATCTTGGCGTATACCAGGGTGTGCGGCAGCTGCGCCGGCAGGCGCTCCAGGATCGCCCGGTCATCGGCGCTGAGGCCCAGCTGGTCATCGATAACCAGCAGTACCCGGTCGGCCTGTTCGATCTGCGCCCAGGCACGGCGCACGCCTTCTTTTTCAACCGGATCCTCGCTGTCGCGCAACCCGGCAGTATCGATAATATGCAGCGGCATGCCGTCGATCTGGATGTGTTCGCGCAACACGTCGCGGGTGGTGCCGGCAACCGGGGTAACGATGGCGGTGTCGCGTCCAGCCAGCACGTTGAGCAGGCTGGACTTGCCGGCATTGGGCCGGCCGGCCAGCACCAGGCTCATGCCTTCGCGCAGCAGACAGCCCTGGCGGGCCTGTGACTGCACCTGGTGCAGGTT
>DRNU01000115.1 GCA_011374975.1 Gammaproteobacteria bacterium | reverse complement strand
GCTGCCAAGAACAAGAAAGAAAAGAAAAAGAAAGTAAAGGCGCCACTGAATTACGTGCCGCTCGACCCGCCTTTCGTGGTGAATTTCACCGCCGATACCGATATTCGTTTCCTGCAGATCACCGTGGAAGTCGGCACCCGCCAGGCCGAGGCCGTGGAACGCATCAAGGAACACCGTCCCGCGATCCGCAATGCCCTGGTGATGCTGTTTGGCAGCCAGGACCCGTATGCGCTGGGTTCACGTGAAGGCAAGGAGAAGCTGCGTGCCGAGACGCTGGCGGAAATCCAGAAAGTCATGAAAGAAGAGACCGGCGACCCCGGTGTTGAAAATGTGTTCTTCACCAGCTTTGTCATGCAATAGGGAGCCAGCGTGAACGATCTTCTCTCACAAGACGAAATCGACGCCCTGCTGCACGGTGTCAACGGCGGCGACGTCGAAACCGAGACCGACGAAGAATTACCCGAAGGCGAAATCCGCGGTTACGATTTTGCCAGCCAGGACCGCATTGTGCGCGGTCGCATGCCGACGCTGGAAATGATCAACGAGCGTTTCGCACGTTATTTCCGTATCAGCCTGTTCAACATGTTGCGCCGTGCCGGCGAGATCTCGGTATCCGGCGTACAGATGCTCAAATTTGCCGAATACGTGCACAGCCTGTTCGTTCCCACCAGTCTCAACCTGGTGCGCGTCAAGCCGCTGCGCGGTACCGCGCTGTTCGTGCTGGAACCCAAGCTGGTGTTTGCACTGGTGGATAACTTTTTTGGCGGTGGCGGTCGTTTCCATACCAAGATCGAGGGTCGTGAGTTCACGCCGACCGAACTGCGCGTCATCCAGATGGTGCTGGATATCGCGTTCAAGGATCTGATGCAGGCCTGGAAGCCGGTACTGGAAGTGGAGTTCGATTACCAGAGCTCCGAGGTCAACCCGCATTTTGCCAATATTGTCAGCCCTACCGAAGTGGTGGTGGTGAATACGTTCCGTATCGAACTGGATGGCGGCGGCGGTGACCTGCACGTCACCATGCCGTATTCGATGGTCGAGCCGATCCGTGAACTGCTCGACGCCGGTGTGCAGAGCGACCGCAGTGACCGCGACGAGCGCTGGACGCACACCATTCGCGAGGAAATGAAAGATGCACGGGTTGAGCTTTCCAGCATGCTGGTGGAAACCAGCGTGACACTGCGCGAGCTGAACGGTCTGCAGGCCGGTGATGTGATTCCCATCGATCTGCCGGGGCTGGTCACACTGGAGGCCGAATCGACACCGGTGTTTCGTGGCAAGTTCGGCGTCCACAACGGGACGCGTGCCATCAAGATCGTGGAAAAAATTATCCCGGAGCAAATGGAACCCTAGGGTTTGCAGGAGAAACTGAATGAGTGAAGAAACACAGACCCCGGAAGCGGAAGCGACTGACGACTGGGCCGAGGCCATGGCCGAGCAGGCCGAGGTGGAGGCCGGTACGGAAGCCGTGGAAGCCGGCAACCCTGCCGCGGAGTTCGACAACCTCGAGGATACCTCCGGCGGGCTGGCGGATTCCGAAGCCAACATGGATGTCATTCTCGATATCCCGGTCACCATCTCGATGGAGATCGGCCGCACCCAGATCAGCATCCGCAACCTGCTGCAGCTCAACCAGGGCTCCGTGGTGGAGCTGGACCGGCTGGCGGGTGAACCCATGGATGTACTGGTCAACGGCACGCTGGTTGCGCACGGCGAAGTCGTTGTGGTGAATGAGAAGTTCGGTATTCGACTCACGGATGTGATCAGCCCCGCGGAACGGGTCAAAAAACTCAAATAAGGCTTCCGCATGATGTTCAGACCTACATGGCTACGGCTGCTGTCCGTCACCGCCCTGGCCCCGGCAACAACACTGGCAGCGGCGACCGATCCGGCTGCCGCGCCTGCCGCTACCGGCACCTCGATCCAGGAACCGCTGGCTGTTAACAACCTGCTGCAGCTGACGCTCGGCATGCTGGCGGTACTGGCGCTGATTATGGCGATCGCCTGGCTGCTCAAGCGCAGCGGGCGTTTCCAGATGGGTGCGGGAGGCGGGTTGCGCATCCTGGGCGGCCTGTCCATGGGGGCACGCGAACGTGTGGTGCTGTTGCAGGTGGGTGAAACCCAGCTGCTGGTCGGCGTGGCCCCGGGCCGGGTACAGACCCTGCACGTGCTGGACCGTCCACTGGAAGAGAATGAAGCCGTAACCGGTGCGGGATTCCCCGCACAGTTGGCAAGCCTGCTCAACAAGGGAAAACAGCCATGAAGAGCTGGTTGAAGCTCGGCTTCATGTTGCTGGCGGGTTGTCTGCCGATGCTGGCCGCCGCCGAACCCGGCCTTGCGGCACTGAAGGTGGAACCGGCGGCTGACGGCAGCGAGACCTACACCGTGACCATCCAGGTGTTGCTGTTCATGACCGCGCTCAGCTTGCTGCCGGCGGCGCTGATGATGATGACCTCGTTCACGCGTATCGTCATTGTGCTGGCGATCCTGCGCCAGGCGTTGGGCACCCAGTCCTCGCCGTCCAACCAGGTGATTATCGGTCTGGCGCTGTTCCTGAGCCTGTTCATCATGATGCCGGTATTCGACCGGATATACGACGAGGCGCTGGAACCTTACCTGGAAGAACAGATACCGGCCCAGGAAGCGGTGCAGCGTGCCGCGGTTCCGTTACGCGGCTTCATGCTGCAGCAGACGCGTGATGATGACCTGCTGTTGTTTGCCAACATTTCCAATGCCGGGGAATTCGAGACCTCGGACGATGTACCTTTCACGTTGCTGATGCCGGCCTTTGTTACCAGTGAACTGAAGACGGCGTTTCAGATCGGTTTTCTTATCCTGATTCCTTTCCTGGTAATCGACCTGGTCATTGCCACCCTGCTGATGTCGATGGGCATGATGATGCTGTCGCCGATGATTATTTCACTGCCGTTCAAGATCATGCTGTTTGTCCTGATCGATGGCTGGTCACTGATCATGGGAACGCTGGCCGCCAGCTTCATGTCCTGATGGAGAAGATGCAATGACCCCGGAAACAGTTATCGATATCGGCATGCAGGCACTGAAAGTCACGGTCCTGCTGGCGGCGCCTTTACTGTTGTCCGCGCTGGTAGTGGGCCTGCTGGTCGGCATGTTCCAGGCCGCCACCCAGATCAACGAAATGACACTCACCTTCGTCCCCAAGCTGATCATCGTGGCACTGGTGATTGTGATCATGGGGCCGTCGATGCTCAGCACCATGCTTGGCTTCACGACGGGGCTGATCAAGAGCATACCGGACGTGATCGGCTAGCGGGCGGGCACCGGCATGCTGTTCACCGACACCGAGATCTATACCTGGGCCGGCAGCCTGGTCTGGCCCTTTACCCGTATTGCGGCGATGCTGGCGATTGCACCGATTTTCGGTGCGCGCATGGTGCCGATGCGGGCGCGCCTGATCATGGCCCTGTTGCTGACCTGGATCGTATTGCCGCTGTTGCCACAGGTTCCGGCTATCGACCCACTGTCCATGGCCGCCGTGCTGATTACCCTGCAGCAGATGGTGATCGGTCTTGCCATCGGCTTCAGCCTGCAACTGATTTTCGCCACCCTGGTCATCGCCGGGCAGGCCACCGCCATGGGCATGGGGCTGGGTTTCGCGCAGATGGTCGATCCGCAGAACGGCGTTAGCGTTCCGGTCATCGGCCAGTATTACGTGGTGGTGGCCACCTTGCTGTTCCTGGCTCTGAACGGGCACCTGGCGCTGATCCGTGTCCTGGTGGACAGTTTCCAGAGTCTGCCCATCGGGGTGGACAGCCTGGGGCGCGAGGATTTCCGCGCTATCGCCCTGTGGGGTACCCGCATGTTCTCTGATGCGATCATGGTTGCCTTGCCGGCGATCGCCTCGATCCTGCTGGTCAATCTTTCCTTCGGCGTGGTGAGTCGTTCCGCGCCGCAACTCAATGTTTTCGGTGTCGGCTTCCCGGTCACCCTGACGCTGGGTTTCGTTATCCTGGTATTTGCCGTCAGCAACCTGTTACCGCAGGTACAGCTGCTGATCAGCGGTGCGCTGGACTCGGTGAGCCTGCTCGGACACGGGGGGCAGTAACATGGCCGAGAATGAAGACGGTCAGGAAAAAAGCGAACAGGCGACCCCCAAGCGCGAGCAGGACGCGCGCAAGAAAGGCCAGGTTCCGCGTTCACGGGAACTGACCACCATGGCCATGCTGCTGGCGGGCGCGCTGACAATGTTGCCGATGGGCGGCCCGATCGTCGAACAGCTGGGCGGTGTCATGCGCCTCGGCCTGCAGGTCGAGCGCAGCAAGATATTCGACCCCTGGGCCATTCTCGAAATTCTCAGCCAGTGCCTCTACCACGGTTTTCTTGCGCTGGTGCCGTTCATGCTGGTGATGCTGGTGACGGCGCTGGCCGCGCCGGTGGTGCTGGGCGGCTGGGCTTTCAGCACCGAGGCCATGGCTTTCAAGGCCGACAAGCTCAACCCGCTGAAAGGCCTGAAACGCATTTTTGCCGTGCGCGGCCTGATTGAGCTGGTCAAGGCGCTGGCCAAGTTCCTGCTCATCGGCGGGCTGGGCGCCGGCCTGCTGTGGCATTTTCTGCCCGAGCTGATGGGGCTGGGGCGTGAAGCCGTCCCTGCCGCGCTGGCACACACCGGCAACATCCTGGGTTTTTCCTTTATCGTACTGAGTGCATCGTTGCTGCTGATCGCGGCCATCGATGTGCCGTTCCAGCTCTGGGACCACGCCAAGAACCTCAAGATGACCCGCCAGGAAGTGAAAGACGAGGGCAAGGACACGGAAGGCAAACCCGAGGTCAAGGCGCGCATCCGCAACCTGCAACGCGAGGTCGCGCAGCGCCGCATGATGCAGGAGATCCCCAAGGCCGACGTGGTTATCACCAACCCGACGCATTTCGCCGTGGCGCTGCGTTACGACGCTGACAACATGGCCGCGCCGGTGGTGGTGGCCAAGGGTATCGAACTGGTCGCCAGCCAGATCCGTACCGTGGCGACAGCCAACAAGGTGCCGCTCTACGAGGCGCCGCCGCTGGCGCGCGCCCTGTATTACAGCACCGAGATCGAACAGGAAGTGCCGGCCGGCCTGTACCTGGCGGTGGCACAGATCCTGGCCTACATCTTCCAGCTGCGCGCCAGCCGGAGTGGCGGGCCGATACCGACACGCCCCGGTGAGGTTGAAGTGTCCGATGAATTCTTCCAGGGGCCGGGGCGCGATGCGAACCCGTCACCCGAGTCCGACAACGAACAGAAGCAATAAGGTAACGAGCCATGGCAACACAGGCGGTAACACTGAACTTACGCGATATAAAATTCAGCGGGCTGGGCGCGCCGCTGCTGCTGGTCATGATGCTGGCGATGGTGGTTATCCCGTTGCCGCCTATTGCACTGGACGTATTGTTCACCTTCAATATCACCCTGTCACTGGCGATCCTGATGGTTACCGTCTATGCCATGCGGCCGCTGGACTTCGGCATTTTTCCCACCGTGCTGTTGATCACGACGCTGTTGCGCCTGGCGCTGAACGTGGCGTCCACCCGCGTGGTACTGCTTAACGGCCATACCGGCACTGCCTCGGCGGGCAAGGTTATCGAGTCATTCGGTGAGTTCGTGGTGGGTGGCAACTACGCGGTCGGCCTGGTGGTGTTCGCGATCCTGGTCATCATCAACTTCGTGGTGGTCACCAAGGGTGCCGGGCGCGTGTCTGAAGTCAGTGCGCGTTTCACCCTGGACGCCATGCCCGGCAAGCAGATGGCCATCGATGCCGATATGAATGCCGGCCTGCTGACCCAGGAGGAGGCGCGCGTCCGGCGCGAGGACGTCAGCCGCGAGGCGGACTTCTACGGCGCGATGGACGGCGCCAGCAAATTCGTACGCGGCGATGCCATTGCCGGCATCCTGATTCTGTTCATCAATATTATCGGTGGTCTCGCCATCGGCACCCTGCAGTTCGACCTGCCGATCGGCGACGCCATGCGCAACTACACGCTGCTGACCATCGGCGACGGCCTGGTGGCTCAGATCCCTTCACTGGTACTGTCTTCAGCCACGGCCATCATCGTGACCCGCGTTTCCAGCGAGACACGCATGGGCGAACAGGTCATGGACCAGCTGTTCAGCAACCCGATGGTGCTGGCGGTGTCGGGTGGCATTATCGGTTTCATGGGCCTGATACCGGGCATGCCCAACTTCGCTTTCCTGACGCTGGCGGCTGCGGCCGGTACCGGCGCCTGGTACAGCTGGAAGCGCCAGCAGCAGGAACTGCTGCCGGCCGAGGAGCCCGCCGAGACCAGCGACACACCGCAGGAAGCGAAAGACCTGAGCTGGGAGGATGTCGGCCCGGTGGATATCATCGGCCTGGAAGTCGGTTACCGGCTGATCCCGCTGGTGGACAGGTCCCAGGGTGGCCAGATGATGGACCGCATCAAGGGTGTGCGCAAAAAACTGTCGCAGGAACTCGGTTTCCTGATCCAGCCGGTGCATATCCGTGACAATCTGGAGCTGGCGCCGAATGCTTATCGCATCATGCTGATGGGCGTGCCGGTGGGCGAGGCGGAAATCTATCCCGACCGTGACCTGGCGATCAACCCCGGGCGCGTGTTCGGCACCGTACAGGGCATCGAGACCCGTGACCCGGCATTCGGCCTGGAAGCGGTCTGGATTCAGCCTTCGGAACGCGACAACGCCCAGACCCTGGGCTACACGGTGGTGGATGCCAGCACCGTGGTCGCGACCCACCTCAGCGAACTGTTACAGGGCCATGCCAACGAGCTGATCGGTCACGAAGAGGTACAGCAGCTGCTGGACGTGCTGGCCAAGAGCGCGCCCAAACTGGTCGAGGACCTGGTGCCCGGCACCCTGTCCATCGGAGTGGTGCTGAAGGTGCTGCAGAACCTGCTGGAAGAGCGTATTCCGGTCCGCGACATGCGCACCATCGCCGAGACACTCGCGGAATGTGGCGCAAGGAGTCAAGATCCCGGCGCTTTGACGGCTGCCGCCCGTGTCGCGCTTGGCCGATCAATTATCCAGCATATCAATGGGATGGAGCCGGAAGTCCAGGTTATTACGCTCGATCCTTCTCTGGAACAGATATTGCAAACCTCCATTCAGGCAGTTTCAGAAGGCGGTGCCGGAATCGAACCCGGACTGGCCGAACGGATGCACCAGTCACTGGCGGAAAGCGCCCGCAGGCAGGAATCCAGTGGCCAGGCACCGATCCTGCTGGTCACGCCGGCGATCCGGCCCTGGCTGGCGAGACTGGTGCGGCACAGCATAGCCGGGCTGCACGTGCTGGCTTACAACGAAATACCGGATAACAAACAGATCAAAGTAGTTGCCAACATCGGAACAGATACACCGAGTCTCGGTACTCAGACGGATGGAAGCCCACAGGCATGAAGCATGAACAGCCAGGCATAACGGCAGCTTCGGCAAGCAACGCGGAACGCGAGGAACTGGAATGAAAGTGAAACGTTTTTTTGCACCGGACATGCGTCAGGCGATACGCCTGGTGCGCGAGGCCCAGGGACCGGATGCCGTGATTCTGTCGAACCGCAAAGTGGACGGGGGCATCGAGATCATCTCCGCGCTGGATTATGACGCCGCGCTGCTGGAGCCGCAGCATTCCGGGAGCACGCCGGCAAGTGAGCCCGCGGCTGCCGAACAGGCCGTCGCTGATGCGACGTCCGAAAACAACGACACCTACACCCGTACCCCGGCTGCAAGCCGGCCGGCAAGCCCGGCCCCGGCGGTTAGCTGGTCGCAGGACCCGGCCATCGTCTCCATGCAGGAAGAGATCCGGCAACTGCGCGGCATGCTGGAAAACCAGCTGGCGCACCTGGCCTGGGGCGAACTGGGACGACGCGAGCCCCTGCATGCGGATGTCATGCGCCGGCTCAGCAGCATGGAACTGGACACCGCGTTGATCGAACAGGTATCCGCACCCACGGTGCATGCGCGTGATGCGCAGCATGCCTGGCAACTGGCGCTGGCGGAACTGTCCGCCACCCTGCCGGTGGCCGGCAACGATTTACTGGACCAGGGCGGCATCGTCGCACTGGTAGGCTCCACCGGCGTGGGCAAGACCACCAGCATTGCCAAGCTCGCCGCACGTTATGTATTACGCTATGGCCGGCGGCATGTTGCCCTGGTGACTACCGACAGCTACCGCATCGGCGCACATGAGCAACTGATGACCTACGGCCGCCTGCTGGGTATCCCGGTACAGGTGGCATCCGACCACAGGGAACTGCGTTCCACACTCAACAGCCTGTCCGACAAGCGCCTGGTGCTGATCGATACCGCCGGTATGAGTCAGCGCGACGTGCGTCTCAGCGAACAGTTCGCGACCCTGGCCGACAGCGGGATTCCGATCCGTACCCTGCTGGTGCTGTCCGCCACCCTGCATCCGTCGGTACTGCAGGAAACCGTGCAGGCCTTTTCCGATGTGCCGCTGGACGGCGCCATTCTGACCAAACTTGACGAGGCGGCGAGCCTCGGCGGTGTGCTGTCGGCGGTGATACGGCAACAGCTGCCGCTGATGTTTGTCACCGACGGCCAGCGCGTGCCGGAAGACATGCACCCGGCGCGCGCGCCGAAGCTGGTGCAGCAGGCTGCGGAGCTTGCGCTCAACGAGGAACTGCCGGGGGAATCCTTCATGGCTGAGAAATTCGGAGGGTTCCGGGCGCATGTTTCTGTCTGAGTTGCAAGTAGATCAGGCCGCAGGATTACGACGTATGGCACAACCCAACCCGGTAAGAGTGATAGCGGTAACCAGTGGCAAGGGCGGCGTGGGCAAGACCAATGTCTCGGTCAATCTTGCCGTGGCCCTGTCCGATACCGGCAAGCGTGTCATGCTGATGGATGCCGACCTTGGCCTGGCCAATGTCGATGTCCTGCTGGGCCTGAAGCCGGACTGCAACCTGTCACACGTTATCGACGGTGAATGCAGCCTGGAGGAAGTCATCCTCTACGGCCCGTCGGACATTATGGTGGTACCGGCCGCGTCCGGCGTGAAACGCCTCGCCGAACTGTCCACCATGGAAAATGCCGGCCTGATCAGGGCCTTCAGCGAGCTCAATCATGACGTTGATACCCTGATTATCGATACCGCCGCCGGGATCAACGAAAGTGTTACCAGTTTCAGTCGCGCCGCCCAGGAAGTCGTGGTGGTGGTGTGTGATGAACCCGCTTCAATAACCGATGCCTACGCACTCATCAAGGTGCTGAACACCGAATACGGTATTCAGCACTTCCGGGTGCTTGCGAACCAGGCACACAGCGCCCAGGAGGGAAGGGATTTGTTCAATAAAATATCTCGGGTAACCGATCGTTATCTGGATGTCACACTGGAATTCATGGGCGCCGTCCCGCACGACGACTACCTGCGCAAGGCGGTAAAGAAGCAGCGGGCCGTGGTGCAGGCCTACCCGCGCAGCCGTTCCGCCATGGCATTCAAGAATCTGGCCCGGAAAACCGATAAATGGCCGGTGCCGAGTGCTGCCGGCGGACATCTTGAATTTTTTGTAGAGCGTCTGATCCAGTCGCACAACGCACACATGGAGATTGGGGCATGAATGGAGCCGCTATGTACGTAACTAACCCTGACATTGAACGTGATGACCTGGTGACCAAGCATGCGGCTTTGGTCAAACGTATTGCCTATCACCTCATGAGCCGCCTGCCGCCCAGCGTGCAGGCCGACGACCTGATCCAGGCCGGCATGATCGGGCTGCTGGAAGCCTCGCGCAACTACGATGCCACGCAGGGCGCCAGCTTCGAGACCTATGCCGGCATCCGCATCCGCGGCTCCATGCTGGACGAAATACGTCGTACCGACTGGACCCCGCGTTCCGTGCACCGCAAGGCGCGCCAGGTGGCCGAGGCCGTACGGGAAATCGAGAACCAGGAAGGCCGTGACGCACGTGACGTCGAGGTGGCCGAGAAACTGGGTATCGAGCTGAACGACTATCACCGCATCCTGCAGGATGCTACCGGCTGTCGTGTATTCAGTATCGACGACACCGGTGTCAACGGCAATGACTCGCCACAGCCGGTCGCCGCCGCGCCGCGCAACGAGCCGCTGGACAGCCTGCACACCTCGGATTTCAAGGCCGCGCTGGCCAAGGCCATTGCCGGCCTGCCGGAACGCGAGAGCCTGGTGATGGCGATGTACTACGATGAAGAACTCAACCTGCGCGAAATCGGCGAAGTGCTGGGTGTCAGTGAATCACGCGTCTGCCAGATTCACGGCCAGGCGCTGATACGACTGCGCGCGCGTATGACGGAATGGACCGGTGATTGACGCCGGGTCCGGGAATACAGAGATGAACAGAAATACGGACTGGCAGGGCATTGCGGGAGGCACCCTTGGATACTGATATGAAAATCCTCATCGTGGATGACTTTTCCACCATGAGACGCATTATCAAAAATCTGCTGCGTGATCTCGGGTTCAATAATACCCAGGAAGCGGATGACGGTAACACCGCCCTGCCGATGCTGCAGGGTGGCAACTTTGATTTCCTGGTCACCGACTGGAACATGCCGGGCATGACAGGGATCGACCTGCTCAAGGCGGTACGCGCAGACGAGAAGCTTGCCTCTCTGCCGGTGCTGATGGTGACCGCCGAGTCCAAACGCGAACAGATTATCGAGGCCGCACAGGCCGGTGTCAGCGGTTACATTGTCAAGCCGTTCACGGCTGTCACTCTGAAAGAGAAGATCGATAAAATCTTTGAGCGCATCGAAGCGACAACGGGGTAGTTCATGGAAGCCGCAACAAAAGTTGATAACGACGAGATGCTGGATCACGCCCGTGCCCTGGTGGCGGAGCTTGAGGCCGGCCACAGCGGTGCTGCCGAACAACTGATCGAGGACCTGGGGCGTATCCGCGAGCAGAGCCTGTTCCAGGAGCTGGGCAAGATGACGCGCCAGCTGCACGATGCGCTGAACGGCTTTACCCTCGATGAACGCGTGCAGTCGCTGGCCGAATCGGATATTCCCGATGCCAAGGCGCGCCTCAGCCATGTCATAGAAATGACCGAGGCTTCCGCCAACCGCACCCTGAACGCGGTCGAGGATACATTGCCCATCGCCGAACAGTTACAGAGCACGGCGGATTCCCTGCACGAAAAATGGGGCCGGTTCCGCAGCAAGGACATGAACGTCGACGAATTCCGCAGCATGAGCCGCGAGATCGACGATTTCCTGGGCATCACCCGTGACAACGCCAGGCAGATACACGGCAACCTGTCCGAGGTCATGATGGCGCAGGATTTCCAGGATCTGACCGGGCAGATACTGCGCCGCGTGATCAGCCTGGTGCAGGAAGTGGAAGACAACCTGGTCGATCTGATCCGGGTATCCGGCGGTTCGGAACCCGCTGTCGAGGCCGATGCCGGGCCGGCACAGGATGCAAAGAAAAAAGAGGACATCATGCAGGGCGTCGGCCCGCAGGTACCGGGCGTGGGTGATACCGGTGGATCGGTGTCCGGACAGGATGAAGTGGACGACCTGTTGTCCAGTCTGGGATTTTGAGGGAACACAAGCATGAGTCTTGACGCTGATGACGAGATCCTCCAGGACTTCCTGGTGGAAGCCGGGGAAATACTGGAGACGCTGAACGAGGAACTGGTCGAACTGGAACAGCGCCCGGATGACAAGGATTTGCTGAATTCGGTTTTCCGCGGTTTCCACACCATCAAGGGCGGCGGCAGCTTCCTGGGGCTGGACGGCCTGGTCGATGTCTGCCACCGGGCGGAAGATGTCTTCAACGTGCTGCGCAACGGTGAGCGCGGTGTCGATACCGACCTGATGGACACGGTGTTGCAGGTACTGGATATCGTGAACAGTATGTTTGCCGAAGTGCAGGGTGGCGAAATGCCCACGCCTGCGGACCCGGCATTGCTGACCACGCTGGAAGCGCTTGCGGTACCGGCCGCTGCCGAACCGGCAGCCGCGGCAGAAGAACAGCCCGCTGTCACCGCTGCGCAGGATGAACCTTCGGCTGACGAGGTGGACGCCGAGTTCGAGGCCATGCTGGATATGGCTGAACAGCAAAAGGCCGCACAGCAACAGGCGGATGCGCCTGACAGCACCCCGACCGTATCCGGCGGTGATGATATTACTGAAGATGAATTTGATGCGCTGCTCGACCAGTTGCACGGTGAGGGCAAGGCGCCCACGCCGGAGACCGTGGCGGGTGCCGCTGTGGCTGATGTGCCGGCCGCGACCGATGCCGCTGCGCCGGAGGCAGCCGCCGGCAGTGACGAAATCACTGAAGCCGAATTCGATGCCCTGCTGGACCAGTTGCACGGTTCAGGCAAGGCGCCGATGCCCGCCAGCCCGGCGCAACCGGCCGCGGCGAGCGAAGCCGAATCGAAACCGGCTGCAAAACCTGCCGCGAAACCCGCCGCAAAACCCAAAGCACCGGCGCCTGTCGCCAACAAGGCGGAAGCCACCGTGCGTGTCGATACCGGGCGGCTGGATGAAATCATGAACATGGTCGGCGAGCTGGTGCTGGTACGCAACCGCCTTGCCAACCTCAAGGAAACCCTGGCCAACGAAGCCATGTCCAAGGCGATTGCCAACCTCGACGTGGTGACCGCGAACCTGCAGAACTCGGTCATGAAGACCCGCATGCAGCCCATCAAGAAAGTGTTCGGCCGCTTCCCGCGCGTGGTCCGCGACCTGGCGCGCAGCCTGGACAAGGAAATCAACCTGGAGCTGCAGGGCGAGGAAACCGACCTCGACAAGAACCTGGTCGAGGCACTGGCCGACCCGCTGGTGCACCTGGTGCGCAATGCCGTGGATCACGGTATCGAGAGCCCCGACGAACGCGAAGCGGCCGGCAAGCCGCGCGCCGGTACCGTGGTGCTGGCTGCCGAACAGGAAGGCGACCACATCCTGTTATCCATTGAGGATGACGGCAAGGGCATGGACCCCGATATACTGCGCCGCATCGCGGTGGAGAAAGGGCTGATGGATGCCGATGCGGCCGCGCGCCTCGACGACAAGGACTGTTACAACCTGATTTTCGCGGCCGGTTTCTCCACCAAGAAAGAAATCTCCGATGTCTCCGGCCGTGGTGTCGGCATGGATGTGGTGAAGAACCGCATCGGCCAGCTCAACGGCAGTGTCGAGATCGATTCCGAACTGGGCCGCGGCAGCCGCCTGAGCATCCGTGTGCCGCTGACCCTGGCGATCATGCCGACCCTCATGGTCAAGCTGGGTGACCAGCCGTTTGCACTGCCGCTCGGCAGTGTCAGTGAGATTTTCGACCTGGACGAGAGCCATACCAACATTGTCGACGGCCAGCTGGTGGTCATGGTGCGCGAACGCGCCCTGCCACTGTTCTACTTGCGTGAGTGGCTGTTGAACGACGGCGGGCAACCGGCCGAAGACGTGGTGCGCCACGTGGTCGTGGTACACATTGGCAACCAGAAAGCCGGCTTTGTCGTGGAACAGCTGGTGGGCCAGGAAGAAGTCGTGATCAAACCGCTGGGTGCTTTCCTGCAGGGACTTGCAGGTTTCGCCGGGGCGACGATTACCGGTGACGGGCGTATTGCCCTGATCCTGGATGTACCCACTCTGATGAAAGCCAACGTCCGGCACATGTAAAAGGATGAACAGTGATCTGCCAATGGATAGCAGGAATCGTGTCATTACAGGGAATGGCCGGCGCTAGCAGCCGGTCACGGGCAGCTGCATGCCCGGGCTGCAGGGGAAAGAGTCCATGGTGACACGTGTTCTGGTCGTCGACGACTCCGGTTTTTTCCGCCGCCGCATCATCGAGATTCTCGAAGCCGACGCCCGCATCAAGGTGGTCGGTACTGCGGCTGACGGCAAGCAGGCCATCGCGCAGGTTGCCGCGCTGAAACCCGATGTCGTGACCATGGATATTGAAATGCCGGTGATGGATGGCATCACCGCGGTGCGCCACATCATGTCTTCGACGCCGGTGCCGGTGTTGATGTTCTCCTCACTGACCCACGACGGTGCGCAGGCCACGCTGGATGCGCTGGACGCCGGTGCGGTCGATTTTTTGCCCAAGTGTTTCGAGGACATTGCCAGCGACAAGGAACAGGCCAAGCTGTTGCTCAGGCGACGCATCATGGGCGTGGTTCGGCAGCGGCCGGTGCGCAAGGCAGCGCCCCGGGCGGCTGCACCGTCTGCGCGCGTGGCCCCGGGTATGGCTGCCGCAGCACCGACTCCGGTTCCGCGCCGCGGGCAGGTCCAGGCCGTGGCGATTGCCAGTTCCACCGGCGGGCCGGTAGCGCTGGCGCAGGTATTGACCAAACTGCCGGCCGGTTACCGCCACCCGGTACTGGTGGTGCAGCACATGCCGGCCAGTTTTACCCCGGCTTTCGCCAAACGTCTCGACCAGCAGTGTGCCGTCACGGTAAAGGAAGCGCAGGACGGTGATGTCGTAAAAGCGGGCGAGGTGCTGATCGCCCCCGGCGGCCGGCAGATGACCTTCCGGCAGTCCGGTGGTGAAGTGCAGGTCGTTATCAGTGACGGCGATCCTGCACTGCATTACAAACCCTGCGCGGATATCTGTTTTGATTCGATCGCCTCGGTCTACGGCGGCAAAGTGCTGGCACTGGTGCTGACCGGCATGGGCGCGGATGGCCGTGAGGGTGCCCGCTCTCTGAAGCAGCGCGGCGCCACGGTGTGGAGCCAGGACGAGGACAGCAGCGTTATCTACGGTATGCCGATGGCGGTCGCCGAGGCGGGCCTGAGTGACCAGGTCCTGTCGCTGCGGGATATAGGACCTGCGCTGGCGCGGGCCGGGGGCGGCTGAGCATGGATATGCTCAGCCTGGTCGGTATCCTGCTGGCACTGGTCGCCATCCTTGGCGGCAATGTGCTGGAAGGCGGGCATATCTCCTCGCTGGTGCAACTCACGGCTTTCGTGATTGTCGGCGGCGGCACGCTCGGTGCCGTCATGGTACAGACGCCGATACGTACTTTCGTGCGCGCCATGAAAATCGCCGTCTGGGTGTTCGTGCCGGTCAAGCTGCAACCGGAAGAGGCGGCGGAGAAAATCGTCAACTGGAGCAACATCGCACGCCGCGAAGGCCTGCTCGGCCTGGAAGCCATTGCCGAGGAAGAACCCGACGCCTTCGCGCGCAAGGGCCTGCAACTGCTGGTGGACGGCAGCGAGCCGGAAGTGATCCGTTCCATTCTCGAAGTGGAAATCGATAACAAGGAACACCAGGACATCCAGGCCGCCAAGGTCTACGACGGCATGGGCGGTTACAGCCCGACCATTGGCATTATCGGGGCGGTAATGGGCCTGATCCATGTCATGAACAATCTTGCCGATCCGTCCAAGCTGGGCGGCGGCATCGCCACGGCTTTCGTGGCCACTATCTACGGCGTGGGCTTTGCCAACCTGCTGTTCCTGCCCATGGCCAACAAGCTCAAGAGCCAGGTGCACAGCCAGACCCAGTTCCGCGAAATGATTGTCGAGGGCGTGATATCGATTGCCGAAGGTGAGAACCCGCGCAATATCGAAACCAAACTACAGGGGTACTATCAGTAGTGCCATCAGGATGATGAGGCCGCAATCCGGTTACCGCTACCACGAGCAGACACGCATGGCGAGAAAGAAGCGCATTGAAGAACACGAAAACCACGAGCGCTGGCTGGTGTCCTATGCGGATTTTATTACCCTGCTGTTTGCGTTTTTCGTGGTGATGTATTCCATTTCATCCGTCAACGAGGGCAAGTACCGCGTACTGTCCGATTCAATGGTTGCCGCATTCCGTGACCCGGCGCGCAGCCTGGAGCCGATCCAGGTAGGCGAACTGGTGCGTTCACCGGCGCAGTCCGATTCGCCGATGGACCGCAACAGGCAGATTATCGAAATCTTCAAACTGCCGTTCCCGGTCGAGGACAGGACCAGGGAAGAAGACAAGGCCGAACAACCCGAACCGCAGTCGCAGCTGGATGAGCAGGATAACCAGGCCCTCGACCAGGAGGCGCAGGATCTTGCCGACGCCATCGAGACGGCGATGTCCGACCTGGTCGACGCCGGCATGATCGACGTGCGCCGTGACAAGCGCTGGATCGAAGTGGAAATCAAATCCAGCATCCTGTTCCCGTCGGGCAGTGCCGAACTGTCAGTACAGTCCGAACCGGTATTGCGCAAACTGGCGGAGAAACTCAGTCCGCTGGACAACATCATTCATGTCGAAGGCTTCACCGACAACATACCGATCAGTAACTTTGAATTCCGCTCCAACTGGGAGCTGTCGGCCTCGCGTGCCGCCAGCGTGGTGCACCTGTTCACCCGGCTGGGTGTCGACCCGCAGCGCATGGCGGCTATCGGCTACGGTGAATTCCGCCCGCTGACGAGTAATGCGACCGCGGAAGGCCGCGCCAGGAACCGCCGTGTGGTGCTGGTGATCATGTCCGGTTCCGATGCACGCGTCAGCCAGCGCCTGGACCACTTGCAGAGCCTGCGCGAAGGCAAGCATGAACCCGTGGACCGGCCTCCTGTGCAGGCAGCACCGGTGGCGCGTACGGCGACAGTCTCTGCCGGCGGTGCTGCGCCATGAAGGTCTGGACGGTTTCCAACCAGAAAGGCGGGGTCGGCAAGACCACCACCGCCGTCAGCCTGGGCGGGTTGCTGGCGGCACAGGGTGAGCGCGTGCTGCTGATCGACCTGGACCCGCAGGGATCGATGAGTTCCTATTTCCGCCTCGACCCCGACAGCATGCAGCACAGCGTTTATTCATTGTTCGAGGCGCGTGCCAACGATACCCGTATTGAATGTCTTGACAGCCTGCTGGTCGACACCGGCGTTGCCGGCCTGTCCCTGTTGCCGGCCTCCACCGCCATGGCGACCCTGGACCGGCAACTCGGCGCACGCGGCGGCATGGGGCTGGTCATCAGCCAGGCACTGGCACGGCTGGACAACCGTTTCGATTATGTCCTGATGGACTGCCCGCCCATGCTGGGTGTGCTGATGGTCAATGCCCTGGCTGCCTGCGAACGGTTGCTGATCCCGGTGCAGACTGAATTCCTCGCGCTCAAGGGCCTGGAACGCATGCTGCACACGCTGGGCATGATCGGCCGGTCGCGCGGCGATACCTTGCCCTACACGATTATCCCGACGTTTTTTGACCGCCGCACCCGCGCCTCGCTGGATGCGTTGCGTGTCATGCGCGACCAGCATGGCGCCTGTCTCTGGCCGCGTGTGATCCCGGTCGATACCCAGTTCCGCGAGGCCAGCCGCAGCGGTGTACCGATCAATGTGCACAACCGTGCGGCACGCGGCAATGAATCCTACGCTTCACTGCTGCACTGGCTGCAGCAGCAGACTCTGCCAATGGCCGAGGCGGCCGCATTATGAAGACCGCTGCCCGTCACCCACAACTGCTTGACCAGCAACTGGCACTGAGCGCTTATCTCGATGTCATGTTGTGCGACGTTGCCGCGCCGGTGCAGCAGGCCGAAGCCCCGGCGGTTAACGAAGCCCCGCCTGCGGATGTGGCTGTCAGTGTCCCGGCACCACCTGCAACGCCGGCGGCGGACGGCGTGCCCGAGTGGGCCGCGACCCGCTTCCAGGCCCTGCTGTTTGAAGTTGCCGGACTCACGCTGGCGGTACCGCTGGTCAAGTTGAAGGGCGTGGTGCCCAACGAGGGCGGCCTGACGCCCATGCCCGGGCATTCGCCGCTATTCCTCGGTCTGCTGACCTACCAGGGCATGCAGTCCAGGGTGGTGGATACCGCGCGTTTCATTCTGCCGCAGGACCATGCCGCACAATTGGGCGATGCTGAAGCGGAACGCAGCGCGCAGCTGGTGATGATCGACGAGGGGCGCTGGGCGCTGGCCTGCAACAGCATCGGCGAGGTCATCGAACTGGAACGCGACGACGTCAAATGGCGCAGTGCCAATGGCAAGCGCCCCTGGCTGGCCGGCACGGTGATCGAGAAGATGTGTGCCTTGCTGGATGTCGACGCCCTGGCCGGTGAGCTGGAATCCGGTATGGCATGATTCATGCTTTTTCTAGAGTATCTGGATGGGCGTCTGAATTTTGACGCCGGATCTGTTATCACGACCAACTAAATTGAGGTTCGGATATGGCGAACGTGGCAGCCAAGGTAAATGAAAATGACTCAGTAGTACAGTGGGTTACCTTCCGTCTGGCGGACGAGACCTACGGTATCAACGTGATGCAGGTGCAGGAAGTGCTGCGCGTGTCGGAAATCGCGCCGGTACCCGGTGCGCCGCACTACGTGCTTGGCATTATCAACCTGCGCGGCAATGTGGTGACGGTGGTGGACACCCGCATCCGCCTCGGGCTGCGTACCAGCGAAGTGACAGACTCCACGCGCATCGTGATTATCGAGGGTGCCAAACACGTGGTCGGCATCCTGGTGGACTGTGTCGCCGAGGTGGTGGACCTGGCTGCTTCCGAGATGGAAACGGCACCCAATGTCGGTAACGACGACAGCGCCAAGTATATCCAGGGTGTCGCCAGCCGTGATGGAGAGCTTCTGATCCTGGTCGACCTGAACAAACTGCTCACCGACGAAGAGTGGGACGAACTGGCCGGTCTGTGACCGGCTGATTCCGGTGCGTTACGGAGCATGCAGCCATGTCGGATATTGGACAGCTGCCCCCCGCCAGTCGTGTACCGCCAGGTCTTCCCGGCAAGGGTGTCGGGCAGGATGACAAGGCGCCGCAACGCAAGCCGGACAAAGAACAACAGCGGCAACAGGAACGACGCCGCAAGCGCGGGCAGGATGACGACGCGCCCATTATCGATGAATACGCCTGAGGTGTTCCCATGTTCCTGACAGCCGCACTGATCCTGACCAGCATACTGACCCTGTTCAGCCTGACACTCGCGGGTATCGCCCTGCGGCGCGCCAGGCGCAACCGCGACAGCGTGCTGGAAGAGCTCGAACTGACCCGTCAGCGTGTACAGCAGGCGGAACAGGAACTGGCCGCATTGTGCAGCGCCGCGGCCGGCGCCGGTGACCATGTGCTGACACTGGAACAGCAGGTGCAGCGTATCCTCGAACGCCAGAACCTGCTGGAATTACGCAGTGGCGGCGAACGCCCCTATACCCGTGCCAGTCAGCTGGTGCACAAGGGCGCGGATATCGAGGAACTGGTCGACAGCTGTGGCCTGACCCAGGGTGAAGCCGAACTGCTGGTCATGATGCAGCGTGGTGTTGCCTGATACCCGGCCGGGTCAGGGCGTCTTCCCCGACAGGTGATAGGCGAAGGCAATGACCTGCGCCACCGCCAGGTACAGGGCTTCCGGTATTTCTTCCCCGAGTTCCACATGTGACAGCAGTGCGGCCAGCGGCTCGTTTTCCTGCATCGGTATACCGTGCTCGCGCGCCAGCGCGATGATCTGCTCGGCAACCGCATCATGGCCACTGGCAGTGACGCGCGGCGCGCGTTCACCATCGTATTGCAGTGCCACCGCCAGCGCTGACGGTGATTGTTTGTCACTCATGCCTTTTCACTCAGTTGCAGTGCACCGGCAGCGGGTTTGACCGCGGGGCGGGGGCCGGGCTGACAGTCCAGCTCGCCGACTTCCAGGCCCGCCTGTTGCAGCAGGCCGCGCAGTTCATGCAGGTGCTCGCGGAACAGTGGCAGGCTGTCCGGCTGTTCCGTCCAGAAACGCGTCGATACCTGCTCGCCCTGTAACTGCACCTGTGCCTGCACCGGGCCCAGCCCCGGCAGGTCGAAAGCCAGCTGCACGGACCAGCGGGGTGTCTGCGGATCCTGCTGCTGTGCCTGTTCCCGGCCATCGCGGTACAGGCGCAGTGACCATAAATTAATGTCATCACCGCGCCGGATCGGCAGGTCGAACAGCCACTCCAGCAGCCCGCGCTCGGCTTCACGCGGCAGGGCCGCGAGCTGGTGCAGCTGAATGCGCGCCAGCGCGGCCTCGGCCTGTTGCAGCAGGTCGGTGCGAAAATTACCCAGCCGGTTCAACACCTCCAGGCTGACCTGCACGGCTGACTGTGGCACCGGCTGTGTGCCGCGCAGCGGTGGTGCCGGGTCGCCGCCCGGGGTAACCACGCCGGGCGTTGCCGTACTGCCCGCAGCAGCTGTCGTTGATCCTGCTGCCGGTGGTGCGGCCGGTGCGGGTCGCGCCGTGTCTGTTGCCGCACGGGCCGGGACGCCGGCGCGCACGGCGCGCTGCAACTGGTCGGGGGATGCTGTCGGTGGCGCGTTCTGTGCCGTTGGCGGCGGGGTGGCCGTGGCGGGCAGTGCTGTACCCGTCGGTCCGCTGCCGGTAACCGGTACCGGCGGGGCGCCAGGCGTTACGGGTGTGCCGGATGGCCGGGCGCCGGCTGTACTGCCCTGGTGACCTGTGCCCGGCCAGTTGCGCACCAGCTGCACCAGGCGCAGCAGGTTGGCCTTGAAATCGGAGTTGACGGCCGGCGGTGCGGCGCCGGGAGCAGGTGTTTGCAGCAGTCGGCGTTCCAGGAACACACCGGAGTCGGCAATGGCCTGTTTCAGGCCTGTGCCGGTCGTGGCCGCCTGTACGTCGGGTAACTGCCGAATGATGTTGCGTACCAGCGTGTTGAGCTGCGCGGGTGCGGGCGTGGCAGGGTGCTGCGCCAGCAGCTTGATGCTGGCCAGCAGTGGCGTCAGCGGCGCCTGTTGCGGCAGCAGCTGGCGGGTGAGGGCGGCGAGCGGCGATTCGCCCAGTCCGGCCGTGATTTTCAGTACCGGTTGTGCGCCCAGGCTGCGCACCTGCAAGGTGAGCTGCTGGCCTTTTTCCAGCGGCAGTGAAGTCTCTGCGCTTACCTGCCGATTACCTATAGCCAGCAGTACGCTGCCGATACGGCTCTCGGTCACGGTGGCCTGCAATAACTGGCCGGTTTGCCACTGCGCGGCCGCTGTTGACGTGCCGGCTGCAGTGGCCGGCAGGCGTGGTGCGCCGGTGGGCCCGGTGGTTTCCATCAGTTGGCGGCCTGCACGCAAAACATGGCATCTATACTGCATTATTTGCCTGTGCAAGGGAACGGCGATAAGGAATGAAGGCTGATACAAGGGCATGAAGACAGTAAAATCACAGCGGATACTCTGGTACACGCGGCGTAACGGCGTGGTGCGCGGGCCGTACCCGCAGCAGCAGATCAGCCGCTATATCCTGCTGGGCCGTATCTGTCCGGATGGCGAGGTGCGCCCGGAGGGCGGTGCCTGGCAGTCGTTGTCGGTGTATCCCGAGCTGATTCCCGAAGTCATGCGGCTGCCGCCCACCGAAGAAAACCTGGAAAAGCTGCTGATTGCACGTATGCGCGAGGATGAGCGTCAGCCCGTCGACCGGCGTGAACGTGCGCCCAACGGCTGTAGCGAGGAGGTCAAGAACCTGCGCAGCGGACGTGAGCGCCGGCGTGCCGAGACCGAGGAACAGGTCCGGCACCGGCTGATCAAGTATCAGGTTGCGCACCAGCCACGCGCCAGCAGCAAACTGTACCGCTACCCGCTGGTGGCGGTTGCGCTGGTGTTGCTGGGTTTCATGCTCAGCTATCTGCTGGAGCTGGGGGCGCCGGAGACGGTGCCGCCGGATTGCGCGGCGCCGGCACGGCCCGGCGTAAACTGGAACCACTGTAACCAGATCGGCCTGGTCGCCGAGGGTGCGGACCTGGTCGGTGCGCAGATCGGCAACGCACGCCTGGATGCCGCACAACTGTCCGGCGCCAGCATGGCCGGTGTGAACCTCGAATACAGCAGCCTGAATCTCAGTAACCTGAGCCGTGCGGACCTGAGCCATGCGCGCCTGGTGGGTGTGGCGCTGCGCGGCTCGGATTTACGCAACAGCAAACTGGTGGATGCCGACCTGTCCTACGCCAACCTCAGCGGCGCCAGGATCGAGGGTGCGGACCTCAGTGGCGCAATCCTGGATAACGCGATATGGATCGACCAGCAGGCCTGCATGCCGGGCTCGGTTGGCGGTTGCAGGATCCAGGTCAGGAAATAAACCGCCAGGGAAACCTGGAATCATGCAGTGTCCGTCGTTCCGGCACTGCGTTTCAGGTATCGCCAAAACTCTCCGTGCTGTAGCGCCATACCTGCAAGGTGTCGGACCAGTGATCGGTCGGCAGCCCGGCTTTCAGTTTCAGGTGTTGTAAAAACTGTTCCGGTTCGGGCAGGGACTCCCACACCGCGGGCAGGAAGGTGCCGCGGAAATTGCCATCCTGCAGGATCAGGCCGTCCTTTCCGGGGCGCAGCTGGTGTAGCAGGTCCCGTTCGGAGCTGAAATGCAGGGGTTCCGGGGTGCCGAGTACCGAGATATCCAGATTGATACCGTCCAGCTCTTCTTCCTGCACCGGGTTAAAACGCGGGTCGCGGAATGCGGCCGCGAAGGCATTTTCGGATACATCTTCGATTAACGGGCGATACGCCTCCAGTGAGCCAATGCAGCCGCGCAGCGCGCCCTGCGCGTGCAGGGTGACAAAGCTGGCGCCCGGGCTGGTGAGTACCGGGTCAAAATCTGCAATGTTTATCGCTGGCGGCCTGCGGTGTAACAGGCCGTGCCGGATGGATTGCCAGGCGGTGTCCAGCAGTGTGGCGCGTTGTGATTCAGTAAAGGGCATAGGCACCATAGCCCACTACCCGGTCGCGGCTGCCGGCGGTGTCGCCCGAGTTGCGCAGGTCCAGTGTGGTGGCCTGCAGGCCGTGCCGGCGTGCGGCCAGCAGTATGCCGGTGACGGGGTTGCGACCGCAGGCCTGGCGGTAGTCGATGGCTTGCGGGTTGAGTTGTTCGATGGCGGTGGAGGTGGCGCTGTCCAGGCGTTGTGCGGTCTGGTAATCCAGGTAGTGGCTGAGGTCCGAGCTGATGACGAACAGGGTTTCCGGCCCGCCCCACAGTGTGTCGATGACTTCCGCGACTGTTTCAGCTTCTGCTTCGCCGACGACCAGGGGTATCAGGCCGAAGTCTTTTCCCAGCACCACTTGCAGGAACGGCAGTTGCACTTCGAGGCTGTGTTCCTGGGCATGTGCCTCGTCAAGGACGCGCACCTGGGGCAGCAGCAGGATGTCGTCCATGGCCTGCTGGTCGATACGCACCAGTCCCAGCGGGGTGGAGAAGTATTGTGCGCTGCTGGCGGCCAGACCGCTGAAGCCGGTGTGGTGCGAGGGGCCGAGCAGGACCACGCGCCGGATGCTGTCGCGCACGGGCAGCAGTTGCAGGTAGGCGCTGGCGGCGACGGGACCGGAGTAGATGTAGCCGGCGTGCGGCACGATCAGTGCCTTGGGGGGGTTGGCGACGGCGACCTCGCGTTGCAGCAGGCTTTCGACCTGTTGTTGCAATAATACGGGGTCATCCGGGTAGAACATCCCGGCTACGGCGGGTTCGCGGATTTGCGGCACGCTGGTGTCCTCCCGGCTGGCGCCCTCGTCATGAAGGCATCACTTAATAAATAAGGCCAATGGCTGCGGAATGCAAGTGTGCGTGACAGAGATGTTCAGCCTATTGAGCCAGTGTCGGGATCAATGGGGTCAGACTCGATTGATTTTGGGCGCGTTGTCAGGGGGCTTTTTTGCGCCATGCCGGTGAGGCCTTTCCGGCTTCAGGCGCGGGGCGCAAGGCGCAGGAAAGGCCTCACCGGCATGGCGCAAAAAATTGGGTGGCCGGGCCGTGGTGGTTGTTTTGCCGGGACGGTGGCTACGGGGTTTTGAGCAGGATCAGGCCGGCCAGGGGCGGGAGGTCCAGTACGATGGATTGCGGCTGGTTCATCCAGGGGACTGATTCGCTGTGGTAGTGGCCCTGTACCGGGATGTCGCTGCCGCTGTAGAAACCGGCGTCGGAGTTCAGTTGCAGCTGGTATTCGCCGGCGGCGGGTACGCCCAGCCGGTAGCCCTGGCGGGGTACGGGGGTGAAGTTGAGTACCACGATGGCCATTTGTTCATCGCTTTGCCGGTAGTAGCTCAGGGTGGAGTTGTCGGCGTCGTTGCATTCCAGCCAGCGGAAGCCGTCCGCCTCGAAGTCGTACTGGTGCAGTGCGGGCTGGTTGCGGTACAGCTGGTTGAGGTCGTGCACCAGTTGTTTGAGGTTGGCGTGGCGCGGGTCTTCCATCAGGTGCCAGTCGAGTGTGCCGTCCGAGTTCCATTCTGCGTACTGGCCGAATTCGCTGCCCATGAACAGCAGTTTTTTGCCGGGGTAGGTGAACATGTAGGTGTAGAGCAGGCGCAGGTTGGCGAAGCGCTGCCAGATGTCGCCGCTCATTTTGTCCAGCATGGAGCCCTTGCCGTGCACGACTTCGTCGTGCGAGAAGGGCAGGACGAAGTTTTCGTTGAAGGCGTACAGCAGGCCGAAGGTGAGCTGGTTGTGGTGGAATTTGCGGTGTACGGCCTCTTTGCCCATGTATTGCAGGGTGTCGTGCATCCAGCCCATGTTCCATTTCATGCTGAAGCCGAGGCCGCCGACGTCGACCGGGCGCGTGACCTGCGGCCAGGCGGTGGATTCTTCGGCGATGATCATGCTGCCGGGTTGTTCGGCATGGGTGACCTGGTTGAGGTGGCGCAGGAAGTGGATGGCGTCGATGTTTTCACGGCCGCCGTATTCGTTGGGAATCCAGTCGCCGGGGTCGCGGGAATAGTCGAGGTAGAGCATGGAAGCCACGGCGTCGACGCGCAGCCCGTCGATGTGCATTTCCTCCAGCCAGAAGATAGCGCTGGAGAGCAGGAAGTTGCGTACTTCGTTGCGCCCGTAGTTGAACACCAGGGTGCCCCATTCGCGGTGTTCGCCGCGGCGCGGGTCTTCGTGCTCGTACAGGGCGGTGCCGTCGAAGCGCGCCAGCGCGAAGTCGTCCTTGGGGAAGTGGCCGGGTGCCCAGTCGAGGATGACGCCGATGCCGTTCTGGTGGCAGTGGTCGACGAACCAGCGGAAGTCGTCGGCGGTGCCGAAACGGCTGGTGGGGGCAAAGTAGCCGGTGGTCTGGTAACCCCAGGAGGCATCCAGCGGGTGTTCGGTGACGGGCAGCAGTTCGATGTGGGTGAAGCCGGTTTCCTTGACGTAGTTCACCAGCCATTCGGCCAGTTGCCGGTAGTTCAGGAACTGGCCCAGCTCATCACGCTGCCAGGAACCGAGGTGGACTTCATAGATGGACATGGGCTGGTGCAGCCAGCCATTGTCGGCGCGCGCCTGCATCCATTGTGCGTCATTCCAGGCGTAATCGGCCGGGTAATGTGTGACCGAGGCGGTGCCGGGTCGCAGTTCGAAAGCCTGACCGTAGGGGTCGGTCTTGAGGTGGATGCTGCCGTGCTCGCGGCTGCGTATCTCGTATTTGTAGTAGGTGTGCGCACAGATGCCGGGGATGAACAGTTCCCAGACGCCGCTGTCACCGCGGGCGCGCATCGGGTGCCGGCGGCCGTCCCAGTGGTTCCAGTCGCCGGTCACGCTGACGCGCTCCGCGCCGGGCGCCCAGACTGCGAAACGGGTGCCGGCGATACCGTCGACCTCGCACAGGTGTGCGCCCATGAAGCGGTAGGCATGCAGGTGACGCCCCTCACCGAACAGGTGCAGGTCGAAGTCGGCCAGCTGGGGCGCAAAGCTGTAGGGGTCCCGGGCCGAGCATTCGAAGCCGTCCTGGTCGATCCAGCCCAGCTGGTAGTGCCCGGGAATGGCGCTGCCGTCGCCGCGCCATTCAAACAGATCAGTGCCCTCGATGCGGGTCAGGGTGATATCGGTATCGAGAATACGCACATCGTGACAGCGTGGCAGGAATGCCCTGACCAGGTCCTGGTCTCCGTCGCGGTGCCTGCCCAGTACTTCGAAAGGGTCATGGTGCCGCGCCTCGACGATGCGCAGTAACGGTTCCGGTAACGGGCTGGCGGTGGTCTCTGGGCCTGATGCCTGCTGTGTCATAGAAGCTATGTCTCTGTTTATAAAAAATGGTAACTTTTCAGCGCCGGTACAAATGGTACCATAGGCATCAACGCTAGCAGGATGTTGGCCTCAATTTGATGTTTTATTGACACACCTGTAAGGAGCCTGGATGAATTCCGTGTCCACCCCACGCTTTGTGAGTCGCCTGACCCGCGATACATTGGCACTGATTCTGGCGGGCGGGCGCGGTTCCCGTCTCAAGCAGCTGACATTATGGCGCGCCAAACCGGCAGTTCCTTTCGGTGGCAAGTTCCGTATTATCGATTTCCCGCTTTCCAACTGCATGAACTCGGGTATTCGCCGGGTGGGTGTGCTGACACAGTACAAGGCGCATTCCCTGCTGCAGCACATCCAGCGCGGCTGGAGTTTCCTGCGCGGTGAATTCGGCGAGTTTGTGGAACTGCTACCGGCCCAGCAGCGTATTGTGTCGTCCTGGTACGCCGGTACCGCCGATGCCATCTACCAGAACCTGGATATTATCCGTAACCACAAACCGGAGTATGTGCTGATCCTGGCCGGGGACCATATCTACAAGATGGACTACGGGCCCATGATCGCGCAGCACGTCGAACAGGGCGCTGACATGACCGTGGGCTGCCTGGAAGTCGACCTGGAGGCTGCGCGTGCATTCGGTGTCATGACCACCGATGAAGGCGGGCGTGTACGCGAGTTCAACGAAAAACCGGATTCCCCCGCGCCCATGCCGGGCAGTGACGACATGGCGCTGGCGTCCATGGGGATCTATGTGTTCAACACCAGTTTCCTGTTTGAACAGCTGATCAAGGATGCCGATGACAGTAAATCCAGCCACGATTTCGGTCACGACATCATCCCCTCGATCATCAGCAAGTACCGCGTGTTCGCCTACCCGTTCCGTGACGTGCAGAGCGGCCGCCAGGCCTACTGGCGTGATGTGGGTACCGTGGATGCGTTCTGGGCCACCAACCTGGAGCTGATCGGTGTCACTCCGGAACTTAACCTGTACGACCGTGACTGGCCGATCTGGACCTACCAGGAACAGATGCCGCCCGCCAAGTTCATCTTCGACGATGAAGACCGGCGTGGCATGGCGGTGGATTCCATGGTGTCCGGCGGTTGTGTGATCTCCGGCTCGACCATCCGCCATTCCCTGTTGTTCTCCAACGTCAAGGTGAACTCCTATTCACTGTTGCAGCATGCCGTGGTGCTGCCCGATGTGCGCATTGCACGCCATTGCAGGATTCAGAACGCGGTCATCGACAAGGGCTGCCGCATCCCGGAAGGCACGGTGATTGGTGAAGACCCGGTGCAGGATGCCGAGCGTTTCCATGTGACGCCGGGTGGCGTGGTGCTGGTGACCCCGGAAATGCTGCACCAGGAACTGCACCATGTCCGGTAAGAACGGCCTGCGTATCGTGCTGTGCTGGCACATGCACCAGCCGCAGTACTGCGACCTGATCAGCGGCGAGTACAAACTGCCCTGGGCCTACCTGCACGCCATCAAGGATTACGTCGACATGGCAGCGCATATCGAGGCCGTGCCCGATGCCCGGGCGGTGATCAACTTCGCACCCGTGCTGCTGGAGCAGCTGGACGATTACGCTGCCCAGATCAGCGGTTTCCTGCGTGATCACAAGGCGATCCGGGACCCGCTGCTGGCGGCACTGGTGGCGCCGGTATTACCGGCACATGCCGAGCAGCGCATGGAGCTCGTCAACAACTGCCTGCGCGTCAACCGCCAGCGCATCGTGGAACGTTTCCCGGCCTATCTGCGGCTGGTCGAACTGGCCGGGCCGTTCCTGGAGAACTGCAAGGACCTGCTCTACGTCAGTGACCAGTTCCTGTCCGACCTGGTGTTCTGGTACCACCTGGGCTGGCTGGGGGAGACGGTGCGGCGCAATGACCTGCGGGTACAGCGTTGGCAGGAGCAGGGCAATAATTTTTCCCTGCATGACCGTCGTGAATTGCTGGTGCTGATCGGCGAGTTGCTGTCCGGCATCATCGACTGTTACGCCGACCTTGCCGACAGCGGCAAGGTCGAGCTGGCGGTTTCGCCCTATGCGCACCCCATCCTGCCGCTGATGCTGGACCTGCAAAGCGCACGTGAAGCCATGCCCGATGTGTTACTGCCGGAACTCGAGTTCTACCAGGGTGGCGAGGAACGCGCACGCTGGCACCTGCGTGAAGGCGTCAACGTGTTCGAACAGTATTTTCGCCGCAAGCCCACCGGTTGCTGGCCGTCGGAAGGCAGTATCAGCAAGCCGGTACTGGAGTTGCTGGAAGAATACGGCTTCCGCTGGACGGCGACCGGTGAAACCGTGTTGCGCAACAGCCTGCGCAAGACGCAGGGCGAAGACGCGGTGGCGGCGCACGATGCGGTCCTGCAGGGTTACCGGCTGGGCGAAGACGGCAAGCTGGTGTGCTTCTTCCGCGATGACAAGCTGTCTGATGAAATCGGTTTCAACTATTCCACCTGGCATGCGGATGATGCGGTGGCCAACTTTATCCACCACCTGGAACAGGTTGCCGCCGCACACCCGGACCGCAAACTGGCCCTGCCGGTCATCCTCGACGGCGAGAATGCCTGGGAGCATTTCCCGGAGAACGGCTACCACTTCCTGCGCTCACTGTACGAACAACTCGCCGCACACCCGACCCTGAAGCTGTCCACGTTTTCCGAATGCCTCGATGACGGGGTGGAGATCGCCAGCCTGTCCGACATCGTGAGCGGCTCCTGGGTGTACGGCACCTTCTCGACCTGGATCGGTGACCGCGACAAGAACCGTGGCTGGGATATGCTGGGTGATGCCAAGCGTGCCTTCGACAGGGCCTGCAACACAGGTGACCTGAACAGCGAACAGATCCTCGCCGCACAGTTGCAGCTGGCGGTCTGTGAGGGTTCGGACTGGTTCTGGTGGTTTGGTGACTACAACCCGGCCAATTCAGTAAGCGACTTTGAATCGCTGTTCCGCATGCACCTGTCCAACCTGTATAACCTGCTGGACCAGGAACCCCCGGAATACCTGGCGCATACCTTTGCGCGTGGTTCCGGTGATCCCGCCATGGGCGGGGTGATGCGCCAGGGCCAGGCGACCGATTGAAGCCCTTTTCCGGATACTGACATGGAATTGTTTGAACAGCGCCGTGCCGGCATTTTGCTGCACCCGACTTCCCTGCCCGGCAGCGCCGGCAACGGCGATCTGGGTCCGGATGCCTATCGCTTCGTCGATTTTCTCGCCGGTTGCGGTATCCGCCTGTGGCAGACCCTGCCGCTGGGGCCGACCCACGAAGACCAGTCGCCCTACCAGTGCCTGTCGGTACACGCCGGCAGTACCCGGCTGATCAGTTTACAGCGGCTGGTCGATGCCGGCTGGCTGGATGATGCCCACATCGATCCTCAGCTGGATATCGACTGCCAGCGCAAGGCGCGGCTGGTTGCCGCACACAACGGTTTCCTGAGCAATGCCGGTGACGACGAGCGTGCCGCACTGGCGGCTTTTACCGCGCAGCACAGTCACTGGCTGGATGATTTTGCGCTTTACCAGGCATTACGCGCCGACTTCAACAACCGTGCCTGGTTCGACTGGCCGCCGGAACTGCGCGACCGTGAAGCACAGGCGCTGGCCGAGGCGCAGGTGCGCCTGGCCGGTACCGTGCAGCAGGTGCAGTTCGAGCAGTTCCTGTTTTTCCGGCAGTGGCTTGCGCTGCGCCACTATGCCAACGAGCGCGGTGTGCTGCTGTTTGGTGATATTCCGATTTTCGTGGCCTACGACAGCGCCGATGTCTGGGCCAACCGCCGCCTGTTCGCACTCGACGAACAGGGCCGGTTGCGCGTGGTTGCCGGTGTGCCGCCCGATTATTTTTCCGCCACCGGCCAGCGCTGGGGTAACCCGCACTATGACTGGCAGGCGATGGCCGCGGACGGTTACCGCTGGTGGCTGGAGCGTATCCGCAGCCAGCTGGAGCTGTTCGATCTGATGCGCATTGACCATTTCCGGGGTTTTGAAGCGTACTGGGAAATCGATGCGGCCGCGGACACGGCGGTGAACGGGCGCTGGGTGGCGGGGCCGGGCGCGGCGTTTTTCGAAGCGCTGAAGCAGGCCTTCGGTGAGCTGCCGCTGGTTGCCGAGGATCTCGGGGTTATTACGCACGAAGTCACGGCGCTGCGCAGGCAGTTTGGCCTGCCCGGCATGAAGATCCTGCAATTTGCCTTCGACGGCTCACCCGATAATCCTTATCTGCCACACAGGCATGAAGCGCTCAGCGTGGTATATACCGGAACGCATGACAATAATACGACTGTCGGCTGGTACCACGAGCAGTCCGATGAGCAGCGTGCCTATATCCACCGTTATCTTGCCGACCAGGACCCCATGCCCTGGCCGCTGGTGCGTGCCGCGCTGGCGTCGGTCGCCGGGCTCGCGGTGTTGCCGATGCAGGATTTGCTTGCCCTGGACGGTTCGCAGCGCATGAATACGCCCGGTGTTACCGAGGGTAACTGGCAGTGGCGCTTTACCTGGGAGCAGCTGCAGCCGGAGCACAGTGAGCGGCTGGGTGAGTGGATAAGGTTGTACGGCCGGGGCTGAGACACCTCCCACCGGCACGGCGCAAAAAACTGGAATGCGTGGGCCGGTTGTAGTTCTTACAGCCAGATCATGCAGCCTGTTTCGAAGCGGTGGCTTAATAGCTCGTGGCAGGGGTACATGCGGATCTGGTACAGCTGCAGGCCGGGTAAGGGCGGGTCAAGGTCCAGTACGAACAGTGTCTCGCCGGTGTCCAGTTTTTCGCTGGCAGTGAAACCGAAGTATTCACTGGCCTGGAATTCGTGGTGTTCGTCCTCGATGCCGATGACGCACTCCAGTCGTACGTCGGACGGTGACAGGTCACCCAGTTGTGCAGCAATTTCGATGCGAACCTTGTCGCCGGCGGTGACGGCGCAGAGCTGTTTGTCGACACGACGCAAGGTGACGGAGGGCCAGCGTTCCCGGACCCTGGTTTTCCAGCGCGCCAGTTCTTTTGCACCGCGCGAACGGTTTCTGGCCAGTTTGCGGCCCTGTTCGGAGGCCGGGCTATAGAAGCCCCTGATGTAGTCCATGACCATGCGCTGTGAGTTGAACTGCGGCAGGGCGGATTTCATCGAGGCCTTGGACATGTGCACCCAGCCTTCCGAGAAGCCGTGGCCGTTGCGGTCGTAGTAGAGCGGGATGACCTGGTGTTCGAGGATATCCAGCAGTTCGTTGGCTTCTTCCTGGTTACGGAAAGCGGCGTCATAGCGCTGGTCGTGCGGGGTGATCGCCCAGCCGTTCTCGCCGTTGTAACCTTCGCCCCACCAGCCGTCCAGTACGCTGAGGTTGATGACGCCGTTGATGGCGGCTTTCTGCCCGGAGGTGCCGCTGGCTTCCATGGGGTATTCGGGATTGTTCAGCCACACGTCGACGCCGGACACCAGTTTGCGGCCCAGTGACAGGTCGTAACCTTCCAGCAGCAGGATTTTGCCGATGAACTCGGGGCGGCGCGAGAATTCGTGGATGACCTGGATCAGCTGTTGTCCGGGCAGGTCGCTGGGGTGCGCCTTGCCGGCAAAAATCAGCAGTACCGGGCGCTTGGGGTCGTTCAGCAGGCGCGCCAGGCGTTCCGGGTCGGAGAACAGCAGGGTGGCACGCTTGTAGGTGGCGAAGCGGCGTGCGAAGCCGATGGTCAGGATGTCCGCCTCGTGCGGGCTGAGCAGGCGCGTGACGCGGTCGATATGCGCCTCGCCGCAGCGGTTGCGCCGGCATTGCAGCGCCACGCGGCGCCGTACCTGGTTCAGCAGCTCGGACTTGAGCGACTGGCGCAGGCTCCAGAAGCTGTGATCGGGTATTTCGTCGATGCGTTCCCAGTACTCTTCGTTGAGCAGTTCATTGCGCCATTGCAGGCCGAAGCGCATGTCGTACAGGTTGCTCCACTCGTAGGCCAGGAAGGTCTGCACGTGCACCCCGTTGGTGACGTGGCGCATGGGGTTCTCGTGTTCCGGGATCTGCGGCCACACGTAGCCTTCCATGCGCGATGCGACTTCGCCATGAATCTTGCTGACGCCGTTGTGGAAACGCGAGCCGTGCAGCGCCAGCACGGTCTGGTTGAAGCTGCCGTGGTTGGACGGGCTGGTGCCGATTTGCAGGAATTCCTCCATCGACAGGCCCAGCTGTTCGGCATAGCCGCTGAAATAGCTGGCCACCAGGCTGTGGTCGAAGATGTCGTGCCCGGCCGGCACCGGGGTGTGGGTGGTGAACACCGTCGCGCTGGCGACCTGTTCGAGGGCGGCACTGAAATCCAGGCCGGCTGCCACCAGTTCACGGCAGCGTTCCAGCACCTGGAATGCCGCATGGCCCTCGTTGATGTGCCAGACAGTGGGTTCCAGGCCCAGCAGGCGCAGTGCGCGTACGCCGCCGATGCCAAGCACGAGTTCCTGCTGGATGCGGGTGTTGATATCGCCACCGTAGAGCTGATAAGTGATGGCGCGGTCGGCTTCCTCGTTCTCGGGCAGTGCGCTGTCGAGCAGGTACAGGGTGATGTGCCCGGCATTGGCCTTCCAGATCTTGAGTTGCACGGTGCGGCCGGGGAAGTCCAGCAGCACACGCAGTTCCTTGCCTTCCGCATCATGCATCGGTACCAGCGGCAGCTGGTCGAAATCGGTGGTCGTGTAGTGCGCCACCTGGTTGCCGTGCTCGTCGATGGTCTGGGTGAAATACCCCTGGCGGTAGAGCATGCCCACGGCAACGAAGGGAATGCCCAGGTCACTGGCGGCCTTGCAGTGGTCGCCGGCCAGGATGCCGAGGCCGCCGGAGTAGATCGGCAGGCTCTCGTGCAGGCCGAATTCGGCGCAGAAGTAGGCAATCAGGTCTTTCCTGGGGTTGAGATACTTGTCGATGCCCTTGCGCTGGTGCTCGTGTAAATAGGAGTCGTAGGTCGAAAGTACCCGGTTGAAGGCCTCGATATAGATGCGGTCTTCAGCGGCCTCGTCGAGGCGCTGCTGGGAGACCCGGCGCAGGAACACCCTGGGGTTGTGTCCGCAGTTTTCCCACAGGGCAGGATCCATGCGGAAGAACAGCGAGCGCACCGTGCGGTCCCAGCTGTAGAGAAGATCATTGGCCAGCTCCACGAGCCGCCCCAGTTTCTCCGGAATTTGCGGTTGGACTTCCAGAGTAAAGCGGGTTCCGGACATGAGTTCTCCCATTACAACGTGTTTGCGAACAATAACCGGACAGCCTGCTGCTGCAAGGCCTGTCGGTAAGGTAACTGATTATAGGTCAACCACTTGGCTTGTCGACCTGCGGGCATTCTGGTGGAATGCCTGTGAGGTGGTGCCGAGGGTGGGAATCGAACCCACACTCTGTTGCCAGAACCGGATTTTGAATCCGGCGCGTCTACCAGTTCCGCCACCCCGGCACAGGCGCGCCAGTATAAGGATTCCTGCCCCGGCCGCAACAAGGCCGGCAGCGCCGCTGTGGTACCATGCCGCGCCATGTTCGCCAGTGACTTCGATTACAGCCTGCCGGAAGAACTCATCGCCAACCGGCCCGCCCAGCCGCGCAGCAGCAGCCGGCTGCTGGAGCTGGGCCGTGATGTGGGGCTGTATGATCGGCATATGACGGATTTCATTGATTTGCTGCATGATGACGACCTGCTGGTGCTGAATGACACCCGGGTCATCCCCGCACGGCTGCTCGGCCACAAGGCCAGTGGCGGCAAGGTCGAAGTGCTGGTGGAGCGGGTACTCGATACGCGCCGGGTGCTGGCGCACGTGCGCGCCAGTAAATCGCCGCGCCCCGGCAGTGAGTTACTGCTGGGCGAGACCGGCTTGCCGGTCACGGTGCTGGGCCGCAGCGACGACCTGTTTGAGCTGGCCTTTGCCGGCGCTACGCCGGTACTGGAGCTGCTGGAGGCCCACGGCCATGTACCGTTGCCCCCTTATATAGAACGCCCCGACAACCAGTCCGACCGCGAGGACTACCAGACCCTGTACGCCCGCCACCCGGGTGCCGTGGCGGCACCGACCGCGGGGCTGCATTTCGATGCGGCGCTGCTGGAGCGGCTGGCTTCACGCAATATTGAGACCG